>CAVKCP010000018.1:0-30097 GCA_963654815.1 Lachnospiraceae bacterium | reverse complement strand
ATAAACGCAGGGGCAAGCCCCTGCGCTATAATCTGTCGTCCCTACGGGACTTGCCGGTTGCAAAGTTTTTACCGGACACTAATAACTTTCTTTTGAATTTTGAACACTCTACCCTACGGGACTTGCCGGTTGCAAAGTTTTAACCGGACACCAATAAAAAGAAATATATGCATGTAAAAAAAGAAGCCTTAGTTGCATCGCAACTAAGGCTTCTTTGCATTCCAAACAAGGCTTCTTTAACGTGCAAACAAGGCTTCTTTGCAACGCAAGTAAGGCTTGTTTTCTGCCGTGCCAAATCTTTGCGGCATCAGTGCTTGATGCCGAGTATGTCGAGATAGAAGTCGATGTATCCGTCAACGGCCTTGTCCCAGTCGAACTGTGCGGCGCGATGGCGCAGTCTTTCGGCCTTTTCCTCGGGTGCCGAGGCGAAGTCAGCCAATCCTTCGCGCACTGTCTTTGCCATGTCGGCAGGGTCGAACGAGTCGAAGTAGTAGGCTTCTTTGCCGCCCACTTCGGGCAGCGACGTGAGCCGCGTGATGAACGACGGTTTGCCGAAACACATTGCCTCGACCACGGGAAGGCCGAACCCTTCGCTGCGCGAGGGGAAGAGCAGACCCTTGCAGCGGCTCAGCAGCGCGGCTTTCTGTGCGGTGGTCACCTTGCCCACAAACGTGATGTTGCCGTGGCCGGCTTCTATGGCGCGCTGGCGCAGCATCTGGCCGAACTTCTCGTTGGCCGTGCCTGCTATCACGAGGCGTTCGCCGGGCAAGTGGCGCATCATGTCAACGAGCAGATGCACGTTTTTCTTGCGCGACCACCGCGATATGTGGAAAAGGTAGCCCGGCTCAATGCCCATGTCTTTGAGCGTTGCATCGTAGGTGGATTGCGGATGGTTGTTGAGGTTGGTCACGCCGTTGACTATCACGCGCGAGGGTTTGCCGAAGTTGAAGTGCTTGCCGAAGTCAGATCGGGTGAATTCGGATATGAACGTGAAGTGTGTGGCCTTGGCCATGCGGTTGGCCATTACCCACAGTTTTTTCTTCTTGTGCAGGTCGCTTATCTCGTTGTGCATGAAGTTCACGTCGTGCACGGTGATGATTTGCTGGGGCGCAATGCGGAACTTGATTTTGAAGAACTGGTTGGTCCAGTGCAGCAGGTCGATGTGCGGCAGCAGCACGGGGCACAGCCACCGCAGAGGCCGCAGGTTGAGCAGTTTGCGCTCGGTGCGGCTTATGGTGACATATTCCACGTTGTCGCCGTAGCATCCCTTGCGCTGTTTCTTGGCCACGATGAAGCAGAGTGTAATGCCGTATTTCTCTTTGAGCATGGGTGCGCGCTGCGCCATGCGTTGCGCTATGCTGTTTTCAAATTCGCCCAGCCCCGTGTTGAGCTTGTGCGATTCGAGCATCGATATAGCTATCCTTTTGGTGTTGTTGGTTGACATATTGTGTGTGTTGTTATTGCTGTTGCTATTGTTGTAATGCCGCACGGCATTGTCTTATTGCATGGCGTTGCGCTTTTTCTTGCGCCACAAGGTGTTTATTCGTCGGCAGGGTCGCTGCCGTCGGGGTCGAGGTCGTCGTCGGCTATGCGTATGCGTCCGTCGTAGGTGAGCATTTCGCTGCGCCTGAAGCGGTAGGTTGCCGAGGCCAATGATGCCGTGGGATCGTAGCGGTTTGAGGTGATGTCGATAAGTCCGCACACGAGTTCATACACGAGGTCGTTGGTGAAATAGCGGCGTGCGTTGCCTTTGAGCGCGGCTGCCGGGGTGGGGTGCGCTTCGAGATATTCGTCGGACATATACACCCAGAGCGGAATGCGCACCATTTTGAAGCCCAGGAAGCGCGGCGACCGGCGCATGTCGGGAATGCCGCCGTGGTCGGAGAAATAAATCATTGCCGCGAGATTGAGCTTCTGTCGCGCGTAGTCGAAGGCGCGGTGCAGCACGGTGTCGGTGAAGTGCAGGCTTGTGCGGTAGCACTCCACGTCGCCGTTGTGGGGCAGCGAGTGATTGGCGGCATAGTCGAGTGGGTAGCGGTTTTCGTAGTTGAAGTGGCTTCCCTTGAGGTGCAGCACCACGAAGTTGTCGCGTGTGGGGTCGATTTCGTCGAGGAAATCGAGCAGAGCCGTGTCATACTGCACTCCGCCCGGTGTCTTCTTCACCCATTTCGCCGTGTCGGCGGTTTGTGCCACGAGCGTCACCGAGGTGTCGTTCACCCCTATGTAGCTCTGGTTGCTATACCAGTGGGTGGCATATCCGGCCTTGCGTGCTATGTCGATTATAGAGCACGACGAGGCGAAATCCTTGCCGTTATACTGGTTGCGCTCGGTGAGCACGCGCTCGAGCGACGGCACTGTCTGCATGGCGCACGAGTAGGCATTGTCGAAGAACACGAAGTTTTGGGCGTTGCCGCGTGCCTCGCGCTCCCACGGTGTGGTGTCGAACGGCTGAGGTGCAAACGCGCTCATGTAGTCGCGGCAGCTCGACTCGCCTATCACCATGATTATGGTGTGCGGGCGGCGATGGCCGGTGGCGTTGCGCTGCACGCTGAGATCGGCCAGACGCGAGGCCATGCCGGTGCGGTAGCGTTCAAGACTGCGGGTGTATTGGCGCACGTCGAGGTAGAGAGCGGCCACGCCGGTGCGCACGAACAGACCGTGGCGAGGTTTCCAGATATACACGGAGAAATAAACGAACAGTGCGGCAGTGAGTGCCGTGGCCCACCATGCAGGTGCCGTTGCCGAGGCCATCTGTGAGTTGGCCGCCACGAGAAGAGCCGCCGTTGCGGCTGCGAAAACAACGGCAAGAGCGGTTTTCCACGCCTTGAACGACTTCACATATTCCAAAGCTTCGCTCAGATAAGTGTTCATAAGCGGTGCCATGCCCGCATCGTCGATGCAGCAGCGGTAGGTGGTGTAGTAGGCAATCTGCGCCGCTGCCGTGACCACGAGCACTGTCTCGACTGCACCCACGGCCACTGCGGCCACTGCGGGCGATAACATTGCGGCGAGACCCTGCGCTGCCGTGATCCAACCATAGAGGTAGATGCCGAAGGCAATGTCCATGTGGTTGTCGTAGTCGGGCGAGGTGGCGCGGTGGGTGAGGTGATAGAGCACGTTGAAGGTGCACATCCACAAGAGCGATGTTGCCGCCGCCGCAATGGCGGGAGCTGCCGTGCACGGCATGCCCATGAGGGCGGCAGGCAGCACGGCCTGCACCGCCGCTATGAGATAACGCCGCTGCTGCTGGCCGCGCGAGTTGCGCGCAAGCCCCATGTTGAACTTTCTGAACACGCCGTAGCCCACGGCAAAGAGCGCGAGGGCGGCCATGATGTATTGGGCGGCCATTGCCGCCGCTGCCGTGCATGTTGTTGTAGGCATGGTGCTATTGTTGTCGTTTCAGAATATACTGTGCTGTCTGTATCATTGCAAACACATACCGGCGCAGCGGTTCGAATGCCTTTCCGTAGGCCACTTCGCATGTGTGTCCGTCGGGGGCGGTTTCGTAGCAGAACTGCCGTGCCGTCTTGGGCTCGTAGATGTAGAGTCGCGTGTCGTCGCGCGCCACTATCTGGTTGTCGGCCGAGTAGAACACCATGGGCCGCGAGCTTGTGGTGAGGTCGATGCCGAAGCCGTCGTAGGTGTAGCTCATGCCGAGAAGCGAGAGCAGCGTGGGCATAACATCGACCTGGGTGGCGAGCTTCTCCACGCGCCCTTCGGGCACTCCGGGGCCGAAAATCATCAGCGGTATGTGGTTATACGACTCGGGCAACTCGCCGTTCACCTTGCCCACAATCTTGCCGTGGTCGGCCATTATGACGAAAATGGTGTTCTTATACCACTCGGTCGTGCGTGCCTTGGCCAGGAAATCGCCCACCGCCCAGTCGGCATATTCCACTATCTGCGTCTCGGGGTCGGCCGTTTTGGCGTGAAACCACTTGGGCACCACATAGGGCGGATGATTGCTTATGGTGAGCAGCGTGGCCATGAAAGACTGCTTCTTGGCGGCCTGCCGCGTGATTTTGTCGAGTGCGTAGCCGAAGAGGAAGTGGTCGCTCACGCCAAACGAGTTTACCACCTCGCTGGCGGGATAGTCTTCCTGCGAGAAAATCTCGTCGTAGCCGTTGGTCGAGAAGAACGCCTTCATGTTGTCATACTGCGCCTCGTGGGTCATAAAAAACATGTTGTGCCACCCCCGTTGGTGCAGCACCGTGGCTATTCCGTCGCGGTGTGGTGTGACAGTGCCCTTCATAAGGTTGCGGAACATGAGTGCCGGAAATGAGTAGAGGGCTGCCGTCATGCCGTGGTTGGTGTGTATGCCGGCGCTGTAGCAGCGCGTGAATGCCATGGAATGGTTGTAGATCGAATCGAGGGTGGGGGTGAGATGCTGCGCGTTGCCGAATGTGTGCATGAGGCTGGCCGACATCGACTCCATGAGAATTACCACCACGTTGCGTTTGGGTGCGGCAATGGTGGCGTTGCCGTCGGCAGGAGTGCCGGGCGTAATCTCACGCCGCAGCACGTGCAGCGAGTCGCACTTGCCGGTGATGCCGAGGCTCGCGCGGGCCTGGGTTATGGCCTCGCCGTAGGGCATGAGATGCAGCTCGCGGTTTTCGCGGCGCATGTCGTCGAGTGCCGAGGTGAGCAGATTGAAGGCCGGGTTAATGCCCAGCTGGTTGAGAAACGGGTCGTTGCAGTAGTAGGCCTGGCTTATCTTTATGGGGTTGTAGCCCGTGCGTCCGCGTATGCCGAACACGCACAATCCAGTGACGGCGCACGCCACAACAAGGCGCAGTACCGTGTTCATGGGGCGGCGGCTGTCGCGCTGCGCGGCCATTATTGCCTTTCCGGCGGCGCGGGTGAAGCGCACCGCAGCCCAAATGAAGGCTGCCGTGAGAATGAAATAAAGCAGGATGTAGAGCAGATAAGACTTTTCGCCGGTCACCATTCCGGCTGTTGTCCCGGCATATCCGAACCATTCGAATATGCCCGAGTTGATGTTCTTGAAGAAATAGGCGAAGTAGGGTATGTTGGCAGCCGACGGAATGAACGCCACGGCGCACAGTGTGGCATACCACCAAGTGGCGGTTTTGCGCAGAAGGCGCGGTGTGAAGCCGAAAACTGCCGCAAGAAGGCACACGGCCACGGGCACGACGGCAATGTAGCATGCCGTAACGTTGTCAAACCACACGCCGCGCACGAATGCCGGCAGCGCGCTTGCCGCCGTGTCGCCGGCCATGGAATGGAGCGCGGCATACTGCACTGCACGGAAAACTGTGAACACCGCGAGGATGAGAACATGCATTGCCGCGAGCCATCCAAGGGTGAGATAGAAACGTTTGTTTTTAAGCATGTTGCAAAATTATATATTTCTTGTGGGATATGCAAGCAATGCCGTCAAAACGAAAAGGCCCTCCGCCGTGGCGGAGAGCCTTTTATGGTGATATGATGCAGTAGGTGTCAGCGACCCTGCTGCGGCGTTATGCGGAAGCTGAAGGTGTAGTCTTTGTATTCCACGCGGTAGGGTTTGCGGGCGCGTCCCCAGTCGCTCCAACTGTCAACGCCTCCCACTCCGGCCTGCACGAGGTCGATGCAGAGGTTGGTGTATTTCGATTTCGGCAGCGACTGCGAGTGCCGCTGGTGCTTCTCGTCGCCCTCGTCGAGCGTGGCCTGGTCGTAGTGCAGTGCCGAAGCCGAGAATTCTCCTGTCGATTCTATGAGCACTCCCTTGCCGTTGGCGTTGGTCTGCCGCCACCAACGCAAGCCGGTCATGGTGCCGGTTTCCTGCGGACGGATGTAGGGGAAGAACATCTCGTCGGCCGTGGCATGGTATATTCCAACGGTCTGCGAGTTGTTTCGGTCGGCATAGTTCTCCACAGGTCCGCGTCCGAACCATGTCGTGCGGTCGATGTCGTAGGGCAGGTTCATGGTCATTCCGAAGCGCAGCATCTCGATGGCCTTAGCTCCCGGCGTGGTTTTGAGGCTCTGCGTCACGGTGAGGGCGCCGGTCTCGTCGGCCTGATAGGTGAGGGTGAGCGTTGCGCTCACGGCCTTGAGGTCGTAGGTTGCGGTAACGGTTTTCTTCTTTTTGTCGGCAGAAAGCGACGTGAGTTGCAGTTCGGGGTTGCGCCATGCGGCGAATTTCTTCTGCACTTCGGCACCCATGTCGTTGTCGGTTACGGCTCGCCAGAAGTTGGGCCGCAGCGTGGCTCCGTCGGCGAGAATAGTGTTTTGGCCCACGACATACTTGTCGATGAGGCCCGTCTGTCGGTTGAATGCTATGGTGAAACCGTCGGTTTGCAGCATAATCTGCGGTTCTTTCTTTTTGTCAACCACCTTCACTATCTCGGTGGCAGCGGCTCTCGGGAATATCTGGCGTTCCTCTCCACGGCGCAGGGTGAGTTGCCGGTAGGCCACGATGTCGCCTGCGTGCAGCAGTCCTTCGTCGCGTTTCAGTCGGAACTCTATGTTGAGCTGCACGTCGGCGGCGTTGTCGGTGTCGAGGGCAAAGTCTTCGGGCAGTCTTATTATGGCTGTTTTCTGCGGTGCCACGTCGATGTCGGCAATGGTTCCATTGCCTGTTTCGTCGCCGTCGGCGAGCACTGTCCACGACAGCGACACGTTGTCGAGCGACTTGAAGAAGTTTTCGTTGTAAACCGAAATCACGCCTTTCTTGGCATCGATGGGCTCTGCCCAGATGTTCTGGTAGATGTATCCCACCTCGTAGGCCTCGGGGTTGGGTCGGCGGTCGGGTGCTATGAAGCCGTTGCAGTTGAAGTTGTTGTCAGACGGGTCGTAGGTGTTGTAGTCGCCGCCATACTTGAATATGGTGTTGCCCTGGCTGTCTTTGGCGCGCAGGCCCTGGTCGACGAAGTCCCAAATGAAGCCTCCCTGATAGTAGGGCTGGCGGCGCACGATGTCCCAGTATTCCTTCATCACTCCGCAGGAGTTGCCCATTGCGTGTGCATACTCGCAGTGTATCATGGGCTTGGTGTTGATGGGGTCGGTGGCGTAGCGCTCGGCTGCGTCGGGAGTGATGTACATCTCGGCGTAGATGTCGGTGTTGTCGCCGTTAATGGCGCGCTCCCAGTGCACGGGACGCGACGGGTCTTGCGAGTTAATCCAGCGTTTCACGTCGGTGAAGTTCTTCGAGTCGGCAGTCTCGTTGCCCATCGACCAGTAGATGATTGAGGGGTGGTTGAACTGCATCTCCACGTTGTGCTGGTTGCGCTGCATTATCTGGTCGGCGAAGAGCGGCGTTGCCGTGGGTGCATCGGCGGCGTAGTAGAAGCCGTGGCTCTCCTGGTTGGCCTCGGCGCAGACATACAGTCCGTATTTGTCGCAGAGGTCGTAGAAGTACGGGTCGTCGGGATAATGGCATGTGCGCACGGCATTTACGTTGAAGCGCTTCATCAGTTTCACGTCTTCGAGCATGCGTTCGCGGCTTATGACATAACCTCCGTCGGGGTCGATTTCGTGTCGGTTGGCTCCCTTTATGAGCACGGGCTGTCCGTTGACGAGCAGTTGCCGGTTTTTAATCTCAATCTTGCGGAAGCCCACGTTCACTGGCACTGACTCTATTTCCTTGTTGTCATGCATCACGGTGACGACGAGTTTGTAGAGGTTGGGAGTCTCGGCTGTCCATTTGAGCGGTTTTTCCACATCGAATTTCACGGTGGCGTTGATGTTTGCCGCCGTGCTGCCTTCCTTCTTCTTCACCTTCGATGCATTGAGAATCTTGCGGCTGGCCACCGACCCGTCGGGCTCGATGAGATCGACAACAAACTTTGCGTTGCCCCTGGCCTTGATGTTGACGGTGAGCGAACCGTTGGTGTAGGTGTTGTCGAGGTCGGGTGTCACGCGCACGTTCTCGATGTGTGCCTTCTGCGAACGGGAGTAGAGGAAACAGTTGCGGGCCACTCCCGAGAGCCGCCAGAAGTCCTGGTCTTCGCTGTATGAGCCGTCGCACCACCGGAAAGTCTGGAAGGCTATGAGGTTGTCGCCCTTCTTTAGATAGGGAGTGATGTCGAATTCGGCCGCAACCTTGGAGTCTTCGGTGTAGCCCACATACTTGCCGTTCACCCAGAGATACATGTTCGAGGTCACGCTTCCGAAGTGGGCTATAATCTGCCGGCCGTCCCATGCGTCGGGAATGTGTATCGTGCGTCGGTAAGACCCAACGTGGTTGTCTTTTACGGGCACCTCGGGCGGGTTGTTCTTGAAGTGTCCTCGCCAGGCGAAGCCTATGTTTACATACTCAGGGTCGCCGTAACCGTTGAGTTCCCAAATGCCCGGCACCTTCATGGTAGCCCACGACGAGTCGTCGAAGTCGGCGGCGAAGAAGCCCGTGGGACGCTTGTCGGCGTCGGCCACCCAGTTGAATTTCCAGTCGCCCTCTATTGAAAGATAGTTGCTTGAGGTCTCGCGTTCGCCTCGGAGTGCCGCCTCGCGGTTTTCGTAGGCAAAGAAAGTGGTGTGCAGCGGGAAGCGGTTCACCTCGTTCACATGCAGGTCGTGCCACTCTGTGAACGTGGGTTGGTCAACGCTTTCTGCCGCCGCCGCGCACGGGAACGCGCCCATGACGGCAAAAGCCAAAAGTAGGTTTTTCATATTTCTTATGTTGTTAAAAATACAGGTTTATGTTGCCAAAAAAGCAGGTCGTAGCCTGACGGGGCGGCACGGGGATGTGCCGGCGCGTGTGCGGTTTACAGATTAGTGTGCCACAAATTTAGTAAAAACATCGCACAAACGCCGTTGCGCACCGCAATGTTTAGACAAAATTAAGGCGTATTCTAAAAATTACACGCATTGTTCATATTCTTTTTTAGGCGAATTGCTCTTTGTGCCTTTTTGATTTTATCCGGCATCTTTTTCTTTTTCTTTCAGTCGTATAGCCCGCTATACTCCTTCAAGAAGAAAGAAAAATCTATTCGGCTAAAATGCAAAAATCCAACAAAGGTAATTTTTAGAACCCGCCTTTAGTGTATTGTAGTGCCCAAAAGTTGTAACTTTGCACCGTTTCAAGCAAAAAAAGGAAGAAAATGACATACAATACTTGCGTTTTTGCCGACGGCCTGCGCCTTGTGCACCTCGTCTCGGCCTCGCCCGTGGTGTACTGCGGCTATGCCGTTGCCGCCGGAACACGCAACGAACAGCCCGGTGACGAGGGCTTGGCCCACTTCTGCGAGCACATGACTTTCAAGGGAACGCACCGCCGCCGCGCGTGGCATATACTCAACTGCCTCGAAAGCGTGGGCGGCGACCTCAACGCCTACACCACCAAAGAAACCACGGTTTACCATGCTGCCGTGCTCAACACCGACATTGCGCGCGCCGTTGATTTGCTCGACGACATAGTGTTTCACAGCACTTATCCGCAAGCCGAGATTGAAAAGGAGGTTGAAGTGATATGCGACGAGATTGAGAGCTACAACGACTCTCCCTCGGAACTGATATACGACATCTTCGAAAACACCGTCTTTGCCGGCCATCCGCTCGGCCACAACATCCTCGGCGACGGCGAAAGGCTGCACCGCTACACCACCGCCGACGCGCTGCGCTTCACCCGTGAGTTCTACACTCCGCAGCGTTCGGTGTTCTTTGCCTACGGCGATGTCGATTTCCCGAGGCTCTGCCGTCTGATAGGCAAGATGCACGGGGCGTGCTCTCCGTTGCCCGCCGGGTTTAAACCGGGTTTTGCCGATGGTCAGGCTGAGGCTCTGCCCGGGTATGTGCAGCAGCAGATTGATCGGCGCATGGACACGCATCTTGCTCATGTAATGGTGGGTTGCCGTGCCTACGGCATACACGACGACCGCCGCATGGCCCTCTATCTGATTAACAACATACTCGGCGGACCGGGAATGAACGCCCGGCTCAACCTCTCGCTGCGCGAGCGCAACGCCCTGGTATATACGGTTGAGAGCTCGATGGTGAGCTATTCCGACACCGGCACATGGGCGGTGTATTTCGGATGCGACCCGAAAAACGTGGCACGATGCCTCCGTCTTGTGCGGCGCGAGCTCGACCGCGTTACCGAAAAAACCCTCACCGAAACGCAATTGCGTGCTGCCAAGAAGCAGATAAAGGGTCAGATAGGTGTGGCTTGCGATTCTCGCGAGTCGTTTGCGCTCGACCTTGCCAAGGGATTTCTGCACTACGGGTGGCTAAAGGACGTTACTTCGCTCTGCGAAAAGATTGACGCCCTCACCGCCGCCGACCTGCATAGCGTGGCACGCGAGGTGTTCAACCCCGAGAAAATCTCTGTAATCACCATACGGTAGGCACTCCCCTGAAACGCGTCGAAGCTGTTTTAGATGACGAGGAAAAACAATTTGTAATCCATTGCCCCTGAAAGGGGCGCAGATTATAGGATAGGGGCTTGCCCCTATCTGTCAGAGTATCACATTAGATTGCCCCTGAAAGGGGCGCATAATTCATTGTAAAAGGTTGAAATATGCGCCCCTTTCAGGGGCAAAATCGTTTAAAAACAAAACGCAGGGGCAAGCCCCTGCGCTATAATCTGTCGTCCCCGCGGGACTTGATGTTTGCGATATTCTCGGCGGACACCAATAATTTGCAACGGTTTCAGCACCTTGTCAAGGGTGCATAGCAAGCGCGCGGTTTTCGGCGGCCTCCATTATTTCGCGCTCGCCCGGGCCTTTGTCGTTGATGCCGCAGAGGTGCAGTATGCCGTGGATAATCACGCGCCGCAGCTCGTCGTCATACTGTTTGCCGAAGAGTTCGGCGTTGGAACGCACCGTATCGAGCGAGATTACGATGTCGCCCGACACTATTCCCGGTTCGTCGTAGTCGAAAGTGATGACATCGGTGTAGTAGTCGTGGCCCAGATATTCGTTGTTCACCTCGAGAATTTTCTCGTCGTTGACAAACATGTAGCCCACTTCGCCCACCTTGTAGCCGTATTCTGCGGCTACGGCGCGTATCCATGCCGTGGTTTCGCGCTTCTTTATCTTTGGCATTTTCACGCCCTCGGCGTTGTATGTAATCATATCCTTGCTTTTTGTTCAGTAATGTTTCATGTGCGTGTCGCGCCTTACGGGAGTAATGCCGACACGTCTTTGCCATAGCTGCGCAGCTCTCTCACCACCGACGAACTCACGCTTCCCAGTCCGGGTTCGGCGCAAATGAGTATCGTTTCTATGCCGCCAATGGCGCGGTTGATGTCGGCCTGGTCGCGTTCGGCCTCGAAGTCGCGCACCGACCGCACTCCCTTCACCACAAACTGTGCGCCTTGTTCTTTGGCGAAATCCACGGTGAGTCCGCTGTATTCGGCCACCTCCACCTTGGGTTCGCCGGCATATACGCGCTTAATGGCGGCCACCCTTTCGGCGGCAGAAGCCGTGTAGCGTTTGCCGGCGTTCACCCCCACGCCTATCACGAGGCGGTCGAAGAGCGGCAACACGCGCCTCACCACCGAGGCGTGACCCACGGTGAACGGGTCGAACGATCCCGCGAATATCCCGGTTCTTACAGTTTCATTCATGCAGCAGTGCCTATAATTGTGATGCAAAAGTAATGCTTTTTGCCGACAATGCCACACGCGCGGCGCAAAATAAAGGTTTATTTCTTCGGCAATTGCAAAGTAATAGGTAATTTTGCATATTATTATATTTTTTCCGCAGGCAATGGTATTGAACTACATTTGGATAGCTTTCTTCGCCGTGGCGTTTGTCGTGGCTCTCTTCCGACTGGTGTTTCTCGGTGATACCGGGGCTTTCCCGGCGGTCATGGACAGCACGTTCGACACATCGAAGACGGCTTTCGAGATTTCGCTCGGGCTCACCGGCGTGCTCTCGCTGTGGCTCGGTATAATGAAGATAGGCGAGAAAGGGGGCGTGGTTGACGCTTTGGCGCGTTTGTTGTCGCCCGTGTTTGCCAAGTTGTTTCCCGATATTCCCAAGGGACATCCAGTCACCGGGAGCATCTTTATGAACATCGCCGCCAACATGCTGGGGCTCGACAATGCCGCAACGCCGCTCGGATTGAAGGCCATGGAGCAATTGCAACAGCTCAATCCGAAGAAAGACACGGCCACCAACCCCATGATAATGTTTCTCGTGCTCAACACCTCGGGCTTGACATTGATACCCGTTTCCATCATGGTCTACCGCGCCCAAATGGGCGCACAGCAACCCACCGACATCTTCGTGCCCATTCTTCTTGCCACATTCTTCTCCACTTTGGCGGGCGTGGTGGTAACGTCTGTCTACCAGCGCATCAATCTCATCAACCGCACCATGCTGCTCACGCTCGGCGGAATGTGCGTTGCCGTGGCGGCAATAATATGGGGTTTCGCGCAGATGGACAAGACTCAGATGAACACTGTGAGCACCACCGTGGCCAACATCCTGCTCATGTCGATAATTATGGCGTTTATCCTGGCCGGAGTAAGGCGCAAGGTGAATGTCTACGACGCTTTTGTTGAGGGCGCGAAGGAAGGCTTCGCCACCGCCGTGCGCATCATTCCCTATCTCGTGGCCATACTCGTGGGCATCGGCGTGTTTCGTGCCTCGGGCGCAATGGACATGCTCATCGACGGCGTGAAATGGGTCGTTGGCGCGCTCGGGGGCGACACCAGCTTCGTGGGCGCGCTGCCCACGGCTCTAATGAAACCGCTCTCGGGAAGCGGAGCACGCGGCATGATGGTCGATGCCATGACTACCTACGGAGCCGACTCGTTTGTGGGACGGCTCTCGTGCGTGTTCCAAGGGTCTACCGACACTACCTTCTACATACTCGCCGTCTACTTCGGCAGCGTGGGAGTGCGCCACACCCGCCATGCCGTGACGTGCGGACTGCTCGCCGACCTCGCGGGTGTTATCGCCGCAATAGCCATTTGCTACCTGTTCTTTTAAAAGTAAAAGAGTAAAAAAGTAAAAAAGTAAAAGGGGTTTAAAAGTAGAAAAGTAAAAGAGTAAAAAAGTAAAAAGGGGGTTAAAGGTAGAAAAGTAAAAAAGGTAAAAAAGTAAAAAGGGCTTGGAATGGCACGGAGTGTGGTTTATGAATTGAGCAAGAAGTTTGCTCTTAGGGTCGTCAGGTTGTATCTGTATATGAAAGACGAAAAGCGGGAATATGTGATGTCAAAACAGATATACAGATGCGGAACGAGCATAGGGGCAAACATTGCAGAGAGCCAGTTCGCACAAAGCGACGCTGACTATATAAGTAAATTGAGCATAGCTCTTAAAGAAGCGGCCGAAACTATGTATTGGCTCGACCTGATTTATGAGTCGGAACTCATCTCAACAAACCAATATGACTCAATGCTCAACGATGTAAAAATAATAACAGGAACACTGGTTAATATCATTAATAAAGTGAAACAAAAAAACAATAAAGACATACAAAAGTAAAAAACAAGAATGTAAATGAACGGAACCAAATACACATAAGGCCTAAATTCTTCCCATTTTTCAAGTGGATTAGAATGCGTCAGAGGAATAAAAATCCATTAATTAAGTGGATTAGAATGCGTCAGAGGAATAAAAAATCCATTAATTAAGTGGATAAGAATATGTCCTAAGGACACAATAGAACCATATTTAAGAGGATATAGAATATGTTCGAAGGGTTTTGAGTTTTGTCTTTTTACTTTTTTACTTTTTTACTTTTTTACTTTTAAAACCATGGCCAATTTAAAATCACTTGCCAAAGACACCGCCATTTACGGATTGAGCAGCATTGCCGGGCGGTTTATCAACTATCTGCTCGTGCCCATACAGACCACGGCGTTTGCTGCCGGAGGCGGCCAGTATGGCGTTGTCACCAACATCTACGCCTACACCGCGCTGCTGCTCGTGATACTCACCTACGGAATGGAGACCACCTTCTTCCGCTATGTTAACAAAACCGACGAAAATCCGCAGACTGTCTACTCCACGGTGCTCATATCGGTGGCCTCCACCGCAGCCCTCTTCGTGGCCCTCGTTTTGGCGTTTCTGCCGCAGATAGCGGCCTTTATGAAATATCCCGACCACGAGTCGTGGGTGGCAGTGATGTTTGTGTGCGTGGCCATCGACGCCTTCAAGTGCATTCCGTTTGCCTATCTGCGCTACCAGAAGAAGGCCGTGAAGTTTGCCTGCCTGCAGCTCATCAACATCGTCTTGAACATTGTTCTCAACCTGCTCTACCTCATAGTGCTGCCCGCACTGAGGATCAACCCCATGGGACTGTATGACGACCGGTTCACACTCGACGTGGGAATGGTGTTCTACATCAACCTCGTGTGCACTGCCGTGGTGCTGATTTGCTTCTGGCGCGAGCTCACCGGCTTCCGTTGGAAGTTCGACTTCACCCTCTGGCGGCGCATGCTGCGCTACGCGTGGCCGCTGCTTGTGCTCGGCATAGCAGGCATTCTCAACCAGACCCTCGACAAGATTATCTTCCCCTACCTATATCCATTCGCCGACGAGAAGACACAGCTCGGCATCTACGGAGCCGCCGTGAAGATAGCAATGATAATGGCCATGATAACGCAGGCGTTCCGCTACGCCTACGAACCGTTTGTCTTCGGCAAGTCGAAAGACCGCGACAACCGCGAAACCTATGCCGTGGCCATGAAATATTTCATCATCTTCACGCTCCTGGCCTACCTTGTCGTGATTGCCTACATCGATATCCTGCGCTACATAATACCCAACCGCAGCTACTGGCCGGGCCTCCGCGTGGTGCCCGTGGTAATGGCCGCCGAGATAATGATGGGCGTTTATTTCAACCTCTCGTTCTGGTATAAGCTCATCGACAAGACCATTTACGGAGCCTGGTTCTCGGCCGCCGGGTGCGCAGTGCTCGTTGCCGTCAACGTGATATTTGTGCCGCGCTGCGGCTATATGGCCTGCGCCTGGGGCGGAGTGGCAGGCTACGGCACCGCCATGACGCTGTCTTACCTGGTGGGACAACGCAAATATCCCATCAACTATCCGCTCGGTTCGATAGCCGTCTATGTGGCCATTGCCGCACTCTTCCACTTCCTTATGAACCTTTCCAACACACATCTGTCGCAACTGTGGGCCATGGCGGCCAACACCGTGCTCGTGCTGATGTTCGTGGGACACATAGTCTACCACGACCTGCCGCTCTCACGGCTGCCCGTGGTGGGCAAGTATTTCAGGCGATGAACCGTCCGCCGCAATACAGAAAAGCAACATAACAATAACAAGATAAAATTAAAAGCAATGAAAAAATCACTCATCCTCGCGGCAGCCGTGCTCTTTTCGGCCAACGCCGCGCATGCCGACGAAGGCATGTGGACGCTCTACAACCTGCCGCAGGCGGTGTATGAGCAGATGAAATCCTATGGGTTTGAAGTGCCCTACGACGGACTTTACTCCGGAAAGGACGCCATCAAGAACTCGGTGGTTAACTTCTCGGGCTACTGCTCGGGCGTGGTAGTGTCGCCCGACGGCCTCGTGCTCACCAACCACCACTGCGGTTTCGAGGCCATACGGTCGCACTCCACCGTTGAACACGACTACATGCTCAACGGCTTCTATGCCAAGACCTACGAAGAGGAACTGCCCAACGACGGCATGTTTGTGCGCTTCATGGTTGACCAGCGCGACATCACGCCCGAACTCGAACGCCTCGGCATCAAAAACATGAACCATGTGCAGCAGGAAGCCCTGCTCGACTCGGTGGAAAACGCCATGCACAAGCAGACAAAGGCACGCGACAAAGACCTCATTCTCGAGATAAAGCCCTTCTACGAGGGCAACAAATACTACGCCACCACCTACAAGGAATACCGCGACCTGCGCCTCGTGTTTGCCGTGCCAAAGTCGATGGGCAAGTTCGGAGGCGAAACCGACAACTGGATGTGGCCGCGACAGACGTGCGACTTCTCGGTGTTCCGCATCTATGCCGACCCCAAGACCAACGGCCCGGCCGACTACTCCAAGGACAACGTGCCCTTCCGCCCCGAACATTTCACGCAGGTTTCGATGGACGGCTACAAGGACGGCGACTTCGCAATGACCATAGGCTATCCCGGATCAACCTCGCGCTACCTCTCGAGCTACGGCATTGAGGAACGCCGCAACGACATCAACGCACCGCGCGCACAGATACGCGGCGTGAAGCAGGACGTGATGCTGCGCCACATGAGAGCGTCGGAGGCAGTGCGCATAAAATATGACTCGAAATATGCACAGAGCTCCAACTACTGGAAAAACTCGCTCGGCATGAACAAGTGCATCGACTCTGTGGGCATAGTAAGGCAGAAAGCCGACTTCGAAGACCGCATACGCGAATACCAGAAATGGACGGGCTACCTCAAGGGCAAGCTCGACTTCGATGCCATGGAGAGCCTCTACGCACGCCACTCTGCCGCCCAGCGACAGCTCACGGCATGGAGCGAAACATTCCGCCGCACCTCCGAATTCAACACGCGCGCACTCATGATCGCCCAGGGCGTGACCCCGGCCAACCCCAAGGCATCGAAGAAAAAGCAATACTACACCTTCGCCGACAACAGCAAGGAGTGGGATGCCGACCTCGACAAAGACGTGATGGCAGCACTCATCGACAACTACCGCCAGTATGCCGACGGCAGCAAGCTGCCCGCTTTCTACTCAACCATAGCCTCGCGCTTCGGTGGCGACACCCGCAAGTATGTGGAGTGGCTCTATAAAGAGAGCGTGATAATGAAGCCGGGTGCCAAGATTTTCATCAACACGAAGGCTCTTACCGAAGACCCCGGCTACGAATACGGCCGCGAGATAGCAGCCATACGCACCGCACTGCTGCCCGTGTTCCGCGAACTTGAAGACTCCATCGACGAGCAGGAGAAATATCTCTGCGACGCCAAGATACGCATGGAGCAGGAACTGCCCCATTACAGCGACGCCAACTTCACCATGCGCCTGAGCTACGGACAGGTGGGCGGCTACCTGCTCGGAGGCGAGCCCTCGGGCTACTACACCGACGCAGCGTCAATTGTGCGCAAGATGGAATCGGGCGAACGCGGCACCATCGACTACCAGGCCGAGCCCATTATGAAGCAGCTCATGTCGGCCTCCGACTTCGGACGCTACACCGACCCCACCACGGGCAAGCTGCAGCTGTGCTTCCTCACCAACAACGACATCACCGGCGGAAACTCCGGTTCGCCCATGTTCGACGGCCGCGGCCGCCTCATCGGCCTCGCCTTCGACGGCAACTGGGACTCGCTCTCGAGCGACATCTGGTTCGACCGCAAGCTCGCACGCTGCATCGGCGTCGACATACGCTACGTTGTCTACCTCATGGACAAGTGGGGACACACCGACCGTCTGCTCAAAGAAATGGGCGTGAAATAACCTTGCGTGGCCTTCGGTGGGCATAGAAACGACCTTCGGCGGGTATGGGAACATCTCCCGGCAGGATTAGAATAATATCTCGGCAGGCATAGAAATGCCGTGCAGCGAATAAAGATAGCGGCGTGCAGCGGCTGCAACACGCGTGTGCAGCGGCTGCAACACGCACGCGCACCGTTTGCACCACGCCGCCGCCAAGCCCCCGAAAACCACGCAGCACCGCTTCTGCACACCGCAGAAACTGCATGCTTGACAGTATGATAAAGCCCCGGCACACCGTTGCCGGGGCTTTTCCGTTTACGGCGGCGTGCCCGTCACCTCACAATGTGGGGCCGAAAACGCCTGCGGAGGAAATGCTTTTGTGGGGCAACAATAATTTTTTAGTGTCGGTGGCCGATAAACTTTTTGCAAAACCGTGTAACATAAGTAGGTGTTCAAAATTATTTGACATGGATATGCGCCTTATTTTTGGTTGTATGTTCGGGTTGAAGAGGGAGTGTAGCGGGCTACACGACCGATGAAAGCCGGGCATACAGCCAAAAAGAAAGTGCAGAGACATGTCAAAGTATAATAAACATCTGCTGACATATAATTATATACGAATAATTTTGAATACCTACTTAGTGGTTTTTATATTTTTGCATTAATCAGCCCTGCAAGGGCGTAACGACCGCAGCCCAGGGTGAAGATGGAACGTAGTGACATCTGTAACCCTGGGTTTCACGGTATGTCATGTGGCTGGCCTGTAAGGTAAGCACAACAAAACTGTGTGTGAAATGATGCCGTGATTGCTGTGCTGACCTTACAGGCCAGATGTTACATCTTCCGTTTTTACCCAGGGTTACACCGTTTGCTGACGCAAACGGCTCACCCTGGGCTACGGTCGTTACGCCCTTCCAGGGCTGGTAAGAACTACAACCATTTGTATAGAGCACAAACCACCTGATATACTATTATTGGTGTGTGGGGCTTACTGGTGTGAATAAGACGGGTCCTCGAAGAGGGCCAATGTGCATAACCGCAGGTGACCGAAGGGAACCTGCGGACTTGAAATGATAATTATGGAGGCGTCCTCGAAGAGGGCGAACACTCTCATAGAGCATCTTTGCGTGGAAAGTTTGCCCTCTTCGAGGACGATTCTATAATCCGATACAAAATCCGCAGGTTCCCTTCGGTTACCATCGGTTATGCAGAGTTTGCCCCTTCGGGGACAATTTTCCAACCATAATTTACAAATCAGAAAATTGATCAAACCAATTTGTGTAAGCAACGCTACTTGCCCGTGTGGCAATGTGCGTGAAAACGGGGCGTTGCCGTGTGATTGTGCCAATGCGGTTGTGCGAATGCACGGCGCCGAAATGCGGCTTAAACGGCTTGTGTTACAATCTGTTTGATGCCCGTGTGCATAAAAATGCAACTTTGTCTGTGCTTGTTTGCGCGCACAATAACATAAAGCGTGCTATTTTGTTTTATTTTAAACATTCTGTCAGTTGGTATGCTTAAAAGTGTCGTTTTCACAAAATAGACGTAAAAATATTAAAGAATTGTTTGTGAATTTATTCGTTTTTTTTTAGTTTTGCACTTTATACGGCAGAGCGGTGAATTTGCCGCCCCGTCACTGTGCATTAACGACAAACCAGAAATATATGAGAGTACGTGTATTGTTAGCATCCGCGTTGCTTGCCGCATCGGGACAGATGATGGCACAGTCGGCCAACGGTTTCGGCGGACTGGTAGTCGATGAGAACGGCGATCCCGTGATTGGAGCCCAGATAAGGGTAAAAGGTTCGAAGCAGGGCACCGTCAGCGACATCGACGGCAAGTTCTCGCTGCCTTCGGGAGTGAAGCGCGGCCAGGAAATCGTAGTCACCTATGTGGGTATGGAAACGCAGACCCTTAAAGCCTCGCAAGGCATGAAGGTGAGCCTGCACCCGGCAGAGCAGCAGCTCGACGATGTGCTTGTGGTGGCGTTTGGCCAGCAGAAGAAATCGTCGTTCACGGGTTCGGCAGGCGTCGTGAAGAGCGACATTCTCGAGAAGAAACAGCTCACCAACGTGTTCAGCGGCCTGCAGGGCGAGATTGCCGGTGTGCAGATGACCAACACGTCGGGCGACCCCACGGCCACGCCTACGTTTGCCATACGCGGCTTCGGTTCGATAAACGCCGGCACGTCACCGCTCATCATCGTCGATGGCGCGCCCTACGACGGCGGATGGAACAACCTCAACCCCAACGACGTTGAGAACATCACCGTGCTGAAGGATGCCGCATCAAACGCCCTCTACGGCGCACGCGGAGCCAACGGCGTGATTATGGTGACGACAAAGCGCGGTTCGAAAGACCGCACAACGATAACCTTTGATGCCAAATGGGGCGCAAACAGCCGCGCCACGGTTGACTACGACCGCATCACCGACCCTGCCGAATATTATGAAATGTATTACCGTGCGCTCTACAACTACAACGTGCGCGACCGCGGAATGTCGGCCTACGACGCCCATGTGGCAGCCAACACCACCATGCCGCTCAGTGCCGACAAGGGCGGTTTGGGCTACATTGTATATGCAGTGCCCGACGGCGAGTATCTCATAGGCACCAACGGACGGCTCAACCCCAACGCCGCGCTCGGCAACCGCGTCTACTACAACGGCAAATACTACACGCTCTCGCCCGACGACTGGGTGAAGGAAGCATTCCGCACGGGTCTGCGCCAGGAATACAACATGAACATCACGGGCGGCAACGACAAGCTCTCGTTCTACGCGTCGCTCGGTTATCTTAAGAACGAGGGCATCGTCTACGACTCCGACTTCGAACGCTATACGGCGCGCGTGAAGGCCGACTACCAGGCACGCAAGTGGCTCAAGATTGGAGCCAACGTGAACTACACGCACACCGACCAGAATGATGTGGGTTCGGGAAGCCAGTCGCTCTTCGACATCACGACGCGCTTCGCACCCATCTACCCCGTATATCTGCGCGACGGCGACGGCAACATAATGACCGACGAGCACGGAAAGATGTATGACTACGGCGCAGGCGAGAACGCGGGAATGAACCGTCCGTCTAACTTGGAGTCGGCACGCAACGTGTTGCAGACCAATCATCTGAACGCCAACGACACCTATGCCAACGTGATGACGCTCAACGGCTATGCCGACATTACCCCGATTGACGGCCTGAAGATTACCCTCAACGGGACAGTGACCAACAACGAGTGGAAAAACACATCAACCACGCAGGCATTCTACGGCAACACCGTGACCACAACACCGGGCGGCGAGGTGGACAAGACCAACTACCAGACGTTCACGCTCAACTTCCAGCAGATTGTGAACTACTCGCGATCGTTCGGCAAGCACAACGCCACAATCATGTTGGGACACGAAAACTACAAGTACAAATACAACTATCTGTACGGATCGCGCCTCAACATGTTCTCCTATTTCGGTTCGCAGGAACTCGACGGAGCCGTGAAGGAACTGCACAATGCCGGTTCTTCGTCTGACTACAACACCGAAGGCTACTTCACACGTGGCATGTACGACTACGACGGACGCTACTACGCCCAGGTGAGCTACCGCCGCGACGCGTCGTCGCGCTTCCACCCCGACCACCGATGGGGCAACTTCTACTCCTTCGGCGGAGCGTGGATAGCAAGCAAGGAGTCGTGGTTCAAGTCGTCGTGGATAGACATGCTCAAGCTCAAGGCATCGTGGGGACAGCAGGGCAACGACGCCATTGGCGACTATCGCTACACCGACACCTATAATATAAGCAACTTCAACGGCGACGTTGCGTTTGTGCTCAACACCGTGGGAAACTCGAAGATTACGTGGGAAACCAACTCAAACTTCAACATCGGAGTGGAGTTTGAACTGCTCAAGCGCCGCATCACCGGTAGCATAGAATACTTCAACCGCACCACAACCGACATGCTCTGCTTCGTCAACGTGCCATTCTCGGGCGGCTACTCGGGATCCTATGCCAACGTGGGCGACATGGTGAACCGTGGAGTGGAGTTCGACCTGCACTTCACACCGGTGCGCACCAAGAACCTGGAATGGGTTATCAACCTCAACGCCACCCACTACAAGAACAAGGTTACGATGCTGCATCCCGACAACAAGGGCTCTGAACTCGAAGGACACTGGGGCTATGTGAGCACACCTTACTTCATAGGCGAGGGCCTGCCGCTGCACACTTTCCGCATGAAGAAATATGCCGGAGTGAACGAGGATGGCGAGTCGATGTGGTATAAGACCGACGCGAAGACCGGCGAGACAACCACTACCACCACCTATTCGTCGGCTTCGTTCTACAACTGCGGTTCGGCCGACCCGACACTCTACGGCGGTTTCAGCACGTCGATCACCTTCCACGGCTTCGACTTCTCGGCTACGTTCAACTACTCGCTGGGCGGAAAGGCCATCGACTACGGCTACGCCACACTCATGTCAAACCCCGCAATGTCGTCAACGGGACAGTCGTTCCACAAAGACCTCTACAAGGCCTGGAGCGAGACCAACCGTTCGTCGAACATACCGAGGTTCCAGCTCGCCGTGAAGGACAACGACCTCAACTCCACCGGAACAACCGACCGTTTCCTCACCAACGCCTCGACGCTCACACTGCAGAACATCAACGTTGGCTACACGCTGCCCAAGAAATGGGTGCGCACCATTGGCTTGACCAACGTCAGGGTCTACGCTTCGGGCGAAAACCTCTACTACTGGAGCAAGCGCAAGGGCTTCGACCCGCGCAGCAGCTTCTGGGGAACATCGTCGGAAACGTCGTATTCGCAGATGCGCACCTTCACCGGCGGCATCACGGTGCAGTTCTGACGCACGCGCAAACGCCGCCACGGCGGCAAAGGCAACAGTAAAACACAACAAAAGCATACAATCATGAAAAGATATATAAGACACACATTCCTCGCCGCCACCGCCGCGCTCACTCTCGGCTGCGCCACGTCGTGCATTGAGGAAACCATGCCCAAGGACAGTGCGGTGCCCGAACAGATAGCACAGGAGAGCAAGTCGCTGCAGTATCTGGCCAACTCGCTGCCGTCGTTCCTCATAACATGGAACACCTACGGTTCTACCTACTACACCCAGGACTGGGGCTATCCGTGCCAGATGTACATGCGCGACCTGTTCTGCGCCGACTTCCCCATGAGCGACAACGGCTACAACTACTGGATATATACCGAGGACGGCACCTCGCTGAGGTATGCCTACTACTACACATATTATTATTACTACAACTTCATAAAGAATGCCAACGGCGTGATAACGGCCGCACAGAAGGCCGTTGACGGCGGCAACACGGCGGCAGCGCCCTATCTGGGCCAGGGCTACGGCTACCGCGCGCTGATGTATCTCGACCTCGCGCGCCTCTACAGCTACAAGAACACGGGCGTGACAGCGCTCGACCAAGAGGCCAAGGAAAAGGGATGCCTCGACATAACGGTGCCCATTGTGAAGGAAACCACCACCAAAGAAGAACTCAGCAAGAACCCCTGCGCACCGTTCTACACCATGTATCGCTTCATAATGACCGACCTCAACCGCGCCGAGGAGTGCCTCGACGGCTACACGAGGGATCATAAGGCATTTATGGACAAGAGCGTGATATACGGTCTGAAGACGCGCCTGTGGCTTGAACTCGGTTCGCGCTTCGAGCAAAGTGCCGAAGATTTGGCCAAGCAGGTGAGCATGGAGAATGCCGACGACGGCTACGACAAGCTCGGAATAACGTCGGCCAACGACTGTTTTGCAAAGGCAGCCGAGTATGCGCAGAAGGCAATCGCGAGCGACGGCTACGCCCCGCTCACCGAAGCAGAATGGAGCGACCCGACAACGGGCTTCAACACGGCCAACGATTCGTGGATGTTCGGCACACTCGTGAACAGCAAGGAGCAGATAAACGAGTTGCCGTGGTACACCTTCCTCGGCTGGATGGCATCGGAAACCGACTGGGGCATGAGCCAGAGCATGTATAATGCCTACCGATGCATAGGCAAGTCGCTCTACGACAAGATAGGCACTGGCGACTGGCGGCGGCAGTCGTGGGTGAATCCCAACGATGCCGGCAAGACAACGGTGCCCTCGGACTACCGCACCAATGTCACCGGCGCACGATGGTCAGAAATTCCCGCCTACGGAAACATCAAGTTCAGGGCAGGCGGCGGCGACCTCACCGATCTCTACACCGGTCTTGTTGCCTCGCTGCCGCTGATGCGCGTGGAGGAGATGTATCTCGACTATTTCGAGGCAATAGCCCACACCCAGGGCGTGTCGGCAGCTGCGTCGGCTTTGCAGCAGTGGGTGAACACCTACCGATATACCGACGGTTCTTACAAATGCACCGCCTCTGACATGGACTCCTTCAACGACGCTCTCATGGTGCAACGCCGCATCGAGTTTTGGGGCGAGGGGCTTGTGATGTTCGACCTGAAGCGTCTCAACCTGCCGGTAACGCGCAAATACACGGGCAGCAACTACGCTTCGTCGCTGCAGCTCAACTCCTATTCGGACAAGACCGCACCCTGGATGAACTACATGATACCCGAAACCGAGCAAGACCACAACCCGTCAGTAGTCGTTGGGCCTGACCCGTCGGGCGCAATTACGGCAGAATAAAAGGCATAACACATCAAAACCGAACAATTATGACAAAGAAAAACATAAAGAATGTGATTGGCACGCTGCTCGCCGCAGTGGTGGCCGTGGCCTTCACGGCATGCTCCGACAGCGACAGCTATGAGCGCGCCGGAAAGGTGGCAGAGGGTAACACCGTCGCCTACTTCGCATCGTCGAACACGGCAAACGAGGTGCTCACCCCGGTAGAATATGCCGACCACCAGTCGTTCACGCTCACAGTGAAGCGCAACAACACCGCAGGCGACGTGTCGGTGCCCATAGTTATCGACTATGCCGATGCCGCGTTCGACATTCCTTCGGCCGCAGTGTTCAAGGACGGAGAGGGTGAAACCACCGTAGAGGTGGGTTGCGCCAACCTCGAACAGCGCAAAACCTACAAGTTCTCCATTCACTTGGCCGAGGAAAACACCAATCCCTATCTCGCAACCGACGGTTCGCCGGTGTTCAACTACAGCATCCTCGTGGCCAACTGGGTTAAGGTTGTCAACCAGGCACAAATGGTTTGGAACAAGTCGGAGTTCTCCACGTCTTATTCCGACATCTACTGGCTCGAAGGACAGAACCGTTTCCGCATCGAGAATTTCCTCGGTTCGGGCATCGACTTGCAGTACTACATCGTGGCACTGGACTCCGAGACGGGCGAATACAAGACAGATGCCTTCAACGCCAACGACCGCAAGACATGGCACGGGGCTTTCGTGCCCTACGACCATTGGATGAGCGACCCCTACGGAGGTTCTTACTGGTATCTTATGAACGATGTTGAGAGCGAGGACTACGCCTCGTGGTATCCCGACGGAGAAAGTCATCTGGGCATAAAATACGTCAACTTCTACGAAAGTCCCACGTCGGAAGACTACGCTTCTATCGACATGCGCGGATCAACAACGACGTATGCCGCCTTCCTCATACCCTATGTCTACTACACCGACGGCACACAATCGGGCTATACATATCTCTATATGTACTGGGATTCAAGCAACCTTACCGACGCTGAGTAAGTAGGCATACACCAACGGGGCGGCTTTTGCCGCCCTGAGGGCAGCGAAACGAATACATATCAAAACCTGACAATACTTATGAAACAGTATAAATCAATTCTTTCAAGAATGGCAATGCTGCTCATCGCGGCGTTGCTCGGCACGGCGGCACTCACTTCGTGCAGCGACGACGACACCAAGACCGCACTGGCGCAGCCCAGCATTGCAGAAGGAGCAAAGACTGTAAGCTCGCTGGCTTTCAGTTGGCAGCCCGTGAGCGGAGCCTCGCAGTATGCCTACGAACTGTATGACAGTCAGCAGAACCTGGTGCTGGCCAATGTCACGCAAACCACTTCGGTGGTGGCAACTGGTCTTAAACCCAACTCGGAATACACTCTGAAGGTGTGGGCCTACTCACCCATCGACGGCAAAAACACAACTTCGCCCATTGCATCGATAACCGCCACCACCAACAGTCAGATAAAGCTAGCCACGCCGGCAACACCCGAGTCGGAGACAGCAGCAGGCGGAGTGACCATTACATGGCCTGCCGTTGAGAACGCAACGGGCTACCGCTACACTTATGTCAAGGACGGATCGACCGTGAGCGGAGAAACTTCAACCAACAGCGTGACGCTCACCGGACTCACAAAAGGCGAATACACCATTAGCATCGTGGCCACAAGCACCGACGAAACCTATACCGACTCCGACCCGACTACATTCACCTTCGAATGCACCAAGGCCGAACTGTGGCGCGCCAAAGGCACATATACGGCGGCAAACCTCGACGGCGAGACGTTCAGCGCAGAGATTGTGGCCTACGACGACGGCACCTACACCATTGAAAATCCCTACGGCGTGAACGGATTCTCCATTTCTTTCTCCACCACCGAAGGCACTACCGAGATTACACCGGTGGGTTCTTACAGCTACGGAGGCTACGAATACTTCTGGGTTACCGGCAACTACGAGGTGGGAATGTACTGCAGCGGCGGCTATTCTAGCTTCGAAGGCAACAGCAAGAAGGGCGAGGTGAGCTTCTATGCCATACTCTACGATGCCGACGGCAACGAGATTGGCGAGGGAGGCTATGATGTATTCAGCTGGGGCAACGCCACCACGATTACCGTTGACGACCTCGTGGGCACCTATTCGGCAGCTCTCACGGCCTACGACTACTTCTCTTCCGACTGGTCGTTGCAGGAAGTGAGCCGCACCGACAACGTGACAATATCCAAGAACGACGACGGAACGCTCAACATCTACAACTTCTATGGTTGGGAAGAGTCGTTCACCGGCACCGTAGACCTCGATGCCCAGACAATAACCATACAGCCCTCCACATGGAACACGTGGTACACCTTCGCCGACGTATCGTCAATTTCTACGCCGGTGGTGGCCACCTACGACGACAATCTCACCATAACCGTGCAGAACTTCACGGCTTGGTATGGCAGCTCCTACTACATTGAGAGCGACGCGCGCTGTGTGATGACCAAGAAGTGACACACACACTTGACAACCAATATGAACAGAAAAACAGCAATTACGGTAGTCCTTTCGATGGCAGTGGCTTCGGCCTCTGCCGCGGAGCGGACCTATCAGCAAAAACGCGGCATTGCCGAGCGTCTGATCGGCGGTGCCGCACAGTTTAGGAAATCGCCCTCCACGGGCAGTGCCTCTGCCGAGATAAAAACCCTGGAGAGCACCCCTGCCTACACCGTCATGGGATATGACGGCGGCGGTTTCGCCATAATCGCCAACGACGATGCCAACGATGCCGTGGTGGGCTACTCCACTACGTCGGTTTTCGCGGCCGACGTTCCGGCGCTGAAATGGTATCTCTCTATGGCCGAAAAGGCTCTCACGTCAGAAACCAAACCCCTGCGCGCGTCGATTCCCGACGGTTGCCAGGCATCGGTGAGCCACCTCATCACAACGAAATGGAACCAGGACGATCCCTATTGGAACAAATGTCCCACCGACAACCGGGGCAACCGCTGCTACACCGGGTGCGTGGCCACGGGCATGGCACAAATCATGCGCTACTACAAATACCCCTCGGTGGGCACGGGCAAAGACACCATCTACTACAACAACCGCCCTTATGTGGCCGATTTCGGTAGCACCACCTACGACTGGGACAACATGATCGACACCTACACCGGTTCATACACCGTGGCGCAGAAGCTCGCAGTGGCCACGCTTATGTATCATTGCGGCATAGCAACCAACATGACTTACAGTCCCAACGGCAGCGGAGCCTACCTAAGCGATGCCGCCAATGGTCTTGCGGCACACTTCGGCTACATCACGAAATACTACGGCTACAAGGATTATCCCGTGACCGACAACTACGACGATGCCGCCTGGCGCGAGGTAGTCTACCGTGAATTGAGTGCAAACCACCCCATTCTATATGCCGGAGCGTCGGTGGCCAACGGCGAATACAACATAAGCTACCACGCATTTGTGCTCGACGGCTACGACAAGAACGGCAACGTGGGCGTGAACTGGGGCTACGGCGGCGTGGGCGACGGCTATTTCTCGCTCGACGTAATGGAATGTTCGGCCTACACCCCGAGCGAAAAATACACCATGTATCACGAGATGGTGGTGATGCATCATCCCGACGCGGGTGCAATCGACTATCCGCTCTCGCCCACAGGCATCTCGCAGGTTGAGGCAAATGCCCATGGCGACGGCATGACACGCGTCTACGACACAGCCGGACGGCTCGTCTATTCAGCACCATCAGCCTCGTTCTCCACCGAAGGCATAGGTGCACGCGGCGTGTTCATCGTGAAAAACGGCGTCACATCGCGCAAGATAGTATTGCAATGACAGAATGAAACGGGGCAGGGCAGGGCCGGGCGTGGCCCTGATTAAGCCCCAAGAGTTATAAAAACAACAAAAGCATTAATATTATGATCAAGAAATTTACTCTCGCGGTACTCACCGCAGTGGCAAGCCTCACGGCAAGTGCACAAATAACAAACGTGTCCGACCTCGCAGGTCAGTACACTCCTGATGCTTCAGGCGAAGAATACATCTCTGCCTATGCATGGACATCCATGGACAAGGTGTACACTGTTGACATCGCCGACAACACCGACGGAACGGTTACTATAACCAACCTTCTCGACTTCGGCGAGAAATTCGTGGGCGCGGTAGACCTCTCTGCCAAGACAATTACCATTCAGCCGACAGTGTTTGCCACCTACTACACACTGGCCAACACCACCGACACCACCGCAGTTGTGGCTACTTTCGACGATGCAGGCACAATCACCTTCGACAATTTCAGCGCATACTGGAGCACATACGAGTATATGTGGGAACCCAAGATAGTTCTCACCAAGGAGAATGTAACTCCCGTTTGGACTGCCGAGGGCGTGTCTTCCTACTACAACGGCGACGAAGTTTACCACTCGGGCAAGGGCGTAATCACCAAGTATGAGGGATCAAGCAAATACCAGTATGGTGTTACACTCGAAGGCGAAAGCGCATCGCCTGCTGAACTATACTTCCGCATCGAGGCCGACTCTGTGGTTATCGTCAACGGAGCGCAGACCGAAGGCTACACTGGTGGCTATTTCGACTATGTATTCGACGGCAACAGCTCGGTATGGTTTGATTACGACCGCGAATATGCATCGTTCTCGGGCGACGCTGAAGGCGGCAAGCTCACGCTCTACCACTACGGCTACCCGGTTGACACAACCGAAGTTGAGTCGTATGAGGGTCTGTATGTGTTCACATGGGGCACCGAGGCCGGCATCAGCGACATCAACACCGACGCCAAGAAGGCCGACTCTGCCATTTACGACCTCAGTGGCCGCCGCGTATCCAAGGCTTCGGCACACGGCGTCTACATCAGCGGCGGCAAGAAGTTCGTCGTAAAGTAAAGTGTTTTAACCCGACAAAATGAAAGCCATTTTCGCGCCTCTCATCTTCGCACTGCTCCTTGCCGTGCCGTCGCATGCTCAGCAATGCGCCACGGCAGGGGGCAACCACGCCTGTGCGGAGGTGTCGCCAGTGCCCGAGGGATGCCTTCCCGAGGTGCCGGCGCTCATGTCAACCACATGGGATCAGGGCGAGCCTTACTACAACCTCACACCCACCGACTCGGCAGGCACGCACTGCCGCACGGGCTGCATAGCCACGTCGCTGGCGCAGATAATGCGCTACTACCGATGGCCTGAGCACACCGCCGACGGCACACGCCTCGACTGGGACAACATGATCGACTCCTATGCCGGCGCATACACCGCCGCGCAGGGCGAGGCAGTGGCCTTGCTCATGGAGCGGTGCGGACGTGCCGTCAGCATGAACTACGGCGTGGGCGTGAGCGTTTCCTATCCCAAGGAAACGGCAGTGGGCGTGGTGCGCGACTTCGGCTACATTGTGAAAGACTACGGCTACCGCGACTATCCGGCCAATCCCAACTACGATGCGGCCGAATGGAAGGCGGTGGTCTACCGCGAACTCAGTGCCGGCCACCCCGTGCTTTACGGCGGCACGTCATACAAGCACGGCAAGGAACGCTACTACTCGCACTCGTTCGTGATCGACGGCTACGACCGCCAGGGGCGGGTTCACGCCAACTACGGCTTCGGAGGCAAGGGCGATGGATATTTCGACATCGACACTTTGCCCATGGTCTACGACGATGTTGACGAGAATTTCGACACCTACCAGACTCTGGTGGTGCTGCACCGCCCGCAGGACGGGCCGATTGACTACACGCTTGCGCCGCTTTCACCCAACGGGAATGCCGGCGCACGGTGCGGAGAAAAGCCGTAGCCACGACACACCAACAACAAGAAAGCGGAGAACTGAGGGCTTTGTCCCGGTTCTCCGCTTTCTGCGTTTTGCTCAAAAATGTTTCTGATGTATTGGCATAGGACAAAATTTTGTAATGGGCAAGTCCCTACGGGTAGGGTGTTCAAAATTCAGAAAAAAAATATTGGTGTCTGGTAAACTTTTGATCTAACATAGTAAAACGTTGAATGGATGTTCTTTATAAGTTTTTGGGAAATTCGGGGCTTATTTTTGTCTATTGCATAGTTTTCTATTCATTGCCCCTGAAAGGGGCGCAGATTATAGGATAGGGGCTTGCCCCTATCTATCA
>CAVKCP010000017.1:0-30193 GCA_963654815.1 Lachnospiraceae bacterium | reverse complement strand
AATCTGTCGTCCCTACGGGACTTGCCAGTTGCAAAGTTTTTACCGGACACTAATATTTTAGTATATATACCGGACACTAATAAATGTATAACGGCCTGTATGTGGCCCGGTAAAAACAAAAACGGCTTGCATCTACCCATAGACAGTGAGTGGATGTAAGCCGTTTCTTGTGCCGTGAAGGCATTATTTCAACTCGCGTGCGAAGAAATTAGCAATCTGGCGGAGCAGATGGTTGCGCGTGTTGCCGCCGTAGATGCTGTGGTTGCGGTTGGTGTAGTAGATTTCGCTGAAATCCTTGTCGGCCTGAACGAGAGCTTCGGCATACTCGTAGGTGTTCTGCGGATGCACATTGTCGTCGGCAGTTCCGTGGCACATGAGCAGTGCGCCGTGCAGCTTCGATGCCCGGCTAATGGGGTTGGTGGCATAGCCGTCGGGGTTTTCCTTGGGTGTGCGCATGTAGCGTTCGGTGTAGACGGTGTCGTAGAATTTCCAGTTTGTGGGCGGAGCCACTGCCACGCCGGCCTTGAACACGCCGCGTCCCTCGCTCATGCTCATAAGTGTGTTGAAGCCGCCATAGCTCCATCCCCATATTCCTATGCGCGAGCTGTCGATGTAGGGCAGGTTGCCCAAGTAGAGAGCTGCCTCCACCTGGTCTTTCGACTCGAGGTCGCCGAGGTTGAGATAGGTGCATTTCTCAAACTCCGCGCCACGGCCTCCGGTGCCACGGCCGTCGACACACGCCACGATGAACCCTTGCTGGGCCAGATAGGAGTCGAAGGCTCCGCCCTGTCCCATTGACCCTGCGTTCCATGAGTTGATTACTTGCTGGCTGCCCGGACCGCTGTACTGATACATTATCACCGGGTATTTCTTCGAGGCATCGAAATTCTGTGGCTTGAGCATCCAACCGTTGAGCGTCACTCCCTCTGATGTGACAAACGAGAAGGCTTCGCGCTTGCAGAATCCGTATTCGGCTGTGAGATCTTTCAGTTCTTTGTTGTCTTGCAGCGTAGATACCACTCGGCCGTCGTTGGTGCGTGTGGTCACGACGTAGGGCGTGTTGTAGTCGCTCCATGTGTTGATGAAATACTGGTAGTCGCCCGAGAAAATGGCCGTGTTCCAACCCTCGTGGTCGGTGAGGCGTGTGGTCTTGCCGTTCTTGTGGGCTACATACACCTGACGGTCTGACGCTCCAAGCTCGGCGGCCTGGTAATACACGTCGCCCGTTTTTGCATCATATCCGTAGACGGCGGTGATGTCGTAGTCGCCACCAATGGTGCGCGTGAGCTGGCCGTTAATGGTATATAGGTAGAGACGCATGAAACCGCTGCGGTCGCTCGGAAGCAGGATGTTGTTGCCATTGATGCTTGTGCCTTCCATCGACTCTTCCTTGACATACTTGGACACCGACTCCTTGATGATGAGCTGAGCCACGGTGCTGCGCGGATTGACGGCATACAGGCACAGATTGTCTTGGTGGCGGTTCATGGTGTAGACTATGATTTTGGCAGCGTCGTCGGTGGCTTTGATGCGGGGCATGTAGCCGTCGGCATCGATCGGCACTTGCAGGCGGTTGATTTTGTGCGACTGTATGTCGTAGCTCCATGCCGTCACGGTGCTGTTCACCTCTCCTGCTTTCGGATACTTGTAGGAGTAGGCTCCGGGATAGTCGGCGTTCTCAGTCTTTTCGGGCTTCATTCCCTTGTACATCTGCAAAGAATAGGTCTTCACTTTCGACTCGTCGTAGCGCAGCCAGCACAGCATAGTGCCGTCGGCATTGAATGTCAGGGCGCGGTTGAAGCCGAATTCCTCTTCGTTAACCCAGTCGGGCAGACCGTTTATCACCTCGTTGAACTTGCCGTCGTTGGTTACTTGTATCTCGGCATTGTCGTAGAGCAGCTTCACAAGAAAAATGTTGCCCTCGCGCACAAATGCCACTTGCAGGCCGTCGGCCGACCATGTGGGCACCTGTTGAGGCCCGCCGTCGGAGAGAGTCTCCAACTTGCGCGATGCAATATTGTATATGTAATACACGGCGGTGCTCGAACGGCGGTAAATGGGCTTTGTCTCTGTCTGTATGAGCATGCGCTTTCCGTCGGGCGAGAGAATGTAGCCGTCGAATTTCTCTATCTTCTTGCCCATGGTGTTGGCGGCGTCGAAGAGCACAGCCACCTGCTTGCCGGTCTTGAAAGAGTAGCTCACAATCTTGCTGCCTTCTATGCGTGCATAGGTGTCGGTGCCGGCAATGGGGGTGATGCCGGGCACGGTTTTGGCGGCAAACTTGCCGCTTGTGATGTCGCTGAGGGTGAGTTTCTCCACGGCTGAAATGTTTGCTGCAAACATAAGTAGTGCTGTGAAAATAAGTAATAACCGTTTCATTATGCTATAGTTTTATATTGTCGTCATTGCAGATATGCCTTGTTTCGGCTCGTTTGCCTAAAATTAAACTCCGCGAAGATAATAAAAATATTGCAATCAAGGCAAGTATGTGACGGTGAAAAAATAAGTTGGTATGATTTGCAGCTTATATTTTTGAGATGTTTTTGTTTCTTGAAGAGGGAGCATAGCGGGCTATGTGACCGATGAAAGAGACGAAAACAGCCAAAAAGATGAGCCGGACAACCAACCGAAGGATGTATTTCATTGTCCTCAAATCGTACCAAGTTATTTTTTTATCGTCACTATAATTTGTAAACTTGCCTTGATTTCACTACTTTTGTATGGCTTTGCTTCACGGCGGCAGGGTGTAATCACGGCGGTTTGGGCCGTGCACCGCCCCGACATGGCACTTGACAATACTTTTATGAGCAACATACAACAACTACCATACAACGACTACGGTGCTTGGATAAGGCGAAAATTCCCGTTCCGCGTGCAGAAAATTTCAATCGATGCAGGCTTCTCGTGCCCTAACCGCGACGGCACTTTGTCGACGGGCGGCTGCACTTTCTGCGACAACCGCACGTTCAATCCGGCTTATTGCCATCCAGACAAGAGTATAAGCACGCAGCTTAGGGAGGGCATGGAGTTCTTCGCCCGCAAATATCCCACGATGAAATATCTTGCTTATTTCCAGGCTTATTCGAATACTTACGGCAAACTCGACGACATAAAGTGCAAGTATGAGGAGGCATTGGACGTTGCTGGAGTGGTGGGACTGGTCGTGGGTACGCGCCCCGATTGCATAAACGATGCCTTGCTCGACTATCTTGAACGTTTGAACAGGCATTGTTTCGTTACGGTGGAGTATGGCATTGAGTCGGTTGACGACGCTACTCTGCGCCGCGTGAACCGTGGACACACGTTTGAATGTAGCCGCCGTGCCGTGGAGATGACGCGGCAAAGGGGGATAACCACCGGCGGACACATGATTCTTGGACTGCCCCGAGAATCGGCAGAAGACAACGTTAGGCAGGCCGAAACGGTGTCGTCGCTGCCTCTCGACATACTGAAACTGCATCAGTTGCAGGTGATTCGCGGCACGCGCATGGCTGCCGAATATGCAAGGCAACCGTTTCCGCTTTACGATGTAGAAGGATTTGTAGATTTGGTGACGCGCTATCTCGAGCGGCTGCGAGCCGACATGGTTGTGGAACGTTTTGTGAGTCAGTCGCCGAAAGATCTGCTCGTGGCCCCGAAGTGGGGCGTGAAAAACCATGAATTCACCAATCTTCTGGTGAATCACATGAGGTCGCTCGGCACATGGCAAGGGCGGCTTGCCTGAAAAAGATGATTGAATAAACAGTAATCTTGCATTGCCGGGAAAGTGCGGCAATGCGGTTTTGATGTCAGCGTGCGTAGCCTTCGAGCATGTTGCGTATGGTGTTGTCGTCGCAGTTGCGCACGCTCTTTTCTACGGCGGCGGTAAATCTGGTGCGGAAAATGTTCCTGTTCACAAGTCGGTTTACTACCCACATTATCTTTCCCATGTGTATGTCGCGCTCATACTGCGACCGCGTGTCGTGGTTTTTCAGCGGAAACTCGCTCAGAAGAAAGAAACAAAGGCAGTCGGGCACAATGTATTCGCGTGACATCGTGGTGCGCTGTTGGCGTGAATAATATTTCTTGTAAAGCGGATAGTCGGCTCCGAGATATTTGTCGAGAGATATGCCTATGGCGTTGTCGCCTATTATTATGCTTTGGTCAAGTGAACCAATCTGCGAGTAAACTACGGGCATTTTCACTTCGGGAAATATTCTGTGCATCCTGGCGAAGGCTTTTCCCAACTGCTCGTTTATGTCGCTCATGTTGGCATATTGCGCTTCGGCATCGGCAATGATTGATTGTAGGGTGGTGTCTTGGTAGAATTTCAGGAATTTTGTGTTTATCTCCGGGTCGTTTACTTCGCCTATCTGAAGCACGTCCTCAATGAGAGTGCGCGTTTCCATGGGAAAATCGATGTTCATTTGCTGCAAGGCCGAGAAGTCGCCAGTGGTGAGATAACGGCTTTCAAGGCGGTCGTAGCGCTGCACCGCAATAGGGTCAGCCTTGCCGTCTTCACCATATTGTTTCAGCTTCAGCTCACAGGCCGACAGTAAAAACATGGCAGTCGCTATCATTGCAAAATAAAATCTTCTCACTTTTTAAGGCTTATTTTATCATTTTACAAAAATAGTAAAAAAGTTTTTAGAAACAAAATTATCAGCTAAAAAAGTTAAACGGCAAGCCGTTTTTTGCCGTTTAACTTTAAAAAATCAAAATATTGGAATGAATTTTCTAATTTTTGAGACTTGAATATTTGCGTGCATGGCGTATGTAATATTGCCACAAAATGCAATATTTGCGCCTCACTGCAACGTCGGCCACCACGCGGCTGCGCTTCAACCGCAGTCTGTGGGCACGGAAATCGGGCTTCCATTGCTTGAATGCGCGCCGTGCCTTGCATATCGCTTTGAACTCGGCAAAGTTGCGGTCGAGCAGGAGTGCCTTGAAAGCGGCCACATAGTCGAGCCACCGCCGCATGCTCATTACATGCTGCAGTTCGCCTGCCGGAAGGTTTTTATAGAGCATTGTGAGGTTGTTGCGGAAATTGAGGAAGGTCTTCTTGGGATTTCCTTTGGGCAGGGTTCCGCCCCCGACATGGTAGACAACGCTCTTGGGCACGCAGAAAATCTTGCGTCCCATGTTGCACAAACGCCAGCAAAGGTCAATCTCTTCGCAGTGCGCGAAGAAGCGATCGTCAAATCCTCCGGCTTGCCAGAAGTCTGAACGGCGAATCATCAGGCATGCCCCTGTAGCCCAAAGCACTTCGGCCACATCGTCATACTGGCCGTGGTCTTTCTCAATGGTGTCGAATATGCGCCCCCGGCAGAACGGGTAACCGTAGCGGTCGATGTATCCGCCGCACGCACCGGCATATTCAAACGTGTCGCGTGCCTGCTCGGAAAGGAGCTTGGGCTGGCATGCTGCACATTCGGGATGGGCATCGATAAACTCCAAAAGGGTGTCAATCCACCCGGAAGTGACTTCCACGTCGCTGTTGAGAAGAATGTATATCTCGTTGTCAACGTGCCATAAAGCGCGGTTGTAGCCTCCGGCGAAACCGTAGTTCTTGTCGAGTTTCACGATGCGAACGCCCGGAAATTCGTTGGCAAGCATCTCGGTTGAATCGTCGGTGGAGGCATTGTCGGCCACAATGATGTCGGCCTTGCCTTCAGAGTGCTTGATTACCGACGGCAGGAAACGGCGCAACATGGCGCTGCCGTTCCAGTTTAGTATCACTACGGCTACTCGCATATTATGGCTTTTAGTGCAGATTGGTCGTGGTTGAAGTCGCCGAGGCGCACGCGAACGAGCTGGTTGTCCCATTCTTCGCGTGCCATACGTGGCGACAACTCCACGCGTATGTAGTTTTTAGTGAAGCCGTGCATGGCTTTTCCGCGTGTGGCACGCTCGAAAAGCACCTCGCATTCTGTCCCGATATGGCGTGCGTAGAAATCGGTACGCTTCTTCTCGCTCAGTTCGAGAAGCCGTTTGCTGCGTGCCTTCTTTTCTTTTTCGGGCACTATATAAGGTATGCGCAACGCCGCAGTACCCGGACGTTCGCTGTAAGGGAATACGTGCAGTTGTGTCACATCGGTGCCGGAAAGGAATTCGTAGCACTCCTCAAACAGTTCGGGACGCTCTCCACGGCATCCCACCATCACGTCTACGCCGATGAATGCGTCGGGCATGGCTTGCTTAATACGTTCTATTTTTCTGGCGAAGAGGGCTTTGTCATACCGCCTGTGCATGAGTTTCAGCACTTCGTCGGAGCCGCTTTGGAGCGGAATGTGGAAATGTGGCATGAATGCACGGCTTGTCGCGCAGTAGTCGATAAGTTCGTCGTCGAGCAAATCGGGTTCCATACTGCTTATGCGGTAACGCTCCACTCCGGCAACATTGTCGAGTGCCCGCACTAAATCGATGAAGCGTTCGCCCGTAGTCTTGCCGAAATCGCCGATGTTTACACCGGTAAGTACGATTTCCTTGCCGCCTTCTTTCATTGCGGCTTCGGCTTGCGCCACGAGCGATGCTATTGTGGGGTTGCGCGAGAAACCGCGTGCGTAGGGTATGGTGCAGTAGGTGCAGAAATAGTCGCAACCGTCCTGCACTTTCAGAAAATATCGTGTGCGGTTGCCACGTGAGCACGAAGGGGCGAATGTCTTTATCTGGTTGGTGCGCACCGAATGGTATTGGTGCAGCGAGTCGGCATTGCCGCCGGCGTCGCGTGAAGCCGATTTCGCAGTCCAGGCATCGTTGAGAAACTGTATGAGACTGGCTTTCTCGTTGGAACCGAGCACAAGATCGACACCTTCTATCTTGCTTACCGTTTCTGAAGCAAGCTGTGCGTAGCATCCAGTTACCACGACAAATGCTCCGGGGTTGTTGCGCACCATGCGGTGTATGGCCTGCCGACACTTATGGTCGGCCACTTCCGTAACCGAGCAAGTGTTTATCAGACAGATGTCGGCATGCTCGTTTTCTTGCGCAGTCTGCACTCCCATGTCGGCAAGCATTTGCCCGAATGTCGATGTTTCGGAGAAATTCAGTTTGCATCCAAGGGTGTAATAAGCTGCCTTCTTGCCTTGAAAGGCTGATGTATCAATCATTTTCCTTACATTATTAATATATAATGGAACTCATTGTTTGTGGAATTTCCATGCGGTATGCATGCTTTCCGCATTTTCAAATGCCGTTGTTCGGCATCGTGCGGAGCTTTGCCTGTGTGTCGGGCAAAGCCCTGTTGCGACGGCGTTTGGGGTTCGTCTCTGCAACAAGTCGTGCAAAGGTAGCAAAAAGATTATGACTTACGCGCAAAACCCATGTCTTTTCTCATCCTGTAAGCCACCTGTAATGCTCTGTTTTGTGCGCACACAATGGCGAAAACAAAGCTCCTGTTGGCAATGGGAAAAGATTTAACATTTGTTTGTACGCTGTATTCTTTTAAAAATCAATGACTTATAAATGGGTTACAAAAAAGATAAAAAAAAAGTCTAAAAAGATAGACACCGTATTGAAAAAATACTTACCTTTGCAACGTTTTAATAAACAAATGATTGTTTTACAGATTTAAAAAGCAAAGAAAATGAAGAAATTGGTTTTAATGTTCGTAGCTATTGCAGCTATCTCTTTCGCATCTTGTGGTAACAAGCAGGCAGCTCCTGCAGCTGAGAACGACACTGTTGACACAACAGCTGTTGATACAACTGCTGCTGACACCGCTGTTGTTGACACAACTGTAGCTGAGTAATTCTTAGCTCGAACTGAAAAATGAGAGATTGACCGCCAGACTTAGTCTGGCGGTCATTTTGTTTTTATAGCCCGATGGTATCTTCGTTTCATGTGCCGCAGATTGTTGTGCCGATTGATAACGTAACTGTATGACATTTACATCAATAATTCTTGCTAACCTCATTTGGCCTGCTTTAAGTGGAGTGGGGGCATCGTTTAGTGTGCAACAAGACTTGCCCGGTGGGCAAACTGCACGTTGCTGCATTGTTGCCGATGCTGAAACCGCTGCCGACAACAGTGCTGAAATTTTGGGGAAATGGATAGCCGGACGGCAGGTGAGCCTTGCCGACGCTGAGAAATTCGGTTTGGAAAAATGCTTTGTGGCATTGGAAATAGACGATGCAACATTCAGCCGGATGCGTGGCAAGTCATACAAGAATGGCTGCACGATACCGCGGAGCGACTTACGGTATGTAAAAGTGCTGCACTATGCGGCAGAAGGAAAGATAATGACCGGTGAATTGGTGTGCAACAAGAGCATAAGCAATGACCTTGTGGAAATATTCCGTGCGTTGTTCAAGGCTAAATACCGTATAGAACGCATGGTGCTCGTTGACGAGTTTGATGCTGACGACCGCCGATCGATGGAGGCAAACAACACGAGTTGTTTCAATTTCAGGCGTGTCGAAGGGTCGAAAACGCTGTCAAACCACAGTCGAGGTACCGCCATCGACATAAATCCGTTGTATAATCCATGTGTGTCACGACTCCGTAGCGGTGCAGTAAGTGTATCACCCGCTACCGGAAAGAGATATGCCGACCGCACCAAACAATTTGATTATAAAATAGACACGACCGACATCTGCTATCGTGAATTCACGAAACACGGCTTCACCTGGGGCGGAAACTGGCGTAGCAAGAAAGACTACCAGCATTTTGAGAAGCGCAACCAGGCAATAAAGCCTTGAAGCCGGAGAAATGCCGGTAAAATAAAAAAGCCATAACCTCTTTCCCGACACATTGTCTGGGGTAGGGGTTATGGCTTTTCCCGTTAATGCGGCATGCCGTTATTTGTCAACAACACACCTTACGGCGTGTGCGAATGCACGGTTGCCCATTGTCTCGGTATAAACCGTTGAGGCCTCGCCCACGAGGCGATAAGCCGTGGGAGCATTGTCCATATTGAATATTACGTCGTTCAACCACTTTGAAGTGGCCGACCAAACGAACATCTTTCCGGTGCTTATAATGTTGCAACCGGTATTGAATTCGCGTCCCGAACCGAGTGCCGGCCACCATGCCTCGTTGCCGTTGTAGGAGTAGGTGAAACCGAGGTTGCGGCTTGAATAAACGAGATTGTTGGCAAGTTCTTCCCACTCTGATGTTACAGGCATGCGGTAGCCGGCCGGACTTGGGTCGTAGTCGGTTTTTTGTTCGCCCCAAAGTGTGAGGTCGCTGGTGTTGTGCCAGTCGCAAGTCTCGTCGTCGTCGAAGAATGTGAGAGGTGCTGCAATGGCATCGCTCATTGATACGCCTTCGCCCTTGAAGCCCCATTCAAAGTTGTATGTAGAGTTTACGATAGTCCATTTCTTTGCTTCGCTGAATGCATCGGATACTTCCCATTCGTTCTCTTCATATCCTGCGAAGAAAGGAGTGGGTCGGCCCCACTGCCACAACAGGCCCCATGTGGAGGTGCCGTCGGCCGGGTCGGCACTGTCGGCGCCAAGGAAACGATCCATAAATTCGGCTCCGTTTTCATACTGCATAGTCTTCGGACGCTCCGTACACCATATAAGCCAAGTCCACACCACGCGGTCGTTGGAGTCGAAAGCTGCCAGCACAACATTGCCTTTCTTGCCCGTTGCCTCGAAGCTCACGCGTCCGTTGGCGTCGTAGGCGATGTTAGAGAGCATGTTCTGATCGCTGCTGTAGCCCGATTTCGTGCACCATATCCAATCAACCTTTGCTATGTTGGCAATCATGTCGCCGCGCACATGGCGTGGAACGAAGCTGTATTTGCCCTTCTCCGGCACGATGTAGCAGTTGGCTCCTTCGCCCAAGTCGGTCACGTCGCCGTCGCCGAGCACAAGCGGCAGGGCTGTGATTGCCAATGGAAGACCGTATTTGTCGTAGGTCTGTGCAGCCACGATATATTTGGCCGACGTTTCCATTTGTCCCAAGGTGACAGTAGTTGAGTAGCTTATGCGGTGCTGGTGTGCACGCTTGATATATGCCGACAAATCGGCAACCGAACCGTCGTCGGGCACCAATGCAATGTCGCATTTCTTGCAGCCGTCGGGCAGAGTGACCGAAACCAGAGCCTTGGTGCCGGCCTGTGCCGCTATGGCGAGCGTGGCTTCGCCGGTACTTGCCTCTCCGTCGAAGGTGATGCTGTCCACGTCGGTGATGTCGTAGACTTTTGTCACATTGCCTTTTTGGTGTACCACCATACGATTTTCATTGCCTTCTTGTGCCACTGCCGTAACCGCTGCAAGGCACACGGCCATTGTAACTAAAAATTTGTTCATAAACCGATATTGTTTGTTTTCCGATATTTAGAGATTTCCTTTTTGCCTGTTTTCTGCTGCCGGATGAATGTTTCGCGGCGGTCTGCTGACAAAATTAGAAATAAATGGCGAGAATACCAAACATTATGTATTTAAAAGGCAATTGTTGTATGACATTTTCTTTATTTGTGTACAAAGTCGTGCAGTGCGTCGGCTTTGCAGCCGTCAGTGCCCGAAATGCAAAGTGCGCTTAGGTCTATGCCGTAGCATAGTTTCATGCCTGCCGACATTATAGCTATTGCATCTGCTGCCGACAAGTCGCCGCCCATCCAGTAGGGCATGTTGCCGCCATACGAGTTTAGGATAGAGAGAATTTGTTGCGTGCCGGTTTCGCCGGACTTCTGTGCGGTGAAATTGAATTGGAAAAAGTCAACGCAGTCTGCATAATGTGTGCATTCGGCCAAATCGGAACTGCCGGCCACATGTATAGTCTTGCATACAAGCAGCCGTGGTCGTATGTTGGGAACGATGGTGCGGCGCAGATTCTCGATATAGACGGGCGGTTCGTTGCCGTCGAACTGCACCATGTCGATGTCGTAGTTGTAAATGCGCGTGATGATGTTCTGTGCCATTTCGTCGGCAAAGACACCTACACGCAGCGGCCCGTTTCCTTTTGGCGCATTGCCGCCAAGATTTCCGCATGCGGTGTCGGGCAACAGTCCCGACAATGACGGCGACATTGCTACATGGCGTTGGCAACTGTTTATGAATACCATTCCCACATGGCTGGCTCCGGCTTCATGCAATGCGGCCAGCTCGGCGGCGTTGCATGCGCCGCAAACTTTTATTTCCATTGCTCTCCTGTGTCGTTAATTTTGTTTCATTTTCCGCAAAAATACGAATAAAAGCCAAGACAGCAACGTGTCGGAGAAGGATATTTCCAGTCGCGGCTCTGGCCGTGGCTATTGTTGAGTGGAGGCTGCGTTGTCGCGGTTGCGGTATTGCGACGGTGTGCATCCGGTTACCTGTTTGAACACGCGCGTGAAATGCGACGTGTCGTAGAAACCGCATTTCATGGCCACTTCGGTTATCTGCATGTCGCTGTCGTTGTCTATCATGCGTTGTGCCTCCTGCATCTGTATGTTGCGGATGTATGATGCCGGTGTGCCGCCGGTTATGGCATTGAGCTTGCGGCGAAGCTGCTGGCCGCTCATGCACAGTGCCGATGCCACGTTGTCCACGTTGAGGTCGCCGGTGGTCATCGTGCCTACGATGATGCCGTTAAGCCGTTCTATGAACTCGCGGTCTTTGGGCGACAGCTCGTTAGCAGCGTCGCTCTTGTGCTCGGCAAGGGCTTTCTGGTAGCGTTCGCGCAGCAACCGTTGCTTTTCGAGCAGGTTTTCCACGCGCAACACAAGCTCCTCAGCGTTGAAAGGTTTGTAAAGATAGGCATCAACGCCGAGCTTCAAGCCCTGCAACTTGTCGTCGTCGGTGGTCTTGGCCGTGACTATTATCACCGGAATGTGGTTAAGCGTGTCGTGTTCTTTTATGGCCTTGCACAGTTGGTATCCGTCCATGCGCGGCATCATAAGGTCGGTTATTATCAGGTCGGGCACATACTCGGTGGCCGCACGCAATCCTTCTTCGCCGTCGTTGGCCACTATGAGGCGGTATTTTTTCTGCAGTTGCAGCGACATGTATTGCGCCACGTCGTGGTTGTCTTCAACGATGAGCACGAGCGGGCGTGCGTCGTTGTCGCCGGATGTATTCTGTTCTTGTTCGTTGTCGCCTGCGGTTTCGGTGTTGTTTTCATACATTATTCTGTCGCCGTGCACCTCAAGCGGTTTTGTTTCGGCATCAGAAGGCGCAACTGTTGGGAGCTTCACAGTGAATGTAGAGCCCTTGCCAATGGTGCTGTCGAGCTTTATCTCGCCTTGCAGCGACACCACTATCTGCTTCACGAGTGCCAGTCCCACGCCCGAACCGATGCTCAGACGGTTGCTTTCGGTTTGGTAGAACGGTTCGAAAATGCGTTGCTTGTCTTCGGCCGATATTCCGTTTCCCGAGTCGGCGACGCTCAGTGTCAGCAATTCGTCGCCAATGGAGATCGTAACGATCACCTGCTTGTCGGCGGGGGTGAATTTCAGTGCGTTTGACAAGAGGTTGCACACGATTTTCTGTATGTAGTCGGGCACGAAATCGCATGCCGCTTCATGTTGTTCTGGGGCGTAAGTCAGTTTTATGTGGCGCGTGTGCGCGAGGTTGAGATAGCTCTCAACTATTGTCGAGACAAACAACACAATGTTGCCGTGCCGCCAGTCGGGGCGGCCCACTGCCGACTTTACTTTCTGTATGTCGAGCAGTTGGTTGATGAGCGACAGCAGCCGTCCGCCCTGCCGCGACACCACGCGTCCGGCCTGTGCAAGACCGTCGGGCGGCAGTTCGCCGTTCTCCATCATGCGCGAGTAGCCGAGGATTACGGTGAGAGGGGTGCGGAACTCGTGGGTGATGTTGGTGAAGAACGACAGGCGCATCTCGTCGAGTTGCTGCTGCATGAGTTGTTTGCGCTTGCGGTTGCGGAGCACATAGAGCATGAAACTCACCGCAATTACAGCGAGAACCGCTATTGCTGAGGCCACGGCAATGCTTGCCCATTTCAGCTGACGTTCGGTTTGCCATTGTTTGTTTATCGCGTCGAGCTCGGTGCGCCGCCGCTCATGCTCGTAGCGTATGCGCATCTTCTGCATGTGTATCAGGTTTTTCTCGCTCGATACGCTGTCTTTTATTTCGGTGCTCAACTTGTATTGTTGCAGTGCGTTGCGGCAGTCGCCGGCTTTGTTGAAAATCTCGTATTTAAGCATGGCCACCTGCGACTGGTGTTCGAGCGAGTGTATTTCGTGCGCAGTCTTGTCGGCCTCGTCGATGTATTTGCGTGCCGTGGCATAGTCGCCGGTCTTGACATACATGCTCGCCAATGCCAGTCCCGACTCCAGGGCATGCCATCGGTCGGTGGAGTTGCGCATTATTTCGTAGGCTTTCTTGTATTCGCCTATGGCCGATGCCATGGCCCCTCGCTTTTCGTTGAGCCTTCCGAAGTGGGCGTAGCACAGCGACTGCCCGAGTTGGGAATTGGCTTTTATGTTGGCCTCCATTGACAACCGGTAGTAGGCCCATGCCGAGTCGATCTGTCCGTTACGCTCGAAAATCGATCCTATGTTGGCATAGTTTATGGCCTGTCCCAGCGCGCTGCCTAGCTGGCGTTCGCCTGCCAAGGCTGCACGGAACACCGAGTCGGCAGTTTCGGTGTCGCCCAGTGTGAGGCTTACGTTGCCTATGCCGTTGAGCGACACGACGCGGTTCTTGCGTGCCACGGAGTCTTTTCGGTTGCTGAATGCCTCGCAGTAGTGCAGAGCCTGGAAATGGTTGTCAACGGCTTCGTCCAATGCTCCCATGCGGCGGAAATTGGTTCCGATGTTGTTAAGAGCCTGCACAATGGCTATTGTGTCGGCCAGATGCCGCGCAAGTTTCAGTTCCTGGCGGTGGCACGCTATTGCTTCGGCAAAGCGGTTGTTCTCGCGCAGGTGTGTTCCGAGCTTCTTGAGCGCGCGCATCTCAAGCATAATGTTGCCGTGGCGTGCCGCCGCTTTCGACAGACTGTCGAGCGATTGCTCGCCATCGATGCCTTTCATTATGCTGTCGGCCGCGTCGCGCATACTGGCAAGGTCGTGTTGCGGCGGACGCTTCGTGCATGAACCGAGCGACAAGAATGTTATGCACAGCAATAAATGCAATGCGGCTGCAAGTGGGACTTTGGCTTTCCACAGCTTAAGGTTAGGATTCCATACATGAGTCTTGGGCATAAGTTTTAGTAGTTAGTGTGATGCTTTACTATCTGACAGCAGCATAGTTGCGGCAATCGTGTTGGTGCTTTGGGGGCGTTAATAATGACAAAGGTAAGCATTTCGGCGTTTTTGTGCAACTTTTCCGAACACTTATTGAGACTTTTAGACAATATTTGTTCGTTTTCTCGGTGTAGAATGTGCGCCATGCAAGCTTTGGCTGCATCGTGCAGCATGCGCTGCACACACGCGCTGCAAATGCTGCATGTGTGTGCTGCATATGCCGCATGATCGTGCTGCATAAGGAGCACCGTGGCTGAATACAAGTTGAATTTTCTGTCGGAAAACCATATTTTGTCGGCACAAGACATTGGATTTGCTGCGGAAAAGCAAAAAATAAAGGTCAGGCGTGCCCGATATAAGCTTAAAATCACTATATTTGCAAAAAATAACATCCCTCTTAACGACTATGACAATAAGTATCGCCAATCCTATATACGACTCCGTTTTCAAATATCTTATGGAAGACGAGCGTGTGGCCAAGACCATTCTTTCGGCACTTCTCAAAAAAGAAGTGAAGAGTGTGAAAGTGCGCCCGCATGAATACAGCAACACCACGCGTGACGCAATATCGATGTTCCGCATTGATTTCTCGGCCAACGTGGTGGAATCCGACGGTAGCGAGCGCGTGATAACCATAGAACTGCAGAAAACTTGGCTGGACACCGAGACGCTGCGCTTCCGTCAGTATCTTGGTTTGCAATACAATAGCCGGGCCAACATACGCGACGATTCTAAAAAAGGCTATGCCTATCCTATGGTGGCCGTGTATCTGTTGGGACACCGTGTGGGCAACATAAACGAACCTGTGGTGTATGTAGGCCACAAAGTGTGTGACTATGACGGGCACGAGGTCGGCGGCGTTGACAGCCAGTTTGTGGAGAGTTTGACGCATGACAGTATAATTGTGCAGATACCGCTGCTGCGCGGACGCGTGAACAACCGGCTTGAAAAGGTGCTGAGCGTGTTTGACCAGTCGCGCACAAGCAAGCAGGACAAACAGGTGCTGAAGATAGACGAGACTGATTATAGCACCGACACAGAAATGATGTATGTGCTGCACCGTCTCACTGCTGCGGCAGCCGATGCCGAAATGCGGCAAGACATGAATGTGGAAGACGAATACTACCAGGCCATAGAAGACCGTGACACTGCTCTGCTGAAACGCGAAAAACAGTTGCGCGAAAAAGAAACTCTCCTGAAAGAAAAAGACTCGCAGTTGGAGGAGAAGAACTCTCAGCTGGAGGAGAAGAACTCTCAGTTGGAGGAGAAGGACTCTCAGTTGGAGGAGAAAGAAGCCCGTATAAATGAACAGGAACAAATGCTTGGAAATATGGCAAAGGCTCTGCATGAAAGCGGAATGCCGGTAGAGACCATTGCTAATGCCACTGGCTTGAGTGTGGAACGTGTAGCTGCATTGTTGAACATGTAGAAGGTGTGATGGCATAAGGCATGTTGAATAATGCAATAAAAAGGTGTATTCCCGAAATGCTGGTATAGCCCAAACATTATACCTTTGTTGCCTTTCAGACAAAACAGATGACCATTTACTAAAATTAAAATAATAACTATGAAAATGTTTAAGTTGGCAAGCATCGCCTTTGCCACTGCGCTCTTTTTCGGCGCAATCCCTTCAAGCGCACAGTCGCTGTCGCCATCGACAAAATGGCATTGGGAAAAAGGAAAAATAGTGATTGAAACGCCACAACGCCCGGCAGGACAGAAAGACGTGCTTGGGCTTAAGCTTCCGAAAATGAAGACCGTAAGAGTGGGCTTCGTGGGACTCGGAATGCGCGGCCCGAGTGCTGTGGCCGATTTCAGCCTTATTCCCGGTGTGGAAATCGTGGCTTTGTGCGATTATGAGAAAGATCGTGCCGAAAAGCAGAACGAGCGTCTGCGCAAGCAAGGACTTGCTCCTGCAACAATATATTATGGTGCCGAGGGCTACAAAGAATTGTGCAAGCGTTCTGATATCGACCTCGTGTATATAGCTACCGATTGGGATCACCACGCAATTGTGGCAAAATGCGCTCTCGAAAACGGCAAGAACGTGGCCGACGAGGTGCCGTCGGCAATGAATTTGGAGGAGTGCTGGGCTCTCGTAGACCTTGCCGAGCAGAAACAGCTCAACTGCATGATACTTGAGAACTGCTGCTACGACTGGTTTGAGATGCGCACCCTGAACATGGCGCAGGCCGGCGTGTTCGGCGAAATACTGCGTGCACAAGGCGCTTACATACACAACCTCGACGATTTCTGGGATTATTACTGGAAAAACCCCAACGGTTCAGACCCCGAACAACTCGGTTGGCGACTCAAATACAACCGCGAAAACCGTGGCGACATCTATCCCACACACGGACTCGGTCCGGTGGCCCAGGCTCTTGACATACACCGTGGCGACCGTATGGAACTGCTCGTGGCAATGGACACAAAAAGTGCTCACGGCCGTGAACTCGTTGAGAAGAAAACCGGCAAACCCTGCACCGATTTCCGCAACGGCGACCACACCACGACACTCATACGCACTGCCAACCACAAGGTTATCGAACTGCAGCACGACGTGATGAACCCGCAGCCCTACAACCGCCTCTACCAGCTCACCGGCACGCGTGGCTTTGCCAACAAATATCCCGTTGAGGGCTATGCAGTGGATGCCACACAGCTCAAGAGTACAGGCAATGCACCGAAGGTGGACGACCTCTCTTCGCACGAATTCATGCCCGATGACCAGCGCAAGGCATTAGAGGAAAAATATGAAAGTCCGATACTCCGCAAATTCGGCAAGCTTGCCAAGGAGGTCGGCGGACATGGCGGCATGGACTTCATAATGACTGCACGTCTGGTGTATTGTCTGCAAAACGGTCTGCCGTTGGATATGGATGTGTACGACCTCGCCGAGTGGTGCTGCATAGCCGAGCTCGGAGCCTTGTCGATGGACAATGAGTGTGCTTCGGTGACAGTGCCTGATTTCACACGCGGATTGTGGAACAAGCAGAAAGGATACCGCCATGCCTTTGCTTCGGCAGAGGATGAAGCTGAGGCTGAGGCCGTTGCCGACCGCTTTACCAAAGCATATAAAGCTGCTACAGCAAAATATAAACTTTGGACTTTGTATGACAATGTGACCAAGGCTAAGAATGCTTCTGCAAAGAAAAAAGCACAGGCCACACTTGACAAAGCTACTGCAAAGGCAAAGGCTGAAGCAGCAAAAGCTTTGTAAAAAGCGTGAAGGAAGGCTTGATTTCAGACTTTGAAAATCACGTTTGAACAAGTGTCGCCGAGTGCGGCGAACACTGCATGACCGTGGACGCCAGAATGGAACTCGCGGTTAATGCAAAGTAAAAGAAGACAACGCGTCCCCGAAGGGGGCAAACACGAGCCACTTTTAATGTCAACACGTGTTTGCCATCTTCGGGGATGCGTCGTTATTCGGGGACGCAATTCAGATTTGCCAAGTCAGGAATTTTACAGCTCTTGTTATTGCAAAGCCTGCCATAGCGGTTGCGCGATGGATTGCATGCCCAGCCGGTATGGGTGAAGTTGCGCACAAAGGGGAAAAACTGTCACATTATTATTGTGCCATTTTAATATTTATTATTAACTTTGCAAACTGAAAGTGGCATTTTCGGTGCAAAGCCCGTTGATGGGCTGCTTGCTCTCGCTTTGGGTGTCGCATTCATGGAAGACTTTCTACATAGACGGAAAAATAATTATTTTAATAGTTTTTATGTATATCTTATTTATCACAGTCATCCTGACGGCTGTTGTATTGGTGGTGGGTGCATACGTAGTTGCAAAACTCGTAGGCCCTCGTTCGTACAACCCGGTTAAGGGTCAACCGTTTGAGTGTGGTATCCCGACGCGCGGCTCCTCCTGGATTCCCGTTCATGTGGGCTACTATCTCTTCGCGATTCTTTTCCTGATGTTCGACATCGAGACACTGTTCCTCTACCCCTGGGCAGTAGTCGTCAACAAGTTTGGAGCAATGGCACTTGCTAGTGTCGGCTTCTTTATGCTGGTATTGGTATTTGGCCTGGCTTACGCTTGGCGGAAAGGAGCATTGGAATGGAAGTAAGAAAACCTGTTATCAAGAGTATTCCTTACGGAGAATTCAAGGACAACGAAAGCCTTGAGAAGATTGTGGACGAACTCCACGAAGGAGGTGTAAATGTAGTTGTCGGCTCGCTTGACCAAGCTATAAATTGGGGCCGTTCCAACTCCCTGTGGTCACTGACGTTCGGAACATCGTGCTGCGGTATCGAATTCATGGCAGTGGGATGTGCACGCTACGATTTCTCGCGCTTCGGCTTCGAGGTTACGCGTAACTCACCGCGCCAGGCCGACCTTATCATGTGCGCAGGCACCATTACCAACAAGATGGCTCCCGTGTTCAAGCGTCTCTACGACGAAATGGCCGAGCCTAAGTATGTGGTTGCTGTGGGCGGATGCACCATTAGCGGCGGACCGTTCAAGAAATCATACAATGTGGTGCGCGGCATTTCTGAAATCGTACCGGTTGATGTGTATGTGCCCGGATGCCCTCCGCGCCCGGAGGCAATCCTCTACGGAATGATGCAGCTTCAGCGTAAGGTGAAAGTCGAGAAATTCTTCGGCGGTGCCAATCACAAGATGTCGAAAGAAGAGAAAGAACTCTCGATGTCGAAGGGCGGTCTGCACGGACTCAGCAACGAGGCTCTTGCAAGTATGGAAAAAACGATTGTCGTAGACAAAGTGCCCGAAGATTTCGACGCGAAGAAAGGTCTAACTGATTAATATAATAAGGTATAAGATATGAAACTTGAAAACATTGAACTCTCATTCGACAATTTCGCGAGTGAGATGTCGAAACTGAAAAACCAGAAACATTTCGACTACCTTGTTACCATCATCGGCGAAGATTTTGGCGAAGAAGGCCTGGGGTGTATATACATTCTTGAGAATACCGACAACAACGAGCGTTGCTCGGTGAAGACCATAGCAAAGAAGGTTGACGGAAGCGATGTGATTCCTACCGTAATTGACCTTTGGCGTGCTGCCGACCTGCTTGAACGCGAAGTGTTCGACTTCGTGGGCATCAAGTTCCTCGGCCACCCCGACATGCGTCGTCTTTTCCTTCGCACCGATTTCAACGGCTATCCTTTGCGCAAGGATTTCGACATGAGTCCCGAGGCAAACAAGTTCCCGCTTACCGACGAGCCTGAGTCAGACTACACTGTGGTTTACAGCCTCAATGCTGACGGTCACCTCGTGGCAACGCAGAAACGCCTCTTCGACGACGGCGATTTCGTGGTGAACATCGGTCCTAACCACCCATCAACCCACGGTGTGCTGCGTTTGCAGACTGTGCTCGACGGTGAAAAGGTGAAGGCCATATATCCCCACCTCGGATATATACACCGTGGCATAGAGAAAATGTGGGAGGATATGACCTATCCGCAGACACTTGCCTTGACCGACCGCTTGAATTATCTTTCGGCTATGATGCACCGCCACGCTCTCGTGGGTGTGATAGAGGAAGGACTGGGCGTTGAACTCTCCGACCGCATACACTATATTCGCACCATTATGGACGAGCTTCAGCGTATCGACTCGCACTTGCTCTACCTCGGTTGTACTGCACAGGACCTCGGTGCACTTACTGCTTTCCTCTACTGCATGCGCGACCGCGAACATGTGCTCAACGTGATGGAGGAGACAACTGGTGGACGTCTTATAATGAACTACTACCGCATTGGCGGATGTCAGGCCGACATCGACCCGAAATTCGTGGAAAACACGAAGAAACTCTGCAAATATCTCCGTCCGAAAATACAGGAATACCTCGATGTGTTCGGCGACAACGTGATTACACACAACCGTCTCGTAGGCGTCGGCCCGATGAATCTCGAAGACTGTATCAACTATGCAGTGACCGGTCCGGCAGGACGTGCCGCCGGATGGAAGAACGACACCCGCAAGCGTCATCCGTATGACATGTATGACAAGGTGGAGTGGAAGGAAATAACCATGACTGGTTGCGACTCGATGGACCGCTACTACTGCCACATTCAGGAGCTCTACCAGAGCCTCGACATCATAGAGCAACTCATCGACAACATTCCCGAGGGCGAATTCTACATCAAGCAGAAGCCTATCATCAAAGTTCCCGAAGGTCAGTGGTATTTCTCTGTTGAGGGAGCCAGCGGCGAGTTCGGCGTTTATCTCGACTCGAAGGGCGACAAGAGTCCTTACCGCATGAAGATGCGTCCGATGGGTCTTACGTTGACCGGCGCTTTGGACCCGATGCTTCGCGGCCAGAAAATCGCCGACTTGATAACAACAGGTGCTGCTATCGACTTCGTTATTCCTGATATCGACAGATAATTGCACAAACATTAACAATAAATATAGGAAATAATGTTTGACTTTAGTTTAGTAACAAACTGGTTCCATAACCTCCTTTCTGTGACCTGTGGTCTTGGAGTGTTTTGGACAACACTGATTGAGTGCATCCTGGTTGGTGTCTGCATCCTCGCAGGCTACGCCATCCTCGCAATCATCTTGATCTTCATGGAACGTAAGGTCTGCGCCTACTTCCAGTGCCGTCTCGGCCCGATGCGTGTGGGTCCCTGGGGTATATTCCAGGTGTTCGCCGATGTGCTGAAGATGCTCATCAAGGAAATATTCTCTGTTGACGGTGCCGACAAGCTTCTCTACTATGTGGCTCCGTTCCTCGTTATCATTGCTTCGGTAGGCACTTTCTCGTTCCTTCCCTGGAACAACGGTGCCGAGGTGCTTGATTTCAATGTGGGCGTATTCCTTATGTCGGCCATATCAAGCATCGGCATCGTGGGTATCTTCATGGCCGGTTGGGGCTCGAACAACAAATATTCGGTGGTTTCGGCCATGCGTGGTGCCGTGCAGCTTATTTCTTATGAAATGTCGCTCGCCCTTTGTCTCATCACCGCTGTCGTGCTCACAGGCACAATGCAGGTTTCGGGCATTGTTGAGGCTCAGCAGGGTGCATTCGGATGGCTTATCTTCCGTGGACATATTCCAGCAATAATAGCTTTCCTCGTGTTCCTCGTTGCAGGCAACGCCGAGGCAAACCGTGGCCCGTTCGACTTGGCCGAGGCTGAGTCGGAGCTTACCGCAGGTTATCACACCGAGTATTCGGGTATGGGATTCGGCTTCTACTACCTCGCCGAGTATCTCAACCTCTTCGTAGTTTCCGGCATCGCCACCACAGTATTCCTTGGCGGCTGGGCTCCGTTCAATATAGGTGTGGAGGCTGTTGATGGCATACTCAACTTCATCCCGGGCATAGTGTGGTTCTTGGGCAAGACATTTGCAGTGGTTTGGCTGCTTATGTGGGTGCGTTGGACATTCCCGCGCCTGCGTATCGACCAGATACTTAAGCTCGAATGGAAGTATCTCATGCCCTTGTGTCTTATCAACTTGATTCTCATGACCGTAGTTGTGGCATTCGGTTGGCACTTCTAAAAACACATCATTAAAAACAATGGAAGAAAACAAAAAATCATATTTCGGAGAAATCGGGGCTGCCGTCAAGACTCTCGCCGTGGGTATGAAGACAACTCTGCAGGAGTATTTCACTCCAAAGAGCACTGAACAGTATCCCGAGAACCGCAAGACTACGCTGCATGTCTCGGCACGTCATCGCGGACGTCTCGTGATGAACCGCGACGAGAACGGTGCCGTGAAGTGTACTGCTTGTACGCTTTGCGAGAAAACTTGCCCGAATGGCACAATCAAAATTGTGTCGCAGATGGTGGAGAACCCCGAAACAGGCAAAAAGAAAAAACAGCTTGTCGATTATCAGTACGACCTCGGCGACTGCATGTTCTGTGAACTTTGTGTCAACGCCTGCAATTTCGGAGCAATCAAATTCGTAAACGATTTCGAGAATTCTGTGTTCGACCGTAATGCACTTGTGCTTCACCTTGACAAGGAAGTGTATGAGGGAGGATCACTGCCCAATATTATAGATGGTGGGGCTGACTTTGAAATCGGAACATTTAACACCAAAACAAAATAAGGAGTAAGAATAATTATGGCAAGTTTAGTAATGTTTTGCATTCTGGCAGTAGTCATTCTTGGCTCGGCTGTCATGTGCGTGGCTACAAAACGCATCATGCGTTCGGTCACATTCCTGCTTTTCGTACTCCTTGGAGTGGCAGGACTTTATTTCCTGCTCGACTATACCTATCTTGGCGCAGCCCAGATAAGTGTATATGCCGGTGCAATGGTGATGATGTATATATTTGCTGTTCAGCTCGTGAGCAAGCGCACTCTTCAGGGACTTGTTGAGCGTGTCAAGGGCTGCCGTGCAGTCGGTGCCGCGCTGATCTGTCTTGTTGGACTGGTGACAGTCGTAGGCATCTTGTTGAAGAACAGTTTCCTTAACCTCGCTGTTGAGGGCACTGAGGTTCCTATGGACACCATAGGCAATGCTCTTCTCGGTTCTGGGAAATACCAGTATGTACTTCCGTTCGAGTTCATCTCGGTGTTCCTTTTGGCATGTATTATCGGAGCAATTGTTGTAGCACGTAAAGAAAAGGAGGATAAGTAATCATGGTTACAATAGAATGTTATTTTGTGCTTGGTGCACTTCTGTTCTTCATCGGAGTGTTCGGCTTCGTCACACGCCGCAATCTCATTGCGATGCTCGTTTCAATTGAGCTGGTGCTCAATGCTGTCGATTTGAATTTTGCTGCTTTCAACCGTCTGCTCTTCCCCGAGGGCTACGAGGGATTCTTTATGACTCTGTTCTCGATAGGTGTGAGTGCAGCCGAGAGTGCTGTCGCAATCGCAATTATTATCAATGTTTACCGCAATTTCCACAGCGATCAGGTGAACAGTATTGAAAACATGAAATATTAATAGATTATGGATTTTACATATTCAATATGGATTCTTCTGTTGCCGCTGATCAGCTTCCTGGTTATCGGTTTGCCGGAATTCGTAAACAAGAAGTATGCCTGGTCGCATAAAACAGCCGGACTGATTGGCACTTGCTCTTTGGGTTTGGTGACAATCCTCAGCTATTTCACAGCGTTCCAGTATTTCACCGCCGACCGCCTTGCCGACGGCACTTACGCAACTTTCGTGCCGTATAATGTGACATGGTTGCCGCTGGGACACCTGCATTTCGACCTCGGCATCCTGCTCGACCCGATTTCGGTGATGATGTTAATCGTCATCTCAACGGTCAGCCTCATGGTGCACATCTATTCGTTCGGCTATATGCACGGCGAGAAGGGCTTCCAGCGCTACTATGCTTTTCTGTCGCTTTTCACCATGTCGATGCTCGGATTGGTGCTCGCCACCAACATTTTCCAGATGTATATGTTCTGGGAACTCGTGGGTGTAAGCTCTTATCTCCTCATTGGCTTCTACTACACTCTTAAAGCTGCGGTTCATGCTTCGAAGAAAGCGTTTATCGTTACACGCTTCGCCGACATGTTCTTCCTCATAGGTATCCTTATTTTCGGCTACTATACTGGAAGCTACAATTTCTCGTTCACAGGGACAGAGATAAGCTATGGAGCAGGTGCGTCAGTATTCACTGCCGTCGATTCAGCCCGTGCCATTGCCGCTGGCGGGATGATATTGCCCACTGCTCTTGTGCTTATGTTTATTGGTGGTGCAGGTAAGTCGGCAATGTTCCCGTTGCATATATGGCTTCCCGATGCCATGGAAGGCCCGACTCCTGTGTCGGCTCTTATCCACGCTGCCACCATGGTGGTTGCCGGTGTGGTTCAGATTGCACGCCTTTTCCCCATTTGGATTGAATATGCTCCCCAGGCATTGGAGGTTGTTGTAGCTGTAGGTGCATTCACCGCATTCTATGCAGCTGCCGTAGCTTGTGCGCAAAGCGACATAAAGCGTGTGCTCGCCTTCTCTACAATCTCACAGATTGCATTTATGATGGTTGCACTTGGCGTATGTCTGCCGGGTCATCACGGTGCCGTTCTCGACAACCATGCACAGCTTGGCTATATGGCTTCAATGTTCCATTTGTTCACACACGCCATGTTCAAGGCTTGTCTGTTCCTTGGTGCAGGTTGCATCATCCATGCTGTACACTCAAATGAAATGTCTGCAATGGGCGGTTTGCGTAAGTATATGCCCGTTACACACATTACATTCCTTATCTCTTGCCTTGCAATTGCCGGAATACCGTTCTTCTCGGGTTTCAGCTCCAAGGACGAGATTGTAACTGCTTGCTTTGAGTATTCTCCGCTTTGCGGATGGTGGATGACCGGTGTAGCTGCAATGACTGCTTTCTATATGTTCCGTCTCTATTACGGAATATTCTGGGGCACAGAGAACAAGGAACTCCACGCCCAGCACACTCCCCATGAGGCTCCCGTTACAATGACTTTCCCGCTCGTGTTCTTGAGCATCGTCACTGTCGGTGTTGGTGTTGTTACAACACTTGGTGGTTTCCTCGGTTGGGAATGGGCAAGCTTCGGTTCGATTGTGAGTGCTGCGGGCTCGGCTTACACTGTTCATTTCAATACGCAGGTTGCGGCCACTTCAACAGTAATTGCAATTCTCTCGATATGTCTTGCCACCTATATATATAAAGGTGAGAAGCAGCCTATTGCTGACAAGATGTACGCTACATTCCCGCGTCTGCACCGCTGGGCTTACAAGCGTTTCTATATGGATGAGGTTTATCAGTTTGTTACCCACAAGATTTTGTTCCGCTATGTGAGCCGTCCGGTTCAGTGGATTGACGAAAAGATAATCAATGGCCTTATCGACTTCACTGCATGGGGAGCCAACGAGGCAGGCGAGACCATTCGTCCTTGGCAGAGCGGTGACGTTCGCCAGTATGCCGTTTGGTTCCTCACAGGTACGGTGGCTTTAACATTAATATTACTTTGCTTATAATTAGGATATGAATATATTAAGTTTATTCGTAGTAATCCCTGCCTTGATGTTGCTCGGTCTTTGGATAGCCCGCAATGTCAATCAGGTGCGTGGTGTGATGGTTACCGGCTCATCCTGTCTTTTGGCATTGAGCGTGTGGCTTACACTCCATTTCATTGGCGAACGTGCTGCAGGCAACACCGAGGAGATGATTCTCCGTGCTTGCACAGAGTGGTTCCCTGCATTGCACATCAATTATGAAGTAGGTGTAGACGGCATTTCTGTCGTGATGCTTCTGCTTTCGAGCATTATCGTGTTCACCGGAACTTTTGCTTCGTGGAAACTGAAGCCCCTCACTAAGGAGTTCTTCATGTGGTTTACACTGTTGTCAACTGGTGTTTACGGCTTCTTCATCTCCATCGACCTCTTCACAATGTTCATGTTCTACGAGGTTGCCCTCATCCCTATGTACCTCTTGATTGGCTACTGGGGTTCGGGTCGCAAGGAATATGCAGCCATGAAGCTCACCTTGATGCTTATGGGCGGTTCTGCCCTCATCATCCTGGGTCTCGTCGGCATCTATTTCTTCAACGGTGGCACCACCATGAGCATTCTTGAAATAGCACACAATAACCACATTCCGGCTCACGTTCAGAATGTGCTCTTCCCCTTTGTGTTCATAGGTTTCGGTGTGCTTGGTGCTCTGTTCCCGTTCCACACATGGTCGCCGATAGGTCACGGCTGCGCCCCGACATCGGTGTCAATGCTTCATGCCGGTGTGCTTATGAAGCTTGGTGGCTACGGTTGCTTCCGTATTGCCATGTTCCTTCTGCCGCAGGCTGCACATGATTTGGCTTGGGTATTCCTTATCCTCACCACAATATCTGTTGTATATGGAGCCTTCTCGGCATGTGTTCAGACCGACTTGAAGTTCATCAATGCCTACTCTTCGGTGTCGCACTGCGGCTTGGTGCTCTTCGCCCTTCTGATGATGACCCGCGTGTCTTGCACAGGTGCCATATTGCAGATGCTCTCGCACGGTTTGATGACAGCTCTTTTCTTTGCCCTCATCGGTATGATTTACGGCCGTACACACACACGTGACATCCGTGAGCTTGGCGGTTTGATGAAGATTATGCCTTTCCTTTCGGTGGGTTATGTCATCGCCGGTCTTGCCAACCTCGGTCTGCCGGGCTTCTCTGGCTTCATTGCCGAGATGACAATCTTCAACGGTTCGTTTGAGAATGCCGACACATTCCACCGCTGCTGCACCATCATTGCCATTACGTCAATTGTGGTGACAGCCGTTTACATTCTCCGTACCGTAGGCTTCATCCTCTTCGAGAAGGTGAAGAACCCGCATTTCGAAGAGCTTACCGATGCCACATGGGACGAACGTTTCGCCGTGTGCTGCCTCATTTTCTGCGTTGCTGGCCTTGGTTCGTTCCCGTTTTGGGCAAGTAATGTCATCAGCAATGCAGTAGCTCCAATTCTCAGCGTAATTCCAACACTTTAATAACCGTTCAGTAGAAAAATGGATTATAGTCAGTTTTTTAATATGATACCCGAGGCCGGCCTTATGGCAGCCTTGGTAATAGTATTCCTTGCCGACCTTATATTGAAAGGCGAGAAGAAACACACTGCATTGAGTCTGCTGACAGGTGTTCTGTTGGTTGCCCAGATTGCTCTGTGCTTTACAACCAAGCCCGCCACCGCATTTGCCGGGCTTTACACTGCCACTGCGGCAGCTCAGGTGATGAAAGTTATCCTCACTGCCGGAGCATTCATCGTGGTTGTCATGGCTCAGTCGTGGATTGAGCGTGCTGACGTGATGCGCAAGGAAGGTGAATTCTACGAACTTGTGATATCAACACTCTTGGGTATGTACATGATGATTTCCTCCGGGCATTTCCTCATGTTCTTCCTCGGACTTGAAATGGCTTCCGTGCCTATGGCATGCCTTGTGGCCTTTGACAAATTTAAGAAGGATTCTGCCGAGGGCGCAGCCAAGTTCATCCTCACTGCTACATTCTCAAGCGGCGTGATGCTCTATGGCATATCGTTCCTCTATGGCGCATGCGGCACTCTCTATTTTGATGATGTCGCAGCAAAAATCAGTGTAAGCCCCTTGACAATCATGGGACTTGTGTTCTTCTTCAGCGGTCTTGGCTTCAAGATTTCACTCGTGCCGTTCCATTTCTGGACTGCCGACACCTACCAGGGTGCGCCCACTGCCGTTACAGGCTATCTGAGCGTAGTTTCGAAGGGAGCAGCCGCCTTTGCGCTGATGACCATACTTATGAAGGTGTTTGCACCGATGGTGGAATATTATGAGGCACTGATGTATATCGTTATTGTGCTTACAATCACCATAGCCAACCTTTTCGCATTGCGTCAGACCGAGCTGAAACGATTCATGGCATTCAGTTCCATTTCGCAGGCAGGCTACATCATGCTTGCCGCAATAGGCAACAATGCCATGGGATTGACCGCTCTGATGTATTATGTGCTCATTTATGTTGCAGCCAACATGGCGGTATTCACCGTAATCAACGTTGTTGAGACACGCGGCAAGGGAAATACCGAAATGTCGGTGTTCGACGGTTTCTACCAGACCAACCCGAAACTTTCGTTCCTTCTCACGCTCGCATTGTTCTCCCTCGCTGGTATTCCGCCCTTCGCAGGAATGTTCTGCAAGTTCTTCGTGTTCATGGCAGCAGCGCAGCAGGGTTCAAACATTGCCTACGCAGTTGTGTTCCTCGCCCTTGTCAACACCGTGCCGTCACTCTACTACTATCTGAAGATTGTGAAGTGCATGTATATAAACAAGACCGAGACACCTCTGCCTACATTCCGCAGTGACTGTGCCACCCGCACCGCCCTTGCACTCTGCACCGCAGGCGTTCTGCTCTTCGGCGTATGTAGCTGCGTTTACGGATGGCTCGTTAGTGCAACGACGGCTATGTAATTAAGATGTCTCACGAACAATACTTTTAATATAAGTAATACATGATTGAGTGCCCCGGCAACCCACATTGCAGGTTTCCGGGGCACTTTCGTATTATTCGGCACTGACAAGTTTCTCATCTTGAGCGTCAGAAACTTATATTTTGCCGAATGCACGGCTATTATCAAAAACTTTATGACAACACTACAAATTACCCCCCACCCATAGAATTCCTGTTGTTCGATGGGCATGCTTCTTTCTCTTCTCCTTCTTTCTGTTGATGTGGCTTTCGCCCGACTCCTTTCTTATGGCCTACTGGAGTCCACGTTGCGACTCCGCGTGGTTTTTCACTTGTGGAAAGGCATGGATGGAGGGCATGACACCATATGTAGACTTTGCCGACTCCAAAGGACCTCTGCTTTGGCTCATCTACGGCATAGGCTATCTTCTTTCTCCCACTTCCTATATCGGTGTGTTTTGGCTCAGCGTTCTGGCCTACACCTTTACGTTTGAAATATTGTGGTGCACTGCACGGCTGTTTGTCGGAAGACGCGGGGCTGCATTCGTCTTGGTAATATTGTCCATATTGTTGTTTCTTCGGGAAATTCACGATGAAGTGCGTGCCGAAGATTTCTGTATGCCATGGATATGCTTGGGGCTTTATTGCGTTACGCGCGTCTTGCAGCGTCCGACTGACACAGAACTGAAAAGATATGCTTTTTGGCTCGGCATCAGCATGTCATGGTGTCTGCTTGTCAAGTGGAATTTGTTTTTCATGATGGGTGGCATGGCCATCGTTGTTGCCATTGTCGCTGTGCAAAGGCGAGTTTTCAGTGCTGTTGGCTGCGGACTGGTGGGCATCATTCTGCCACTCTTGCCGTTCGTTTGGTATCTTGCGGCCAAAGGATGTTTCGCCGATATGGTGCAGGAATATTTCGTCAACACATTCCTTATTACAGATAATGGATGCGGAGAGGCAATGTGGAAAGCGTTTGTTGTTACGAACAGTACTCATCTCCCCGCGACACTAAAGACAATAGGTCAGTGTACCATATTTGCAGGTATTGCGTTTTTCTGCCATTATCGACGTTTCTCTTGGTGGATTTTGTTTGCATTCGTTCCATTTTTCCTCTTTATAGAACTGAAAGCACCATGGCGTTATTATACGATTGCAACTATTCCGTTTTTTGTTTATCTATTGAGTGAGTTCGCTCATCTGTCTTATCATCTGCTGTACCGATTGTCGCAGCATAAATATATTGGCATTCTGTCAGCAGTTTTTTTCGTAGGCGTTGCGCTCAATGTACATGCAAATCGTCTTGCTTTCATGGCTGGCGATCCACCTTCCAACTTTGTAGCTACCGAACAGATTCTCCAGCAAAAACCATTTTGCAAAATCATGTATTCGGGACATGAAATAGGCTGGGGTCTTCGTGCGCGTGCTTTGCCTGCCTGCAAATACTGGGCTTTGCAGAATAGTGCTTCCAAATCAATGAAGAGTGAGCGGGCAAAGGACATTGCCGCCCGCAAAGCAGATTATATCATCGGAACCCCTGATTATGCCAATGCACACGAATGGCTCCTTTCCTGTGGTTACCACCAATGTTATGCCACTGTCGTGGAGAATGGCAAGACAGTGAAGACACCGCTGCCCGTGTATGCAAAGGAGTAGATTTTTATAAAGCAATCAAGTGGACTTCTGTTGAAAACGTAGACCGTTTGTGTCTGTCATAATGCTTTTGCGTGAAGTCCACATGCATTCTTTGGCTGTATCGCTCCTCCTTTATGGTTGGATTTTGCGATATCCAACCGTTGCATGATGGTGGAAACCGGTGGGAAAATGGGTCTGTTGGCTATCGACCTTGGCAACATATACATCCGCCCGGAGTACGACATGATATATGACGAGGGGGTAGGGGAGTATTTCATCTTCGTCAAGGACGGTGTGGAAGGCAAGGTTACCATTGAAGGCCGCTTCGTCTCCAACAAGGACTATGATGCCATGACTGCCGAAGAGGAAGAGCAGATAGCTCCCAACGGCTTCATCTATGCCCCGGATTTTGACTAATGGATGTGGTGGAACAACACCAGACTTTCGCCAGCATAATTCTCAAAATAATCGCCTATTTTCTTGGTTTTGTTGAGAAAAAACAATATTTTTGGAGTTGAGTAAAATTTGCAGATATATGCCCCAGTTCGGGATAATGCACTCCCTTTGAAAGACGTCATAGCGATGTCAAATA
>CAVKCP010000016.1:0-30545 GCA_963654815.1 Lachnospiraceae bacterium | reverse complement strand
GCCTGTAGCTAGCGTTCATCCTGAGCCAGGATCAAACTCTACATTGTAAAATATTTTTCTAAGCTGCTTCTCCTAATGTCACCTGAGCAACACCCGGATAACAACCCGTTTGTAATCTGTTCAGAACGTGCTTCCAAAAATCAGGTTCAAAGCCAAACAAACTTGACGGTTCGTTTTTCTTCTACCCGAAACCAACACCTTGCGGCATCGGCTTCGCTTCTTGTACTACTTTTATCTGTCTTATGTAATCTTTTCAAAGAACTCTTTCTTCATGCTCCCCATACTCCCGACAGCCTTGGTTTTGACCGCACTGCCGTTCGTTCTCGAAAGCGGATGCAAAGGTATGACTTTTTTCCGCACACGCAAAATTTATACGGGAAAAAGTTTGAAAAACCGCGCGTTTTTAACAGTCGTTCACAGTTTACACCGCAAACGCACGCAGTTTACATTATTATATAATACCCTCACGCGGCAATTCTGCACTTCACTGCAACACACGAAACCACCGCTGCTGCGGCAGAAAAACGCAAGAGTTGATTTATGTCAAGCGCAAAGATATGCAAATGCAATATAACTGCAAAGCAAAACCGCCTTTTTAACATTTCAAAATAGTAAACTCTGCAAGCCGACAAAGCCGGTGTGCGCACACGGCCGCATACGAAACACACACATAGCGCAAATGCTGCACGCGCGTGCGGCAAGTGAAGCACGCGCGTGCAGCAGACGTAATGAAATTGAAAACACAAAGAAAAAGGAATGCTGCACTAGCCCCATTATGCCCCGACAAGCATAGGTATGAGGCGGCAAATACACGCCAACATCTACAAACATCCGAAAAAAAGTGAAAATGCACTAAGTGTTTTCCCCAAAACGGTTGTTGTATAGTCAAGAAAACACCTGAAAACCTAACCGCTACGGCGGTGCTGAAAACGATATTACACTATTAACTATTAACTAACCATTATGATTAAAAGACTCATAGGACTAGTGGCTGCGGCCGCCATGTGCGGCGGAACGGCCTACGCCCAGCAGCCATACGGCGGTTGCTGGCATCCTGCCGACATCACCAACTGGTCGCCACAGACCGACCCTGATGCCAAGTTCAACCGCGCAAAGGTGCCTCTGGCAAAACGCTTCAAGGAGCCGACGCTCATGAAAGCCAACGCCAACCAGTATTACGAGGGACAGATTTGCAACGCAACAATCCTCTTCCCCACCTGCTCGATGTGTCCTTCGCAGGGAGCATACAATTTCCTTGGCTACCAGCCCACCTACTGGCAGTATATGGACAAGCTCGTGTATTGGGCCGGTTCTGCCTCGGAAGGCATCATCATCCCGCCTCCGGCTGGTTCGACCGACGCTGCCCACCAGAGCGGTGTGAAATCGCTCGGACAGATTTTCTTCCCGCCTGCCGCCTACGGAGGCACGCAGACATGGGTGCGCCAGATGCTCACCACTGAGAACGGCACATACATATATGCAAAGAAACTGTATGAGATAGCCAAATATATGGGCTTCGACGGATGGTTCATCAACGAAGAGACCGGCGGCGGAAGCACATCGGAATGGGTGGCTTTTATAAAGGAATTCAACAAGATAGCCGACGAAAACGGCGACACCCAAATGGAGATACAGTGGTATAACGCAAGTTCCTACCCCAACACGAGCATACTCACGACGCACAAGAACACGTCGCAGTTCCTCGAATACGGTTCGCCCGGCGACTACCGCAGCTATGCCTCGCAGCTGGGATGCACCGAAGAGGAGACATTCTCGAAGATATACGGCGGTGTGCAGGTGGTGAGCAGCGGCCACACCGGCTACGAATATTACCTCAACAAGGCCATGCCCACCACGGGACATGTTGGGTCGCTCGACCTCTTCTGCCCCGAGGAACGCATCTGGAAAGACAACGTGAAATCGCTGCTCGGCAAAGACGACACCGGCACCAACGCATACAATGCCATTGTGAACACGTTCAACAACGAGAGCCAGATGTGGGTGAACAAGAGCGGCGACCCGTCGGTGACTGCCGCAAGCGGTTGGCCCGGACTGTCAAACCGCGTGCTTGAACGCTCGGTGGTGAGCAGCATGCCCTTCGTGAGCTCGTTCTGCGTGGGCGTGGGCAAATATCGCTTCGTTGAAGGCACAAAGGCCGGCGTGCAAGACTGGTATCACAGCGGCGTGCAGAGCATAATGCCCACATGGCGATGGTGGATAGAGAACAAGGGCACACTGAGTGCCGACATCAACTGGGACGATGCATGGAACCTCGGGTCGAGCATACGCCTGCACGGCAGCCTCACCTCGGGCGACCACCTCATGCGTCTCTACAAAACCATGATAGCCGTGACAAACGGCGGAACACTGCGCCTGGTGTACAAGACGGGGACACCGGGAAGCGTGGAGCTGAAGCTCTCGACAGAAAGCTCGACGACACCCGACGTGACCATGACCGAGCCCACCACGACAAGCGAGAAGAACGGGTGGACGATTGACGAATACGACCTTTCGAGTCTCAACGGCAAGACCGTATATATGATTGCGATCAACATAAAGTCGGCAGAAGCCGTGTCTGACTACGAGCTGCAGCTCGGCGAACTCGCAGTGCTGCCCGCAGGCTATGCGCCGGCAGCGGTAGAAGTGAAGAACCTTGCCACCACAAGCGTGCTCGGCGAGGAGAAAGGCGATGTCAGACTCACATGGGATTACGACTACACAACCGACTTCGACCATTTCGACATATACAAGACCACTGCATCAGGAACACGCACCATGGTGGGACAGACGCGCGACGAGGCATTCTATGTGCCAACATTCGTGCGTGAAGGTGCCGATGCCTATGTCACAATGGAGGTTGTGCCCGTGATGAAGGACATGCGCCAGCAGACTGCACAGACTATAAAGGTGGACTATCCGAAGGCAACGGCCCCGACAGTAACGTTCACTCTGAGCAAGAGCTATGTGAAAGTGGGCGAAGAGGTGACTATAACCGCCAACGGAACAGGTTCGCCAACGGCATGGAGTTGGACACTTCCCGAAGGACTGAAACTTGCATCGGGCAGCACAGCCGACCAAAAGACCATCACAATTGTGGCAATGAAGGAAGGTAAACAGAAAGTGAGCGTTGACGTGACCAACAGCGTGGGCACATCGACAACCACCAAGGACGTGGTTGACGTGATGAGCGAAAGCGAACTTAAAGAGGTTACAAACGTGGTGCTCAATAAGAAAGTCGTGGCATACAGCGGTTCGACAAACTCTACCGAGGTGCCCGACAAGATTATCGACGGCGTTCAGAATCCCTACTCCACAAACCAGAAATGGTGCAACGTGAGCTCGGACAACTGGGCCACATTCGACTGCCTCGGTTCGTTCCGCATATACGGTTTCCGCATATACGACGGCAACTCAGGCCCCGAGAGCGGTGTCGACCAGATTGACTCTTACCAGATACAGCTCTCCGACGACGGCGAGAACTGGACAACAGTGGTTGACCGCGAAGGCTGCGCAGACGAAAGCATCAAGACCGACTACATAGCCCCGACAAAGGGACGCTATGTGAAACTCATCCCGCACGTCAACGGTACGCTCCGCATTTGGGAGTTTGAGGTGTACGGCAAAGAGGACAACAACATGACAATAGACGTTACTCCCGCACAAATGAAGATGAATGTGGGCGAAACGAAGGACATCACAGTGAAATACGACCTCAACGGCGACGATCGTTCCAATGCGTTCGGATGCACAGCAAAGTCGGCTGGCAACCTGACAATAGGCGAAATAACCGAAGACGCTGCTGCCGGCACATTCACCATTCCCGTAACGGCATCGAAGAAAATTGGTACCGACAAGGTTGTGGTGAGACTTGACAACGGAGGAGCCTATAAGGAAAGCACCGTGGAAGTGACCATTGACGCCACCTCGCAGCCCAATGTGCTTGCCAACGCTACTGCCAACGTGCGCCACTACAAGGCCGACTACTCATACGAGGCCACCTACGACGAGTTCAACATAACCGCGCTAACCGACGGCGACAAGACCGCCGAGGCTCTCAACGAGATTGAAACCCCGTCGACACACAAGGACGACCTTTGGGCAATATTCACTGCTCCAGAAGGCACTGAGTGGAATCTCTCGAAAGTTGTGGTGAACATCCCGGCAAACAACAAGGGTGTGAACGACAACGACAAGGAAGGCACAGTGAACAACTCTATCGGCATTGCCGTGGGCAACGACCTTACCAACATGACCATTGTGAAGACATTCACCGACCTTGGCGAGGTGAGCGAACTGGAATACATATTCCCCGAATTCCGCACCACCAAGTATCTGGCCATTGTCTGCAACCTCAACGCCTATTTCTATCCCTCACTTGCCGAGGTAGAAGCTTATGAACAGTTCAATGAGGCAATACCCGTAAACGGCCCAGTGTCGTTGAGCGGTTGGAATGCCGACGTCATTGCAGAGGCCACTCCGTCGGCAAGCTACACCAATGCCACACTCGACGATCAGGGTTGGGTGCTCTACACCACTGCTGTGCAGGAGGCAGGAGCACTTACCGACGGCACCGGCGTGATAAAGACAACGGCAGGAACTGAATTCAAAGTGGCCGACTTTGCAGCCAACAACGCCCTTGTGATGAAGACCTACAACCAGGAATACACGCTCACGCTCAACTCTCCACAGGCCTGCGACGAGCTTTATTTCCTCATGATTTCGGCCAACGGCCAGTCAAAGGTGAACGTATATGCCACCTATGAAGACGGCACCAAGAGCGAAACCGATGTCTATCAGCCCAGCGACTGGTATGGCAGCTATCAGACGGGCAAGGAGGCAGTATATGGCATAAGCCGCATACTCACGGCAGCCGCCGAATCTTACACCACCGACGAAATAGACTCGCGCTATAATTTCCGCCTGTACGAGTACACTCTTGCAACCGACAACACAAAGAAGGTGTCGTCGATCACCTTCAAGTCGATGTACTACGGCAAATATCCCACCATTCTTGCAGTAAACAAGAAGGGCTGCGAAACCGTCAACGGCATTGACACAGTTGCCAACAACAGCACTGCCACGATAAGCGGCATTTACACCATTGGCGGCATCAAGGTGCAGGCTCTGCAGAAAGGCATCAACATAATAAAGATGACCGACGGAACAACAAAGAAAGTATTGGTGAAATAACACCACGGCAACAGTGATGTGACAACAACAAACATCACGACAACCCGACGGGAGACAGACACAAATGAGATTGTCTGTCTCCCGTTTTTTGTATTAAAATGCCGGGCATGGATTATATAATCATGTGCGAAATGATCCATTTTTGAACATACTGCTTGGGCATGTAAAACATTCTTGCTATCTTTGAACTATATATGCCGTGTACATATATTATAGGATATAAAAGAACAAAGTTTTTTGCAATATGAAAATGAGAAAAGAATCGAGAGCTATGGACAGCCAATGGGCATTGGAATTGATGCACAAAGCCCCTTACATAACTGTGAGTTTCGTGGATGCCGAGGGTCTGGCATACGGATTGCCCCTTTCGCTCGCATCAGACGACGATGTGAACTGGTATTTCCACTGTGCTTTGGAAGGCAAAAAACTCGATGCCATAAATGCACATCCCGAGGTATGCCTTTCGGCAGTGACGCGTTGTGCTCCCCTTGTTGACCCCAAGGACGACAGCTTTACGCTGCAATATAAGTCGGCAGTGGCATTCGGCAAGGCCGAGATTGTGACAGACAAAGAAGAGAAAATAGAAGGACTCAGACTGATTTGCCAACGTTTCCTTCCGCAGCACATGGATGCCTTCGACAAAAGCATTGCCCGCTCGCTTGACAGAACAGCTGTTGTGCGCATCACTCTCTCCGAACCTCCTATGGGCAAGCGCAAGCAGTATGACAAGGAAGGCAAGGAAATGAAATACGGCAGAATGGAGTGACAAACAGGAAACGAAATTGGGAAGCCAAGTAGAAATTGCAGTTTATGGAAGGAATGAAAAACAATATCGCCATTATCACCGGCGCATCATCGGGTCTTGGCACTTGCTATGTGGAGGCCGTAACCAAGTTGTTTCCCGAAATAAATGTGCTGTGGCTTATTGCAAGGCGCAAGGAACGCCTGTGTGAAGTGGCGGCACAACACCCCGACAAGCGGTGCGTTGTAATACCTATGGACATGGCCGACATGGAGAACTTCGGGATGCTTGAAGAAAGACTGCACCGCGAGAAGCCACATATAAGAGTGCTCATAAACGATGCAGGAATGTTGGGTATTGCGCCATTCGAGAATATGCAACTGGCGCAGATGCTCAAAATAATCGACCTGAACTGCAAGGGGTCTACCGCCATAACCAAAGTTTGCCTGCCATATATAGTTGATGGAGGAACAATTTTGGAATTGTCGTCAACATCGGCATTTGTTCCCAACACCAACCAGATAGTCTACTGCGCCTCAAAGTCATACCTGTCAGCACTTTGCCTCGGACTACGCGAAGAACTCAGGCACAGAAGAATAAACGTGTGCGCAGTGTGTCCAGGGCTGATGCTGACCGAGATGACACAAGGGAACGGCAATGTGAAACTGACCAACGGGCAGAAAAGGCTTCCGCAAATAGACCCGATGACAGCTGCCATGAAATCGCTTAAAGCAGCCAAACGGGGGCAGGCGGTTTACACAACAGGCTTTTTCTACAAATTCTACCGCTTGCTTGCAAAACTCATTCCGCACACATGGCTTGTAAAGGTTGCCGGACTGGAATGACAAAAGGCTTCGGGACTTGCCGCAACTGCTTTTTGAAACGAAACGGGCAATATACGACAGAGCTGATTTTATCGACATAAAAAAGAAGGAAGGGAAACAGACTATGCGAATATCCGTTTCCCTTCCTTTTTATTAAACCGTGCCTCCGGACAGTATTGGAATAGTTCGGAGGTTATTTTTCATTGCCTTTCGGCCTGTCAACATTATATCGACTGTATGAACTTAACCACTGCATCGCGGTCGGCCTTCTTCAGATTGTAGAACTTCAAAGCCGAATCGTAGGCCTGTGAGTTCTTTGAATAGGCATGCCACATGATAGCCTCAACCTCATTGCGAGCACGGGCATCGTGCAAGCGGTCTTCACGTCCGCTGTTTATCATCGACAAACCGCGTCCCCACAAAGGTGTGGTTCGGCACCATGAACCGTGAATATCCTGTATCATGCACAGCTTGTGCTGTATGAAATCGGAATAAGGATAAATCTTCTGGTTGGCATATTGCGGGAGTTTCTTTCCGTCGAGTATTTTCGAACGACCGTAATTGTCGGCGCCGGTAGTCCATGACGGCTTGTGGCAGTTGGTGCATCCCATCTGCGTGAACAACTCCTTGCCGCGCTGAACCCTACTGTCGTTGAGGTTGCGGGCACGCGGAATGGCGAGTCCACGATGCCATGTCATAAACGAATGGTATTGTGCATCGGTCATTTCCGGTTTGAAACAATAATACTTGTTGTCGTACAAATTCACGTCATCACTGGGCGACAACAGATAAGACAGAGCCTCCTTAACGCCCTCGCGCGTTCCATCATAATAATAGGGGTGCACGGGCGACAGCTCGCTCTTGCCGTTTTTAAGGATATAACTTATCACGTCTTCATCCTCAGACATTGCCTTTGCCCATGCCGGAGTGGTGCAGATGTGATAGATATCAGAGCGCAGAATGTTGAGTTCGTCCCATAAAGCGACATCGTTTTGCAGGCATCCCTCAAGCAAGTCGTAGTTGAAACGCTTCACGAATTTGCGTCCGTAATAATCCGACGCATAGGCATCGTCCTTGAGTTTCTTTGCCGACGCATCCCAAAATTCAGGGTTCAACTCGGCACCATACGTGTCTTCAAGTTTGTATTGCTCTTCAAGAGAAGAGTTGTCGATAGCGTCGATGAGGCCAAGACCCTGGAAATTGCACGACACGATGAGGCGCACGTCGTAGGAACCGGCTGCCGGACGCGGGTTGGAGTTGAATGCTTCCACCGGAACTGTGGCCGTAGGATAGCGCAAGGAGAATTTCTCGCCATCGGAGAACTGCATCTTCAGTCCGCTTTCCATTGCCGTAACGTCGTGCCACTGAATGGTGACTTTTGTGGGGTCGAGCTGTGGCTTGAACGGTTCCATGGCCATTGTCATGGTGAATGTGGTGAGTTGGTCAACCAGCGGGCCGTCGTTGCTGCCTGCACTCTCGGGAGTATAAACCGACACGATATAGCCGTTGCCCGTCTCGGGAGTAAAGTCGTTGCGGCTATGTCCGTGGGAGTAGTTTCCGGCATGACAGTCGGAGCAGGATTTACGCGATGCCACCGGTCCCCAACCATTGTAGGGTTTGTTGCTTAGCGTGTAGCGCGCGCTGGCCATCATGTCGCCCTCTTGGAACTGGTCGTCAAGACCTTGCTGTTCGACGGCCGGTGTATTGTCTTCATAACAGCTCGATGTTATGTTGTCGGTGGTACCGAGTTCACCGCCGGGTTGCCATTCCTCAGCCGTAAAATTGCCCACGGCCTTGCCTACATACTGTGCATCAGACTCTTCTGCTTCCGAGCCATTGCTTTCCTTTTCGTCGGAACATCCCACAAAAGTGAATGCCGAAGCCAGCAATAAAGCCGTTGGAAAAAAGAATTTCTTCATAGTTGTTGTTGCTTGCTTTTTCTTTATTTTTACCTTTATTGTTTCTTTTCTTTATTGGTCGTAATACGAGATTTGTAAAAACGCGTTGCAAATTTACGAAAAAAAATGCTTGTTAATATTGTGAAATGGGCTTAATTACAACAATGGGGGTAAATTTCATACGCCTGAAGCGTTAAGCGTCACACTTTCAGCCAGTTTTTCCTGCACAGCGGTGCAATGCTTGTTGTCAACGTACTCATTGCCATCGTCTTCGAAGCCATCGTCTGCACAATATGGCCGGGCAGCGACGAAATGTTCTGGGAGAGACTCTATGTCTTCACCACCATTGCCACCCTACTCACCATTATCTACCTCAGCCTCTATTACAGTAGTATCATCATACGCCAGGGAAGCAGAAACGCGGAGATGCAGAAAGAGCTGCTGAAACTGCAACTCGACCCGCATTTCGTGCTCAACAGTCTCAGTACGCTTACCGAACTCATTGACGAAGACCCCGAACTGGCCGAAGTGTTCACATTGAAATTTTCTAACATCTACCGATACATTGTCGGACAACTCAACAAGGAGACGGTTTCCGTAGCCGAGGAAATACAATTCTTGCGTGAATATTGCGACTTGCTCGACATTCGTCACCCTCAACACTACACATTTCTTATAAGCGAAGAACTTTACCACGACACGCACCTCATTCTCCCGATGTCAATCCAAATACTCGTTGAAAATGCCGTTAAGCACAATGCCCACTCCTGCCACCATCCTCTGCAAATAGAGATATTCAAGGAAGAAGGCTCTGTTGTGGTGAGAAACCAGCGGATTCCATTGGTGGGAAAGATGTCTTCAACCAACAAGATAGGACTGAAAAACCTGCGCGAACGTTATGCTCTGTTGGGGCTCAAACCCGTAATCAACGACACAGAAGATGCGTTTGAAGTGAGGATACCCTTTATTCACACAAAATAGCCAAAAGCAGCAAGCAATGAAGATACTGATTATAGAAGACGAGAAACGCAGCTTTATGCGATTGAAGAGGCTGCTTCTCAACATCGACGACACTCTCGACGTATGCGGACCGGTGACAAGCGTGAGCGAAACCGAAGAGGTGATGAAGCAATCGGGCAGCGACTATGACATAATCTTTGCCGACATACGCCTTGACGACGGCGATGTGTTCGAGGCTTTCCTGCAAGTTCCGCCGAAAGTTCCCGTTATCTTCACCACGGCCTACAACGAGTATGCCCTCGAAACATTCCGCAGCAACGGCATAGCCTACCTGCAAAAGCCCATCGTTCCGTCGCAACTTGACGAGGCAGTGAGCAAGGCCAAGAAACTTGTTGACAACAATGCAGCACCGCAAAACTACGCTGCCCTACTGGAAACGCTCGGATTGAAAAAGACCAACTACCGTGAGCATTTCCTCATACATAACCATGACGGATATACAATTCTCAACGTCAAGGACATCAACCATATTCTTACTGAAAACGGCATAACCCGTGCTTTCCTAACCAATGGCCGTTCGCAAGTTCTCAACCATCCACTCAATGACATTGAAGCCCAACTCGACCCGTCAAGATTTTTCCGCGCCAACCGCCAATGCATCGTAAACATCGACGCCATTGAACGCCTGCATTTCCAGTTCGGCTACAAACTGTCGGTGAGGCTCAAAGCTTATCCCGACGCAATAATAATTGTGAGCAAGGAAAAAACGGCGCAGTTGAAGGATTGGATCGACAGATAGCCTGGCGGGCGAAAGCCACAAAAAGGAATCAGAACAATCAACTGCAACAGACAAAAACCATGGAAATCAAGTGAGTTATGAAAGCCGATGCCGTGTGGTTTCGCCACGCCACTGACGTAAACGAAACCACACCGGCATCGGCTTCATGTTTTAGTTACACTACTGCTCAGGCATTTTCAAATTCGGTTTCAAACACATTGAGCATCTTTATCGTTGCCTTTATTGCCGCCTCGGTCTGGTCGGCATCAAGTCCACGTGTCTTTATCTCCTTGTCGTTGAAACGCCATGTTATCACAGTCTGCACGAGTGCATCGGTGCGTCCACCCGGCGGAATGCTCACAACATAATTGTCAAGCACCGGAAACTCGCGGTCGAGCTTTTTCCGGTATATGTTGCGCAGAGCCTTTACAAAAGCATCATACTGTCCGTCGCCGGTGGAATAGTCCTCATATTGCAGTCCGTTTATCTCTACCTTGACACTTGCCATCGGCCGCAGACCATAGGCCAGCGACACCATATAGCTCACAAGTTTCACCTTGTTTTCGGGAGCCGAGTGCTTAAGCACGTCGTTCACGATAAACGGCAAATCGTCTTGTGTCACGATTTCCTTGCGGTCGCCGAGCTCGGTGATGCGCTGTGTCACGCGCTTTGTCTGCTCGGGCGTGAGCTGCAAACCCAGTTCTTCAAGGTTTTTCGCAATGTTTGCCCGTCCGCTGTTCTTGCCCAACGCATACTCGCGCTTACGTCCGAAACGCTCGGGCACGAGGTCGTTGCAATACAGGTTGCTCTTGTTGTCGCCGTCGGCATGCACTCCCGCCACCTGCGTGAACACGTTTTCGCCCACCACGGGTTGGTTGGGCGCAACGGCTATGCCCGAATAACCCTCCACAAGACGGCTTATGTCGTTTAGCTTCTGTTCCCGAATGTGGGTGCGTGCATGGAACTGGTCTTTCAATATGGCCTGCACACTGGCCAACGGTGCATTTCCGCAACGCTCGCCCAAGCCGTTGACGGTGACGTGCAATCCCTTTGCGCCGCCCAACACTGCCGCAAGCGAGTTGGCCACGGCAAGGTCGTAGTCGTTGTGGGCATGGAAGTCGAAATGCGCACCGGGATAGCGCCGCAGCATTTTCCTGAAATACTCCACTACCCTCAACGGGTTGAGTATGCCCAAAGTGTCGGGCAAGAGAAAACGCCTTACATTGCTTTTTACAAGTGCATCCATCATGCCATACACATATTCTGGCGAATCTCTCATGCCGCTGCTCCAATCTTCGAGATACAGGTTCACCCCCATACCCTTTGCATCGGCATAATCTATCACCCCGAGAATGTCGGCCAAGTGCTCGTCGAGCGTCTTGTGCAGTTGCTGTTCGCAATGCTTGCGCGACCCCTTGGCCAACAGATTCACCACCTTGCAGCCGCAGTCGTCAATCCAGTCAACCGACTTGTGTCCATCGACGAAGCCCAGCACCTCGACACGCCCCAACATACCTGCGTTTTCGGCATAGCGGCAAATCATCTTCACGGCATCGCGTTCGCCTTCCGACACGCGTGCCGACGCCACCTCTACCCTATCCACATTTATGTCGTCGAGCAGCATGCGCGCCACCATGAGCTTCTCATGCGGCAGAAACGACACGCCGCTTGTCTGCTCGCCGTCGCGCAGTGTCGAGTCCATTATCTCGACATGCGTTTCCAAATTGCCTTCTTCGGTCAAAGTCCTTTGTTTTTCTTCTCCCATTCCTGTATCTTGTCTTTGTTGAGCATGAGATAGTCAATGTCGTCAAGGCCGTTCATCAGGCAATGCTTTTTGTAGGGGTTTATTTCAAAAGGCTCGCTTTCTCCGGTAGCCTTGTTTGTCACCTTTTGGTTGGGCAGGTCAACCTCCACCTCGGTTTGCGGGTCGGCATCGATGCTCTTGAAGAGGTTTTTCAGAAACGGTTCGGTCACTACAACCGGCAACACGAAATTGTTCAGCTCGTTGTTCTTGTGAATGTCGGCAAAGAAACTGCTTATCACCACGCGGAAACCATAGCCTGCTATTGCCCATGCAGCATGCTCGCGGCTGCTTCCCGAACCGAAGTTCTTTCCGGCTACGAGAATGCATCCCTTGTATTTAGGGTTGTTGAGCACGAAATCCTTCTTCTTACTTCCGTCCTTGTTGTAACGCCAGTCGCGGAAAAGGTTGTCGCCGAAGCCCTCCTTGTCGGTTGCTTTAAGGAAACGTGCAGGTATTATCTGGTCGGTGTCCACATTCTCCAGGGGAAGCGGAATGCATGTGCTTGTTATAACGTCAAATTTCTGTTTCATTGTTGTTGCTTTTAGTTACATTAATGTTCTAGGATCGGTAAGTACGCCGGTTACGGCCGATGCGGCAGCCACAAGCGGACTTGCCAGTATGGTGCGAGCCCCCGGACCTTGGCGACCCTCGAAATTTCGGTTGCTCGTAGATACCGAATACTTGCCAGCCGGAATCTTGTCGTCGTTCATGGCAAGGCATGCCGAGCATCCGGGTTGTCTGAGTTCGAAGCCGGCTTCCTCGAATATTTTGTCGAGTCCTTCCTCGCGTATCTGCTTGTCAACAAGCCACGAGCCGGGCACAAGCCATGCCGTTACATGATCGCTCTTTCTGCGTCCCTTCACGATAGAGGCAAATGCGCGGAAATCTTCAATGCGGCCATTGGTGCAAGCACCCAGGAAAACATAGTCGATGTGGTGGCCCAACAGTTTCTCGCCAGGCTTGAAGCCCATGTAGGCAAGCGACTTTTCAAACGATGCCCGTGCCTCGGCATCAATGCTTTCGAGCGAAGGCACGCTGCCCGTGATACCTATTCCCATGCCGGGGTTGGTGCCGTAAGTCACCCGTGGTTCTATGTCGGCGGCATCAAACGTCAGTTCCTTGTCAAACACGGCATCGTCGTCGCTGCGCAGAGTGTGCCAGTAGGCAACGGCCTTGTCCCATGCTTCGCCCTTGGGGGCAAATTCGCGTCCCTTTATATATTCGAATGTTGTTTCGTCGGGAGCCACAAAACCGCCACGGGCACCCATTTCTATTGAGAGGTTGCACAGCGTGAGGCGGCCTTCCATCGACATGTTTCTCACCACGCTTCCGGCATACTCCACGAAATAGCCCGTAGCCCCCGATGTGGTGAGCTGCGACATGAGATACAGAGCCACGTCTTTGGCCGTCACGCCTTTGGCCAACTCTCCGTCGATGGTAATGCGCATCGACTTGGGTTTCTGCTGCAAGATGCACTGCGAGGCAAGCACCATTTCAACCTCGCTTGTGCCTATGCCGAATGCCACCGCGCCCATTGCCCCGTGTGTTGAGGTGTGCGAGTCGCCGCAAACAATGGTCATTCCGGGCAGCGACAAGCCCTTCTCCGGACCCACGACATGTATAATGCCGTTGTCTTTCGACATCATTCCGTAATAGGTAAGCCCGAATTCCTTTGCATTGCGTTCCAGTGCGTCAACCTGTTTCTTTGAAACCGGGTCGGCAATGGGCTTGTCCTGGTCGTGCGTTGGCGTGTTGTGGTCGGGCATGCAGTAAATCTGTCCGGGGCGCAGACATTTCAGGCCGCGTTGGCGCAGGCCGTCAAAAGCCTGCGGACTGGTGACCTCATGGCAGTAAAGACGGTCTATATACAGTTGCGTGGGGCCGTTTTCCACCTGTTGCACAACATGGCGGTCCCAGATTTTGTCGAATAGAGTGTTCATAATGTTTCTGTTGTTATTGTTTTTACGTTTTGTTATTGATGTTGAAAATAGCTACGGGCAAGCCCGGCATCAGTTCTTGAACTTGTTGATGCAGTCGATGTATGCCTCGACCGAAGCCGTAACGATGTCGGTGTTGGCCCCGAAGCCGTAATACACGTTGCCGTCATATTCCACCTGCATGTGCACTTTTCCGGTGTCGTCCGACCCCTTGCTTATGGCCTGTATGGTGAATTCCTTCAAGCACATGTTTTTCTGAATAATCTTTTTGAGTGCCTTTATGGCTGCGTCAACGGGACCGTTGCCTGTAGCGGCGGCTTCGAATTTCTGGTCGGAGATGTCGATGCCTATGCTTGCCACGCTGCGCACGCCCATGCCTGTGGTTACTTGCAGGAAGTCGAGCTTCACCTTGTGCGAGTTTTTCATGTCGGCTCCGGCGAGCAGCATTATGTCGTCGTCGTTCACCTCCTTCTTTCTGTCGGCCAGTTTCAGGAAGTTCTGGTAAATCTCGTCCATGCGTGCATCGTCGCCAATCTCTATGCCGAGCGTGCCGAGCCTGTATTTCAGAGCCGAACGCCCCGAACGTGCCGTGAGCACGATAGAGTTGTCGTCGAGACCAACGTCCTTGGGGTCCATGATTTCGTAGGTGCTTGCATTCTTGAGAATGCCGTCCTGGTGTATGCCGCTCGAATGGGCGAAGGCATTACGACCCACAATGGCCTTGTTGGGTTGCACCGGCATGTTCATCAAGCTCGACACCATGCGGCTTGTGGGATATATCTTCGAGGTCTTGATGTTGGTTTCCAATCCAAGTTGCCCGTGGCATTTCAGTATCATTGCTATCTCTTCGAGAGCGGTGTTGCCTGCCCGTTCGCCTATGCCGTTAATCGTTACCTCAACCTGGCGCGCCCCGTTCATTATGCCGCTCAGCGTGTTTGCGGTGGCCATGCCGAGGTCGTTGTGGCAGTGGGTTGACAAGATTGCCTTGTCGATGTTGTCAACATGCTCCATGAGATAGCGTATCTTGTCGCCATACTCCGACGGCAGACAGTAACCGGTAGTGTCGGGAATGTTCACGACAGTGGCTCCGGCCTTTATCACAGCCTCAACCACACGCGCCAGATATTCGTTGTCGGTGCGTCCGGCATCCTCGGCATAAAACTCCACGTCGTCAACAAAACGCTTGGCATAGCTCACCGCTGCCACCGCACGTTCGAGTATTTCCTGACGGTTTGAGTGGAACTTGTATTTTATGTGCAAATCGGATGTGCCTATGCCCGTGTGTATGCGCTTGCGCTTGGCATACTGCAAAGCCCTCGAAGCCACCTCTATGTCTTTTTCCACTGCACGCGTAAGCGCGCACACCGTGGGCCATGTCACGGCCTTCGAAATCTCGATTACCGAATTGAAATCGCCCGGACTCGACACCGGGAAGCCAGCTTCTATCACATCAACGCCAAGCGACTCGAGCTGTTTGGCCACCTGGATTTTCTCAACCGTGTTCAGCTGGCATCCTGGCACCTGCTCGCCGTCGCGCAGCGTCGTGTCGAAAATATACAATCTCTTACCTTTTTCCATATTTTTTTCTGTCCTGTTTTCAAACGAGTTTTGCGGCATCCAACATCCTGTCAGCAAAAAAGCCTTCCACATCAAGACCAATGTGAAAGGCTTCTATAACCGTGACTGCTGATTGCTTATGTGGCACGCATCACCTTTCAACATCTTTGCAGAGTCGAAGTCGGATAATAATGCCAATAATAATGTTTGCGCCAATATTCATACTATATATTTGTTTACATACTGCACGGCTCATGCCCCACGGCTGCTACCGCAAAAGTCACGTTTGCCGTTTGTATGTTGCAAAGGTAATAATAATATGTAGGCCGCACAAATAAATCAATACTTTTTTCGGCAAATATCTTACATTCTATCACAAATGCCACATTTCACGCTGTTTTCAAGCAGAAATTCCGGCGTGCACCATACGCAGCACACGTGTGCTGCACATGCACCACACACGCGCTCCACATGCTGCACGCCGCAAACACACGCTCCTCGACACGCCGCAAACACTTGTTGCACACGGCATTTGCACCCGAAAGCATCGTTGCCACGGCTTCGCGAAAAAGCAGACGAATGCAAAATATTGCACAAAACATTTGGCAATGCGCAAATAAGATAGTACCTTTGTGCACAAAAAACTTTCGTTTGTGCAATGAAACAAATACCAAGTTTCAACTCATACATTGAAAACGCCATAACAAAAAACTGGAAGAACGATGCCCTGACCGACTTCAAGGGCACCACTCTGCAATTCCACGACGTGGCGCGGAAGATTGAGAAACTACACATACTGTTTGAAAACAGCGGCCTGTCAAAGGGCGACAAGATAGCTATATGCGGACGCAACAGCAGCAATTGGGCGGTTGCGTTCTTGGCAACACTCACCTATGGAGCCATTGCCGTGCCCATACAAAACGAATTCACGGCCAGTCAGATACACAACATCGTCAACCACAGCGAGGCAAAGCTGCTCTTTGCAGGCGACGTGGTGGCAACGGTGATTGACAAAAGCGAGATGCCCGCACTCGAAGGCATAATATACATGCCCGACTTCTCGATTGTCGAAGCACGGAGCGAAAAACTGGCTTATGCACGCGAACACCTTAACGAGATGTTCGGCAAGAAATATCCCAAATATTTCAGACCCGAACATGTGCACTACTATCGTGAGCAAAGTCCCGACGAACTGGCCCTCATCAACTACACAAGCGGCACCACGGGCTTCTCGAAAGGCGTGATGCTGCCCTACCGCGCACTGTGGAGCAACACCGACCATTTACTCAACACCATTAACCGCAACGTTCCGGCAGGCAGCAGCATAGTGTGCACGCTGCCCATGGCACACATGTACGGACTGGCCGTAGAGCTTCTGTTCGGTTTCATCAACGGCTGCCACCTGCATTTCCTCACACGGCTTCCGTCGCCATCGCTCATAATGCAGGCCGTGGCCGACATAAAACCGGCTCTCATATCGGCCGTGCCGCTCGTGGTGGAGAAAATCATACGCAAGGAGGTGTTCAGCGAAACGCAGACCAACCGCATGCGCATATTGCTCAGCATGCCGGTGATAAGCAAAAAGGTGAAGCAGCGCATAAGGGAGCGCGTGATTGAACTCTTCGGCGGAAACATGTATGAGATAATCGTGGGGGGAGCTCCCATAAACCAAAGCATAGAGAATTTTCTGCACGCAATCGACTTCCCGCTTACAATAGCCTACGGCACTACCGAAACGGCACCGCTCATAGCCTTCAACGACTACAAGGACTATCGTGTGGCTTCGTGCGGCACTTGCGTGAGCCACATGGAGGTGAAGATAGCCAGCGACGACCCTGTAAACACACCGGGAGAACTCATGACAAGGGGCGACAACGTGATGCTGGGCTACTACAAAAACGAAGAAGCCACACGCGAGGTGCTCGACAGCGACGGATGGTTTCACACGGGCGACCTCGCAACGATGTCGGCCGACGGACACATATATATAAAAGGACGCATAAAGAACATGCTGCTCGGGGCCAACGGACAGAACGTCTACCCGGAGGAGATAGAGGACAAGCTCAACTCAATGCCACTGGTGAACGAATGCATAGTGGTGCAAGACGGCAACAAGCTCGTGGCATTGGTGCATCCCGACTACGAAGAGGCGAAATCGCTCGACTTCAACGACAACGACTTGCAGAACGTAATGGAGCAGAACCGCATTGAACTGAACAAGGAGCTGCCGCAGTTCTGCAAAATCTCGCGCATAAGGCTGCACGAAACCGAGTTTGAAAAAACCGCCAAAAAGAGCATCAAACGCTACCTATATAAAGATTTAAAATAACAACGACATAAAAAACTCTTGACCAAGGCACACAAAAGCCGTTGCCGGCAGAGGCAACCACAGATGCCCGGAGCAAGTACATGCCTATAAAAACAGGAACAAATGGAAATACCGAGTTTCAATTCTCTTATAGAGAAAAGCATCATCGACAACTGGGACAATGATGCACTGACCGATTTCAAGGATGCAACTCTGCAATATCACGATGTTGCGAGAAAAATCGAGAAACTACACATAATGTTTGAAAGCAGCGGCTTGAAACGCGGCGACAAGGTGGCATTGTGCGGAAGAAACAGTGCCAACTGGGCAGTGGCGTTCCTTGCCACGCTAACCTACGGTGCGGTGGCCGTGCCCATTCTGCACGAGTTCACCGCCGACCAGATACACAACATCGTGAACCACAGCGAGGCAAAACTCCTGTTTGTGGGCGACTATGTGGCCACTATCATCGACCCCATAAAGATGCCCGACCTTGAAGGCATCATATACATACCCGACTACTCGCTCGTGGTGTCGCGCACCGACTCACTCACCTACGCCCGCGAACACCTAAACGAGATGTTCGGCAAGAAATATCCCAAGTTCTTCAGAAAAGACCACATAAAATATTACCGCGAACAGAACGGCGACGAACTTGCGCTGATAAACTACACGAGCGGAACCACGGGGTTCTCGAAAGGCGTGATGATACCCTACCGCGCCCTGTGGAGCAACTACGACTTCGCCGAGGAGGTGATTGGAAAGTCGATCAAGAGAGGCGCCAACGTGATAAGCATTCTCCCCATGGCGCACATGTACGGCATGGCGTTTGAATTCCTGTTCGAGTTCCTGCACGGATGCCATGTGTATTACCTCAACCGGGTGCCCAGTCCGGCCATAATAGCCAAGGCTTTCACCGAGGTGAAGCCGGTGGTGATAATCGCAGTGCCGCTCGTGATCGAGAAGATTATACGCAAGAAAGTGTTCCCGAAGATACAGAACAACCGCATGAGACTGTTGCTCAACATGCCAGTGGTGAACAAGAAGGTGAACAAGAAGATATGCGAGCAGGTGGTGAACGCCTTCGGTGGCAACTTCTACGAAATCATTATCGGCGGCGCAGCATTCAACAAGGAGGTGGAAGACTTCCTGAAACGCATAGAATTCCCCTACACCGTGGGCTACGGCGCAACCGAATGTGCACCCATTATATGCTATGCCGACTACAAGGCATTCGTGCCGGGGTCGTGCGGCAAGGCCGTGGTTCACATGGAAGTGAAGATTGACAGCCACGACCCGCAGAATGTTCCGGGAGAAATCCTGGCCCGTGGTGCCAACGTTATGCTGGGCTACTACAAGAACGAAGAGGCTACACGGCAGACACTCGATGCCGAAGGGTGGTATCACACGGGCGACTTGGGCACAATGGATGCGCAGGGCAACGTGTTCATAAAGGGGCGTTCGAAAAACATGCTGCTCGGAGCCAACGGGCAAAACATATATCCCGAGGAGATTGAAGACAAACTAAACTCGATGGCAATGGTGAGCGAATGCCTCGTGGTGCAGCGCGGCGAGAAGCTCGTGGGACTGGTTTACCCCGACAACGACGAGGCAACCGCCATGCGGTTCTCCGACGACGACTTGGCAAACATCATGGAACAGAACCGCCAGGAACTCAACGCCACACAGCCTGCCTACTGCAAGTTGTCGGCAATTGAAATACAGAAAGAGGAGTTTGAGAAAACCCCGAAGAAAAGCATAAAGCGCTATCTATATAAATAAGGTGCAGCACCATTCTCTTTTGCGGTTTCCCTGCAAGTTTCCAAACGCCCTGCCGTTGCCGGAACTATCCAAAAAACGGGGACAAACATTTGGAGCATAAAGAAGAATGATGTAACTTTGCACAACGAAATACGGGACGTGCCAGTTTGATCGGGATACTCATCAATTAAAACAGAAAACCGGGAAGACTTCTTTTGTCAATGGCGGGCCATATAAATTCCGTAAGGAACTAAGCTTTAAGCCGGTGGATTACAAAGACAGGAGAGCTCTCAAATCTTATATACTCGGAGTTTCATCACATCACTGGGCGTCCCTTTTTTTATTTTTCACAACCACCAATGTTGCACACAATGGCGGCGGTGGCATTCCAGTCAATACTAAATCAGGAAAATATGTTCTCAGGAATTGTTGAAGAAATGGCCACCGTTACGGCCATTGATTGCGCGCAGGAAAATATAGACTTCACCCTGACGTGCTCGTTCGCCAACGACTTGAAGATAGACCAAAGCGTGGCCCACAACGGCGTTTGCCTCACCGTGGTGCGCAAAGAAGGCAACACCTACACCGTGACAGCAATGAAAGAAACACTGCTGCGATCAAACCTCGGCGGCTTAAAGGTGGGCGACAAGGTGAACGTGGAACGGTCGATGCTGATGAACGGACGCCTTGACGGACACATAGTGCAGGGACACGTGGACGGAACAGCACTGTGCACCGACATGCGCGATGCCGACGGATCGACATACTACACCTTCAAATACGACTTCAACCGCGAGATGGCCGAGCGCGGATATTTCACAGTGGACAAAGGTTCGGTAACGGTAAACGGCGTTTCGCTCACCGTATGCAACCCCACCGACGACTCTTTCACCGTGGCCATTATACCCTACACTCACGACAACACCAATTTCTGCAACATAAAGGTGGGAAGCATGGTAAACATCGAGTTTGACATACTCGGCAAATACATCGCACGCCTTAACCATCTTTGCAAAGGCTGACGGCATTTACCACCATGCCGAAGCACCCATTAGGGCGAGGGCAAAACAAAATAACGGGCACTGCAAGGCTATAATCGGGAAAAAATAAGTAAGTTTGCAGTCGCTTTAAGTAGGTGTTCAAAATTATTTGACATGGATATGCGCCTTATTTTGGGTTGTATGTTCGGGTTGAAAAGGAAGTGTAGCGTGCTACACGACCGATGAAAGCCGGGCATACAGCCAAAAAGAAAGTGCAGAGACATGTCAAAGTATAATAAACATCTGCTGACATATAAGTATATACGAATAATTTTGAATACCTACTTACGAAACGACACATTGTCATTATGATAAGAATAGAAGATTTCATGCAGCTCAAGGCATTTGCGCGACAAGACGCACTGATGCTCGCGCTGTTGTGGACGACAAGCTTCGCATGCATCATGATGTTGCATGCCGGAGCATTGGGCGACCTGCTTGCCGTGGCCACACCGTTCCTTGTGGGATGGCGGCTTGTGCGCTTCCGCGAAGGAGTTTTGGGCGGAACAATATCGTTCCGTCGCGCCTTTGCCTACTCCTTATACGAATTTGCCTATGCGTCGCTCATCTTCGCCTTGGTGCAGTTCGCCTATTTCCGCTTTCTCGACAACGGAACATTCGCCTCGACAATAACCGAAACGATGCGCATGCTTACACCTATATATAAGCAGAACGGCATGACACAGGCGCAAATAAACGAAAGCATAGGCATCATACAGATGCTCACTCCCGTGCAATGGGCATTCCTGTTCATGATGCACAACCTGTTTATAGGCGTGGTGGCAAGCCTCCCCATAGCCGCCATTTGCAAGAGGTCGAGACCCAACTGTCAATTGCCAACCATCAGATGACACGACATAACGTGGCACACGGCACAAAAATAACATACGAAAAAACGGAAACAACATATATTTATGGACATAACAGTCGTTATACCCTTGTTTAACGAGGAAGAGTCGCTGCCCGAACTCTACGCATGGATTGAACGTGTGATGAAGGCCAACGGGTTCAGCTACGAGGTGATATTCGTAAACGACGGTTCTACCGACGGCTCGTGGCGGGTGATAGAAGAACTCGGCAAGAAGTCGGCAAACGTGAAGGGCATCAAATTCCGCCGCAACTACGGAAAGAGCCCGGCATTATACTGCGGTTTCAAGGAGGCCCAGGGCGACGTGGTGATAACCATGGATGCCGACCTTCAGGACTCGCCCGACGAGATACCCGAGCTTTACCGCATGATAACCGAGGACGGCTACGACCTCGTGTCGGGCTACAAACAGAAACGCTACGACCCGCTGTCGAAGACAATACCCACAAAACTCTTCAACGCCACAGCACGCAAGATAAGCGGCATAAACAACCTTCACGACTTCAACTGCGGCCTGAAGGCTTACCGCCGCGATGTAGTGAAGAACATCGAAGTCTACGGTGAGATGCACCGCTACATTCCTTATCTGGCCAAGAATGCCGGATTCAGCAAAATCGGAGAGAAAGTGGTGCACCATCAGGCACGCAAATACGGAAAGTCGAAATTCGGTCTCAACCGCTTCTTCAACGGTTATCTCGACCTCATCACGCTGTGGTTTCTGAGCAATTTCGGCAAGAAACCAATGCACGTGTTCGGATTTCTCGGTTCGATAATGTTCCTCATCGGTTTCATATCGGTTATGATATTAGGCATAGACAAACTGTGGTGCCTGTCAAACGGCATACCGCAGCGGCTCATTACCGACTCGCCCTATTTCTTCATAGCACTCACCATGATGATGATAGGCACCCAACTGTTCCTCGCCGGATTTATAGGCGACCTCGTGAGCCGCTCGTCGCAAAACCGCAACGACTATCAAATAGAATCCACTCTGCGATGCGAAAAGCAATGACACGCGCTCTTGTAGCCACCGCAGCAGTGGCTATGTTGGCGGCATGCTCCACACTCGACTGCCCGATGAATAGCCGCGTGATGGCCAAATACAAGCTCGCCGGTGATGTGGCAACACTCACCGACACGCTAACCGTGAGCACTACACGCACCGGAGGCGACGGCAACGACACCGTGCTCGTAAACCGTCTCACCGCAACCGATAGTCTGTCGCTGCCCATGAGCTACTCGCTCGCCGCCGACACGCTCTATTTCACTCTCGCACAAGAGGGAAGCGGCATTGCAACGACTGACACCGTGCGCGTGGAGAAGACCAACATGCCGCATTTCGAGGCCATCGACTGCACGCCAAGCATGTTTCACGAAATCACGGGCATAGACTACACGCGGCACAACATCGACTCAATAAAGGTTAACTACAACAAGGTTACGAACAATGACGCAAAGGCGCATTTCCTCATTTATTTCAAGAACAACAGCCGTTAGCGCGGCACTTGCCCTCGCCATGACGGCTTCTGCAGCGCAAAAAGGCAAGAAAGCCGCGGCCGCCGAACCAGACACCATACCGCTGTTCCGCAGTGTGGCCGTGTCGGCCGATGCCGTGGGACTGGCCGAACTGGCTTTCGGCAACTACGGACAATATGAAATAGCTCTGCGCATAAACCTTAAAGACAAGTATTTTCCGGTGATAGAAGCGGGTTACGGAAAGGCCGATGCCAACGATGTCACCACAGCACTGAGCTACAAGACAGCCGCTCCCTACGGGAAAATAGGCATCGACTTCAACCTTATGCGCAACAAACACGACAATTACCGTGTGTATGCCGGACTGCGCTATGCCTGCACCTACTACAAATTCGACATCGCCGGAAGCGGCATTACCGACCCCGTGTGGGGCGGCAACGTGGATTACCGTGCCGAAGGAGTGAAATGCAACTACCATTGGGCAGAAGGAGTGTTCGGCGTTGACGCCAAAATCGCCGGGCCGTTCCGGCTGGGTTGGAGCCTGCGCTACCGCAAACGCATAGCCCACAACGACGGCACTGTGGGCAACACATGGTATGTGCCGGGCTACGGCAAGCAAGGTGGCACGCGCCTCGGAGGCACATTCAACATAACAATAGAACTTTAACGCAACCCAACAAAAATGTCAAAGAAGAAATATTGGCAGATACCTTTCCTGCTGTTCCTCGTAATCGGCACCGTGGCAATAATCAACCATCAACGCAGCACGCCCTACCAGCACGACACGGGCGGCGTGTTCGGCACGGTTTACCACATCACCTACCAATGTGATTCAAGCATGAAGAATGACATTCTGGCCGAACTTGCAAAGGTGGATGCCGCACTTTCCATGTTCAACGATACGTCTGTCATTTCCAAAATAAACCGCAACGAGACGGTAAAAACCAACGACATGTTCAACGAGGTGTTCCGTTTGGCCGAGGAAATATCACGCGAAACCGACGGAGCATTCGACATTACCGTTGCACCGATGGTGAATGCGTGGGGATTCGGGTTTAAAACCGGCAAGCAGCCCAACGCTGCCACAATCGACAGTTTGCGCGAAATTGTTGGCTACGGTAAGGTGAAACTCACAGGAAACACCGTGGTGAAGAAAGACAAGCGCACCATGCTCGACTGCAGTGCCATTGCCAAAGGATTTGGATGCGACGTGGTTGCACGCCTGCTCAAAAGCCGTGGCATAGACAACTATATGGTGGAAATAGGCGGCGAAGTGGTGGCCCACGGCATAAACGACAAACGCCTGCCCTGGCGCATAGGCGTGACGAAACCGTCGGACGACTCGCTCAACATCGACAAAGAATTGCAAACCGTGCTCAACGTGAAAGACATGGCCATGGCAACAAGTGGCAATTACCGCAATTTCTACTACAAAAACGGCAAGAAATATGCACACACCATCGACCCGAAAACGGGTTATCCTGTGCAGCATAGCCTTCTCTCGGCCACAGTTCTATCAAAAGACTGCGCCACAGCCGATGCCTATGCAACATCGTTCATGGTGCTTGGCTTGGAAAAGGCAAAGACTGTGCTCGACAAACACCCCGAGCTCATGGCCTATCTCATATATGCCGACAACAAAGGCAACATGAAGGTGTGGCACTCAACGAGCATGGACAACAAGATACTCGACGACTGACCGCATACAGCCAAGGCCTGTGCACAACGCACAGGCTGCATTTTTGCCTTACTGCCAATGAACCTCTACGACAAACTCATAACCACTCCCATATTCCAAGGCATGACACGCGAAAGTCTGACACAGGCAGTGGGACAGACAAAGTTTGCCTTCATGCGGTTTGCCCCGGGCAAGGAAATAAAGCACGAAGGCGAACCTTGCGACCGCATGACCATACTCATCGGCGGCAAAGCCATTGCCACGGCAGCGGCCGACGACAAGGGTTACTCGTTTGAGGAAACCATTTCTGCCCCGTTTCTGCTGCAACCGGAATGCATTTTCGGACTCACGCAACGCCACACACGCACATTCACGGCAAAAACAAAGTGCGAAATAGCCACCATCAACAAAAACGATGTGCTGCAATTGTCCGACGATTTCATCATTTTCCGCATCAACCTGCTCAACATTCTTTCCACTCTCGCACAAAAATCAGCACACCATCCGTGGCGGGCTACACCCGAAAACACCAACCAGAAAATCATGCGTTTCTTCGAATCGCACCTCATGCGCCCCGCCGGCGAGAAGACCATACGGATTAAAATGACGCGACTCGCCGAGGAAACTGGTGAACCGCGACACGCAATATCGGCCGAACTGAACCGGCTGAAAGCCTTAGGACTTTTAAATTTCAGCCGTGGAATAATAACGATACCTTCGTTTGAGATGCTGCACTAAACGCCGTCAAAGGTTTAGTGAAAACACCCCGCTAATGCAACGCGCTATAATATAAGTTAAAAACACAAATCCTCAGTTTCAGTGTGTGATAAATTCTGTAACTTTGTATGTTGATATATCACACACAACAAAACAGTATGTTGGAAAATAGCACGAACTCGCAAGAGAGAAAGAACCCCTTTTTTGAACCATACAACACCCCTCACGACACCGTTCCTTTCAACAGAATAAAGACAAGCGACTACGAGGAAGCTTTCCTTGAAGGCATAAGGCGCGAAGACGAAGAGATTGAAAAGACGGTGAACGATCCCGAAGAACCCACCTTCGAGAATACTATCGTACGCGTTGACAACGAGAACGGAGAGAACTACTACGACCTGCTTTCACGCGTGTCTACGGTTTTCTCGTGCATGCTCAGTGCCGAAACGTGCGACGAACTCGACGAGTTGGCACAGAAAATGAGCCCCATTCTCACCAAACACGCCAACGACGTGAAGCTCAACAAACGCCTCTTCGAGCGCGTGAAGCATGTGTACGACCATCACCGCGAGCTTACGCCCGAAGAACAGATGCTACTCAACAACTGCTACGACGGCTTCGTGCGCAGCGGGGCTCTGCTCGACGACAACGGCAAAGAGCGTCTGCGCCAGCTCACCGAAGAGGCCAGCATGCTCTCATTGCAGTTCTCCCAAAATCTTTTAAAGGAAAACAAGGCATTCACACTCAACATAACCGACAGCCAACAACTCGACGGTCTGCCCGAAACGGCACGCGAAGCGGCTCAGCTTGCAGCAAAGGAAAACGGCAAAGAAGGTTGGCTCTTCACCCTCGACTATCCCAGCTACTCGCCTTTTATGACCTACTCCACACAGCGCGAACTGCGCCGTCAGCTCTATATGGCACGCAATACCGAAGGCACACACGACAATACCGAAAACAATCTCGGCATCTGCAAACGGCTAGTTAACCTTCGCCGCGAGATAGCACAGCTGCTCGGATATGACACCTACGCCGACTACGTGCTCACACACCGCATGGCTTCCAACACCGCCAATGTGTATAAGCTGCTCGACGACCTCATCGAGGCATACAAACCAACAGCTCTTGAAGAGGTGAAGGCCATAGAAGCCGAAGCCAAAGCCACCGACGGCGAAGACATGACAGTTGAACCTTGGGATTTCAGCTACTACTCCCACAAGCTCCAGATGAAGGAGTTCAACATCGACGCAGAAATGCTCCGACCTTATTTCGAGCTGAAAAACGTTATAAAGGGAGTATTCGGACTTGCCGGACGACTATATGGCATAACCTTCAAAGAGAGCAACGACATACAGGTTTACCACCCCGACGTGAAGGCATACGAAGTGTTCGACAACGACGGCAAATTCCTTGCGGTGTTCTATGCCGACTTCTTCCCGCGCAAAGGAAAACAAGGCGGAGCATGGATGACAGAGTTCAAAGGACAATGGATCGACCGCAAAGGCAACAATGTACGCCCCCATGTAAGCGTGGTGATGAACCTCACGAAACCCACCGAAGACAAGCCCGCACTGCTTACACTCGGCGAAGTGGAGACATTCTTGCACGAGTTCGGCCATTCACTGCACGGAATGTTTGCCAACACACGTTTCGAAAGCCTCAGCGGCACAAACGTTTGGTGGGACTTTGTGGAGCTGCCTTCACAGTTTATGGAGAACTATTCGGTGGAAAAGGAATTCCTTCGCACCTTTGCCTTCCACTACCAGACGGGCGAACCCATGCCCGACGACCTCATAGAACGCATTGTCAAGAGCAGAAACTTCATGTCGGCATACGCCTGCATGCGTCAGGTGAGCTTCGGACTGCTCGACATGGCCTACTACACCAAGCGTGACGAATTCAAAGAAGACATCATACTGTTTGAGAAAAAAGCATGGGAGAAGGCCATGGTGACACGCCAATTGCCCGACACCTGCATGACAACGCAGTTCTCGCACATCATGGCCGGAGGCTATGCAGCAGGATATTACAGCTACAAATGGGCCGAGGTGCTCGATGCCGATGCCTTCAGCGTATTCAAGAAAAACGGTATTTTCGACCGCAAGACTGCCCAAAGCTTCCGCGACAACATTCTCTCTAAAGGCGGAACCGAACATCCCATGACCCTATACAAGCGTTTCCGTGGACAAGAACCAACCATCGACGCATTACTCGAACGCAATGGAATCAAACGACAATAACGAAAAACGGCTGAAACTCGACCTCCGCTATCTGCGCATGGCGCGCATCTGGGCCGAAAACAGCTATTGCAAACGCCGCAAAGTGGGCGCGCTCGTCGTGAAAGAAAAGATGATCATAAGCGACGGATACAACGGAACGCCAAGCGGTTTCGAGAATATCTGCGAAGACGAAGACTTCGTCACGAAGCCGTATGTGCTGCATGCCGAAGCCAACGCCATAACAAAGCTGGCCAGAAGCAGCAACAACAGCGACGGATCAACACTTTATGTCACGGCAGCACCGTGCATAGAGTGTTCAAAGCTCATAATTCAGGCCGGCATAAAACGCGTTGTCTACGGTGAAGAATACCGCTTGAAAGACGGCATCGAGCTGCTGAAAAGAGCTAACATAGAAGTTATATATCTAAATCCTGACAGCAATGACAAAGAACAAGTATAACCGCTTCATGCCCCTTGTCATGGCATTATGTGTCGTGCTCGGCATACTTATCGGCACATTCTACGCCAACCATTTCTCCGGCAACCGGCTCAACATAATCAATTCGGGCAGCAACCGGCTCACCAACCTGCTGCACATCATCGACGACCAGTATGTTGACAAGGTTGACATCGACTCTCTTGTAGACAAGGCCATACCGCAGATACTCGCCGATCTCGACCCACATTCGGTATATATCAACGCCAAAGACGTGCAGACTGCCAACGACGACCTGCGAGGATCGTTCTCGGGAGTGGGCATAGAGTTCACGATAAGAAACGACACAATACATGTGCAGAACGTGATAAAGAACGGTCCGGCACAGAGAGCGGGCATACTTGCAGGCGACAAGATTGTAAGTGTCGACGGAAAACCTTTTGTCGGCAAGCAAGTAACCAACGAAGAGGCGCAACATAGGCTCAAAGGTCCGAAAGACACAAAGGTGAAAATAGGTGTGAAGAGATACGGACAGAAAGCCGTGAAATACTTCACCATAACACGCGGCGACATTCCCCAGAAGAGCGTAAGCGCCACCTACATGCTCGACGACAACACCGGCTACATACGCATAAAGAATTTCGGCGAGACAACCTACCCCGAACTCCTCATCGCATTGGCCAACCTCTCGCAGGAAGGGTTTGAAAATCTCGTGATAGACTTGCGCGACAACACCGGCGGCTACCTCAACTCGGCAGTGCAGATAGCCAATGAATTTCTGCCGAAGAACAAGCTCATTGTCTACACACAAGGCCGCAAGTCGCCCCGACAGGAATACCGTTCCGACGGACACGGCAGCTACCAGCACATCCCGCTTGTAGTGCTCATCAACGAAGGGTCGGCTTCTGCCTCCGAAATATTTGCCGGAGCCATGCAAGACAACGACCGCGCCACAATCATAGGACGCCGTTCTTTTGGCAAAGGACTGGTGCAACAGCAGATAGGTTTCCCCGACGGAAGCATGATAAGACTCACCATTGCACGCTATTACACGCCGTCAGGACGCTGCATACAGAAGCCTTACACCGCCGGCGACGACCGCGAATACGAGCAAGACCTGCTCAGCCGCTACCAGCACGGCGAGTTCTTCTCGCAAGACAGCATCAAGCATTCGGGTCCGGCCTATCACACCGGCAACGGACGCACCGTATATGGCGGCGGCGGAATTACCCCCGACATTTTCATTCCAGAAGATACTACGGGCATGACTTCGTATTACAAGGCTGCTTCGATGAGCGGCCTCATCCTGCAGTTTGCGTTCACCTACACCGACGACAACCGTCTGAAGCTTAATAACTTCAAGGAAATGGTTGAGCTGTCGAAATATCTTGTAGGGCAGAACACCGTGGAGAAATTTGCGACCTATGCCGACAAGAACGGACTGAAACGCCGCAACCTGATGATACGCAAGTCGCACAAGCTGCTCGAACGCTACATCAACAGCCGCATAATATACAACATGCTCGACGAGGAGGCGTGGACAGAATACATCAACTACGACGACCCCGTTATTGCGGCAACGCTGCGTGTATTCAAAAACAACGCGGCATTCCCTAAGAAGCCCGCAGCAAAAGCTGTGAAAAAGAGCGGAAAGAATGCTTAAAAGCGAACTGCGCCGCAAGATAAGGCAGCTCAAACGCGATTACACCGACGCGCAGTTGCGCCAAATGTCGGCTGCGCCCATGCGGCAATTGCTCGCCCATGAGCGCATAAAAGCCGCAAAGACGGTGCTGATGTACTGTTCGCTGCCCGACGAGGTTTACACCCACGATGTCCTTGATAGCCTTGCCCAAGCCGGAAAGAAAGTGTTGTTGCCTGTTGTCACGGGCGACACGGCAATGCGACTGCATGTTTACAATGGCAGAAACGACATGGATGCCGGGGCTTACGGCATTATGGAACCTACGGGAGAGGCCTTCAACAACCTGCAGGAGATTGATGTGGCGGTGGTGCCCGGAATGGCGTTCGACCGCAACAACAACCGCATGGGACGCGGCAAAGGATATTACGACCGCTTTCTTACAGCCATTCCGCAAGCCTACAAGATAGGAGTTTGTTTCAAATTCCAGTTGGTTGACGAAATCCCAACCGACCAGTTTGACATAAAAATGGACGAGATTATAGTATAGAAAGCCCCAAAACAATGGCTTTCCGCAATACTAAAGAAGCGTGGCTCTGCACCAGCAAGTGCGAAGCCACCTGACTTCGTCAATGCGTCACCCAAATCAGAAATTGCTTGTTGTTAGTCAGAAAAGAGGTTTGATGGCAAGGTGTTTCTTGGTTAGGAATAGA
>CAVKCP010000015.1:0-30797 GCA_963654815.1 Lachnospiraceae bacterium | reverse complement strand
ATACATAAACGCAGGGGCAAACCCCTGCGCTATAATCTGTCGTCCCTACGGGACTTACCCGTTGCAAAGTTTTTACCGGACAACAATAATATTAATACGTAAAAATGCAAGTTAGACAATGCTCAGCCGATCATACAAACGAAAAGGCGGGAACAGCAATGCTGCTCCCGCCTGTATTTTTTGTTGCAATCTTTATTTTGCCGGTTGCTGTGCGGCCTTAGGTGCTGCTTCGGTTGCACCCTGCTGAGTGCCTTGCGATGCAGGAGCCTGCTGCTGCCCTACCCCAAATCCCTGTGCGTTGGTGGGATTGGTTGTGCGAGTCTCGGTAGCAGCCTTTTCCATAACGCTGACATCCTCAGTCGATACGGGAGCCACATATGCACACACCACGCTGAGCACCACCATGGCTATTGCCAGTCCCCAAGTGGCTTTCTCTATGAAATCGGTTGTCTTGCGCACGCCCATGATGGCGTTCGACGACGAGAAATTCGATGCCAATCCGCCGCCTTTCGACTCCTGTATGAGCACGATAAAAATCATCAGCAGCGAAGCCAGCACGATGAAGATTACGAATAATGTGTAAATCATTTTTCTTGTTTGTTATTTTTGTTATTTAATATCAATTTTTTCAAAAATCTTATTTGGTCTGCAAAGTAAGCATTTTTTTTTGGATAATTCAAATTTAAACGCTGAATAATTTCGAGTGCCTTTGAATATCGCCCTTGTTTTATGTAAATTTGCGCCAGCGTCTCGGTAAAGTATCCGTCGTCGCCGTCTTTTACCCCATCGTTTTGATGGTCTATCTGCGGCGTGTAGGTGGGCTCTTCCTGAAGCGTTATCTTGCCTCCATCCTTGTTTATGAACGAGTCTATAAGATCCTGCCCCTTCATCTGCGGACCGTCGTCTTGCGTTTCCTTGCCGTCGTCGGCTTCGGCTTTCATCAGATAGGCCACATAGTCAATGGCGGCATCGGCCGGCGTGGGTTTGCGGCGCGGTTCTTCCGGCACGTCGGTTTCACTGCCGTTAGAGTCGAGGAAATTGTCTATTATCGACAATGTGCGGTTTGCGCTGTTTCCGTCATTGCGCCCTACGGTTTCGCTCTTGGTCCGGTTTTTTATGGCATAGTGCGCCCCCTCTACAAGGTTGAAGATCACCCGCCGGTCGTTCATGTATATTGCCGCGCGGTGAAGTTCGTCGTCGAACGAGGTGTCGTGCAGCAGATAGATGTTCTGCAGCATCAGCAGTCGTGCCGGCTGGTAATAGGGATAGTGGGCGACAATGTTGCGCAGTTCGTACAATGTCTCCTTGTTCATCAGTTCCGGATGGTCGATAAGTCGCGTCAGATCCATGCTGTTGTTTAGCGTTGTTGTCTTGTCACCAGTTGGCAACGGTTGCGTTGAATATCTGTTCGGCGAGGTCTTTCACCATTTGTGTCACGAGTTCTTCCTGCACCGAGTTAAGGCTTTGTGTCGTCTCATACGATTTCGATGCGGTGAACTGCTGTTCGAAGTCCTCGTTGTGGTTCACGTTGTTGGTGAAGCGCACGTTTACCGTTATCGACAATTCGGTTTGTGCCGAGCGTCCGTCGCTTGCCACCGACTTGTTGCGTTGCGTGTATTGCGTTATCTCGCCCTCTATTTTCAGGTCGCCGCCGCGCTTCACCTGTATGAGTTTTGTGTGGTTGGCAAACTCATCCTTGAGCTGGTTGTTGAACAACGGCCCCATAGGTCCCCACACATAGCTTGAACGTATGGGGAAATCGGCTATCTGTATTGTCTTTGTCTTTGTATAGTCGATGCTCGCTCCGTTGAACTTATAGCCCTTAAACGCACACGAATGCAGCATGGCCGTCGCCACTACGGTCAGCAAGGTGCATATGATATAATGTGTAACGCGTTGTCTCATCTTGTCATTCAAGCCCATATTGCTTTATTTTCCTGTATAGTGTACGGTCGGAAATGCCCAATTCGGTGGCCGCATTCTTGCGGTTGCCCTTGTTGCGTTCCAACGCTTTTTCTATTGTCATGCGCTCTATGTCCTCAAGGTTCAGGTTGCGCGGTTCGCCGTCGGAGCGTTGCGATGCTGCCGTGGCAGCACGTTGCTGTTGCGACGCGGTGTCGTTGTGGCGCGTCTCGCCGTATTCGTCAATCTCCTCGGCCTCCACTTCCTCCACCTGTGCGTCGTCGTTGCGCCGCACAACGGCAGGCATGTATGCCGTGCTCTGCGCAATCTGCGCATCGCCCGAGATCGAGTTTATCTGGTTGCCATAGTGGTGTTGCTGTCCGCCCGACGTTGAATTGTCGTCGATTTGCTTGCGCAATGTTGAAAGCTCGCGCCTCAGGTCGCTCACGTTGCCGCGCAGTTCGTAGAGTATCTTGTATAATATCTCGCGCTCGCTTTCATAAGAGTGTTGTCCGCCGTGTGCCACAGTGGCCAGTTCGGTGCTTTCGGGATCTTGCGGAATAAACTGCCTCAACGCTTCGGCATCCACCTCTCGGTTGGCACTGAGTATCGACATCTGTTCGGTTATGTTTTTCAGTTGGCGCACGTTGCCCGGCCATTTGTAGCGCAGCATCATGGCCTTTGCATCTTCGGTGAGTGTTATGCGCGGAATGCGGTATTTGTCGGCCATTTGCATGGTGAACAGACTGAAAAGCAGAAGGATGTCGTTTCCACGGTCACGCAATGGCGGCATCTGCACGGGTATGGTGTTGAGACGGTAGTAGAGGTCTTCTCTGAACCGCCCCTCGCTCACTGCCTTGCGCATGTTCACGTTGGTTGCCGCCACTATGCGCACGTTGGTTTTCATTATGTTCTGTCCGCCCACGCGTATGTATTCGCCAGTTTCAAGCACGCGCAGAAGCCTTGCCTGCGTGGCGAGCGGCAGTTCGCCCACCTCGTCGAGGAATATTGTGCCTTTGTCGGCAGTGCCGAAATATCCCTCGCTCTCGTTTATCGCGCCGGTGAATGACCCTTTTTCATGCCCGAAGAGTTCGCTGTCTATGGTGCCTTCGGGTATTGAGCCGCAATTTATTGCAAAGTATTTGTTGTGCTTTCGCGGAGAGTTGTCGTGTATGAGGCGCGGGATTATCTCCTTGCCCACGCCGCTTTCGCCCACTATCAGCACCGAGAGGTCGGTAGGGGCCACTTGAAGTGCAACATCGAGTGCGCGGTTGAGTGCGTCGCAGTTGCCCACGATGTTGTAGCGTTGTTTAATTTTTCGCAGTTCGGATGTATCCATTTGCTGACAAATTTACACATTAAAATCGATATTGATGCAAAGCATACCGGTTTTTTCCAGCCTCCCGACGGTGGCCGGCCGATGCCTTGCTGCACAGTGCCGAGGCATGCGCGGCGGCACACTTATGCGTTGCCGTCCTGAGCCTGAGCGGCAGGTTCGTGTGACTCAGTGTGCTTGTTTGAGGCAGGTTCGGCCTTTTCCGGCTGCTGTGCGCCGCCGTTTGGCTGCGGCTTGGCGTTGTGGTGGTGCTGTGGTGCATTGCCGTTGGCCGGCTTGCGGTCGGGCCGTGGTGCAGCGTCGCGGTTGTCGCGCATTGGCGTGTCGCGCTTCTTTGGTATCGAGAAACGCACCTTGTCGCTCTCGTCGCGTCTTTCGTGATAGAGTTTCGGCAGCGGATTGGCGAGCGGCTCGTCATACTCGTTGCGGTGGCGGAACACGTCGATGGCGCAGAAAATGGCGTGGCGCAGTGCGCATTCGTCGGCGATGCCCTTGCCGGCAGCCTCGAAACACGGCGTGAGTGCAGGGGCGGTGCACACGAGCGGAAGTCCTGTCACGAGTGTCACTCCGGCCTGCTGCATGAGCGTGTTGAATGCTATTGCGGCCTGATCGTCATACATTGCGAGCGTGCAGTCGAAATGGTTGAACAGTTCGCGTGCAAAGAAATCGTCGGGCTGGTATGCTCCGAAGGCGTTCACTCCGCTTGCAGCCATGTCGTCAATGGCCGGAACAATAGCCTCGCGTTCCTCCTGACGGTCGTTGTCGTGGTTGAGTGCCAGCACGGCCACGCGCGGGTTTGACAGGCGGAAGTCGCGCCTCATGCTCTCGTCAATGGCCTTTATCTTTGCAGCCACGCTTTCACGCGTGATGTTTGCCGCCACGTCCTTTATGTCAAGTCCGTCGGTGGCAGTGGCAATGCGCAGCGTTTCGTTTATCATTATCTTCAAGCCCTTGCTACCCTCGCCCACGCTTGTCTCGAGATAGTCTTTCAGGTTGCGGTAAGAATAGTCGTCGCTGCTTGTCGTGGCATCGTTCACGGGGCAAGCCACGAGCACGTCGAACAGTCCGCTGCGGAAATCGGTCATGGCGCGGTCGAGGGCGCGCAGTGCTGCGTGTCCCGACTCGCGTGTGGGCGTTCCCATTTCCACTTTCACCTCATCGTCGAAACATGCCAGCATGTTCACCCTTCCGTCGCGTGCGTCTTCGGCGTTGTTTATTATGCTGAAGTTGGCCTGCATGTCGAGAGCCTTGCGGTGATAGGCTGCAACTTTGGGCGACCCGTAGATTATGGGCGTGCAAAGTTCGAGCATTTCGGGCTCGGCAAAGGTTTTAAAAATAAGTTCATATCCGATACCGTTGGTATCGCCGTGCGTTATGGCAACGCGTATTTTTCTGTCTTCCATAATTGTGTTTTACTTTTTTCTATGGTTGTAGAGTCCCGCAATCGGGTCTCTTGTCATTTCTTTCCTTAGAGTTTTTCACATCGATGCGCAGAGTGTAGAGCGATGCCTCGGCACGCCTTATGAGGTTGCGCTTGCGCTTTTCGGGCGCGTAGACAAACGCCTCGGCCACTATGGTGCGGCTGCCGTCAGTCGTTGTTATGGCGTGCGACACAAATGGCCCGCCCATGGCATCGCCGCTCATTTCCCACAGTCCGCGCGTCACAGTCACTTTGTTACCGTGGCTGCGTGTGTGCGTCGCGGTGGTGCTGTTGGGCGTTGTGGTCATGTGCATGTCGTCGGTTTCGCCCTTTATGTTGGCATTCATCACGCTGTCGCGGTTTTCCGACGTGTAGATGCAGATGCTCGTCATGCCTGTTGCCGCATTGTCGGTGAGCCAAAGAAAGTTCTTTCCCTTCATACTTGCCCTCATTGTGTGTGGCACAAGCATACGGCATCCAAACATCTGATTTATCGTGCGCTCCGCCTCGGGGTTGTGCCTCTTGGCCAAGCGTGCGGTTTCGATGCCAATTTCATGGCGGCAAAGCAGCTGCACGAGGGCTTTACCGGGAAGCTGCCTGCGCAGTGCCGCAGCCGACGGGGAGCAAATGCGCACGATGATTTGCGGTTCGGCATGCACGTTTTTCGAATATTTCACCGTTGTCTGTGCATACCGTTTGGGGTCGATGTCAACCGTCACTATGTTGCGCGACGTGTTGTAGGCCGCGCCGTTGCCGTCGCCCTTAGCTTCAACTACGTCAAACATCGGCTCCTCTTGCGGCAGTCCGGGCATTGCAGCCGAAAGCACCCCGGCCACTATGCCAGTGCTGTCGCCCATCACCGTCACCTCATAGGGCGCGCCAGTGCTGCCCGGTGTGAGCGGCATCTTACCGCCGCAACTCACGGAAAGGATTGCCACGGCAACCATTGCGGCATGCGCTGCAAGCAGTGCGATCGTGTGGCCGATAGCGTTATGCGGCATGTAGGGGTTTGCAGTTGTCATTCTCCGTGGTGCGGTGTCGCGGCATTTTTTGCTGCGTTGCGCTTTTCTTCAATCTTACGGGCGGTGCTCAGCAATCCGCATGCGGCGAAGATGTCCTGCCCGCGGCTTGCCCTTATCGTCGTAAACACGCCGTGCGACGTGAGATAGTCGCGGAACGACTCCATGTGGCGTTCGTCGGTGCCCTGCAAGTCAACGTCGGGTATCTGGTGGAAACGAATGAGATTGATGCGGCAGAACAGTCCGGAGAGCAGTTTCACCAATTCGCGAGCGTGTGTCATCGAGTCGTTCACACCCTTGAACATGGTGTATTCGAACGACAGGCGACGCTGGTGCGAGAAGTCGTAGTCGCGCAGAAGGTCGATTATTTCCACTATCGACATGGCGCGTTCGGCAGGCATCAGCTGTGCGCGCTGCTCCGGAATGGGCGTGTGAAGACTTATGGCGAGGTGGCATTCACTCTCGTCGAGGAAACGCTTCAGCTTCTTTCTCAATCCCACAGAGCTCACCGTTATGCGTTTGGGGCTCCATGCCAGACCGTAGTCGGCGGTGAGAATTTCGGTTGTCTTCAGCACATTGTCGAGATTGTCCATGGGTTCGCCCTGCCCCATGAACACCACGTTGGTGAGCCGTTGCCACTCGGGCACCGAGTAAATCTGGTTGAGAATGTCGGTCACGGTGAGGCTTCCCTCGAAGCCCTGTTTGCCTGTCTGGCAGAAGAGGCAGTTCATTTTGCACCCCACCTGCGACGACACGCAGAGCGTGGCGCGGTCTTTGTCAGGGATGAACACCGTCTCGACATGCTTGCCCGACTGCGTGGGGAAGAGATATTTCACCGTTCCGTCTTTCGACACCTGGCTTTCTGAGGGCGGCATGCAGCCCACGGTGTATTCGGCTTCAAGCTTTTCGCGGTTTGCTTTCGATATGTTTGTCATCTCGGAAATGTGCGAAACGTGCTGTGTGTAGAGCCATTTCGCTATCTGTCCGCCGGTGAATGCCGGCATCCCGAGCGACTTGGCCACCTCACGCAGTTCGTAAAGCGACAGTCCGAGCAGTGGTTTCTTGTTGTCTGACATGAATGTTTTATTGATATTGCGGCCATGTGGCAGTATGCCTTCGAGCCAGTTGCAAAGTTACTAAAAAACTCGCGCAGTAAGGCCGTTTTATATTGTTTTTATAACTTGCGTGCCTTGCTTCGCAACGGTTTGGCGTGTGCTTCGGGCCAAAACAACGCCATTCTGCCGCGTTGGGCGTTTGCGGCACACGCATGCGGCATGTGCCGCACGCACTTGCCGCATATGCAACACGCCGCATTCCGGTTGCCACGGGCGAAAGGCGAAGCCGCTATTGCGTTGATGTGAAGCCGCGCCCGAAAAACATGCACGGCCTTGCCCCGTCGGAAAATTAATGTAGGCGGAAGAGATTGCATAAGACAAAAAAACATTAACTTTGCTTGGCGTAAAAAGAAAATGGTATGAAAATATTATATGCACTGGCATCGGTTCTCGCCGTTTGGGGCAGCGTCATCATTGGCAATGCTGCGAATGTGGACGATAGCACCTGCCCCCCACTCGACTGGTCGGACAAGAATCTGTGGTTTGAAGGGCAGAAACGCCTTGACAACACAAGCGACAGTCTGCCCGACGTGTTCTATCTTCTGCCGACGTGCGTTGTTGACTGGACCGACAGTGAGGGCACAGTGCACCACAATGCCGACCCTTCACGCCCTGCACACCGCGATGCCTGGCAACTGTCGGCCGAACTTGCCGACACAATATTCGCAACGCGGGCCAACCTGTTCTTGCCCTATTATCGCCAAGCCACGTTTGAAGCTCTTGAAGGCGAGGCTTCGGAGGCGGCAAGCAGAGTGGCTATCGGCGATGCAGTGGCTGCATTCGACTATTATCTGAAGCATTACAACCACGGGCGCAAGTTTGTGCTTGCCGGTTACAGTCAGGGCGGACAAATGGTGAAGGAGGTGCTGAAGCACATCGACGACGACACTTACAGCCAACTCATAGCGGCTTATGTCGTGGGCTACGGGGTGAATGCCTGCGACACAGTGACGCTGAAAGGCCACCGCACATCGCACATAAAGCTGGCCAACGATGCCGTGTCGCTGGGCGTAACGGTGAACTTCAACAGCGTGACATCGCCCGATGCCATGTGCCCTCTGTTGTGCAACGGCAACATTGGGTGCATAAACCCAGTGTCGTGGACTACCGACAGCACCGCAGCCACACTGATTGAGGCCGGAACAATGCCACAACCCGACGACACGCGCTTCCCCTATGCCACAGCAGCCGTGCCGCGCGACACGGCCACGGCAGTAACGGTGAGCGTGGACAAGGCACACAATGTGCTGGTGATGAAGGGCATCGATGCCAAACGCTACGCATTTGCCCCACTTGAAAGTTTCTTCCCCGTAGGCAATCTGCACTTGCAGGAGCTCTTCTTCTATGGCGACTGTCTGCGCCGCAACGTATTGTTGCGCAGCGGAATGAGATGACTATGACGCATTCTTTTGACAAAAACCGTCGGCGACGACCGACATATCAGTCATGTTGACTACAATAAAAAAACCTGAAACAATATGAAAACGAAAATCCCAGCAATCCTTTTCGGCACATTCTTCGCCTGTGCCCTTGCAGCGCCGGCGCAGAGCTTGACGACGGCCAAGCTCAACCCGAAGGCATACGCACCTTTTGAACTCGGCGAACTGAAACCCGAGGGGTGGCTCAAGGAGTGGGCGCAACTTGCCGCCGAAGGCATGACAAAGACAATAGGCATAAACTACACCGAGTTTGCAAAAGGTTGGGCTTCGGCCGACGAACCCGGTTGGTGGCACTATGAACAGACGGGCTACTACACCGACGGCTTCGTGCGTCTGGCCTATCTGCTCGGCGACGAATATCTTATGAACCGCAGCCGCAGCGTGATGGATGCCGTCGTGGCACGGCAAAAGCCCAACGGATATATCATGTCGAGCAACAAGGATTATGTGCAGACATGGGGCAAGGTGACTGCCGACCACGGACTTTATTGGAGCGAGGCGGTGTTCTGCCGATCGGCTCTGGCCTATTACAGCGCTACAAAAGACCAGCGCGTGCTCGAGATGCTTAAGAAAGTGTATGCCAACTTCCCCTTGTTTGCCTTCGACAAGAACCGCGACGAACCTTTCAGCGGCACCGACCTCGACACCGAACGCCGCATCGTGGGCGTGGAAAACATGTTTGAGCTTTCGCGCATCACCGGCGACATGAGCTTTGCCAACCGCGCCTTGCAGGTGCTCGGCAACTACGATGCCGCCTTCATCGACTCATGGGCACGCAAAAAGGAGTTTCTGCGCACGGCAATATGCCACGGGGTGAGCTGGAACGAAGCCTCGAAACTGCCTGCAATAGGCTATATATACAACGGCAACCCGGAATATCTGGCCGCATCGGTAAACAACTACGAGTTTCTGCAGGCCAACTCAATGCTGCCGACAGGCGTAAACTCGTCGAACGAACACCTGCACGGCATAGGGGCTTTTGAGGCAGCCGAGAGCTGCGACATAAGCGATTTCATGTGGTCGAACATCTGGTTGGCACGCGCCACAGGCAATGCCTGCTACGGCGACCGCATTGAGCAGGATGCCTTCAACGCACTGCCTGGCGCGGTGAACTCAACGTTCTCGCAGTGTGTCTACACGCAAGCACCCAACCGTATACCGGGATTTCACTTGCGCATACGCGACGACGGATCTTACTACAAGGAAATGCACTGGCCCACTTGCTGCCCGTCGAACATCAACCGCGCACTGCCCAACTACATAATGAACATGGCTATGCTAAACGGCAACGGCGAGATCATGTGGCTCACCTACGGCCCTGCACACTTGCAGACACGCGACGGACGCTACGACATAGTTTGCGAAACCGAATATCCGTTTGGCGACGTGCTCACATTCACGCTGAAAACCATTCCGCGCAAGCAGGTGCTGCGCATGCGCGTGCCTGCATGGTGCACCAGTCCGGCACTCGCAATCAACGGCAAGGCAGTGAAGTGCAAAGTGATTGACAGCTACATCGTGCTCGACAACAAGTGGAACAAGGGCGACAAGATACAGCTCACATTCCCCATGAAGCCGAAATTGGTGACGGGATGCGAGAAATTTCCTTTCTACAAGGGCAAGAAAGCTCCGTCGTGGGGCATCATGGTGCCCACCAACGGCTATATGAAACTCGACGGATTTATCGACCAGGGACGTTGCGCATGGGTTACTTACGGCCCGTTGCTCTTTGCCGCTTCGATGCAGCAGGACAACCGCGACAACTTCGACATAAACGAAGAGCTGTGGACAGAATACCGCTATGCGCTCACACCTGAGAGCCTCGACGGCTGCACCGTGGAGACTTCGGCAGTGCGCCATCCGTTTGCATGGAGCTACACCAATGCTCCTTTGACAATAAACGCCAAGGCAGAACTGGTGGACTGGAACCCCGACAAGGGCGACCCGGTGATGCCTCTCACCACTCCCGCCACCTTGAAGAAGAATGTGGGCATAAAGCTCATTCCTTACGGATTTCTTGCCTACCGCATGTCGATGTTCCCGATGGTGGGCGAATAACGGCGATCTGACAAAGCCTATTTATAGAACCCACATAAAAAGAAGAAATGGATTTTTTGAAAAAAGTATCTGACTTTTTCAGCAGCCACATGTCGGCCATAGTGATATGCATGGCATTGATAGCTCTGCTGAAACCCGAAGCAGTGAGCTTCATAAAGACAAGTTATGTAAACACGTTGCTGGGCATCGTGATGTTCGGTATGGGCTTGACGCTGAAGCTTTCTGATTTCCGCGTGGTGTTCAGTCATCCAAAGAACGTGATGATAGGTTTTGCAGCGCAGTTCACCATTATGCCGCTTTTGGCTTTTGTGCTGTCGCGCTGCTTCAACCTCTCGCCCGAACTCACCGTGGGCGTGATTTTGGTGGGAACTTGCCCGGGCGGCACGTCGTCGAACGTGATGACCTTTCTTGCCAAGGGCGACGTGGCACTGTCGGTAGGCATGACTGCCGTATCGACGGCACTCGCACCGGTGGCAACACCGCTGCTCACATATCTTTATGCCGGGCAGACGGTGGACGTGAACATACTGTCGATGTTCATGTCGATAATACAGGTAGTGATACTGCCCATTGCACTTGGATTTGCAATAAACAAGTTCTTCCCGAAGTTTGCAGGCAATGCCGTAGACATATTGCCGCTTGTGTCGACGCTGGCAATAGTGGCCATAGTTGGCGCAGTGGTGAGTGCAAATGCCGCAAAACTGATGACTTGCGGAATATTGGTGCTCTGCGTGGTGATTTTGCACAACCTCTTGGGATATGCCTTGGGCTATGCTGCAGGAAAGGCATTGCGCATGCAGGAAAACAAATGCCGCACGGTGGCCATAGAGGTTGGCATGCAAAACTCGGGATTGGCAACGTCGTTGGCCACGGTGCATTTCGCACAATATCCGCTGGCAACCATTCCCGGGGCGGTGTTCAGCGTGTGGCACAACGTGTCGGGGGCGATGCTGGCCAACATATTCCGCCGCCGGTCGGAACGCAACAACAAACAACAATAACAACAAAAGCTATGAATAAGACAAGAAACATGGTGTGCAGCATGGCCATTGCAGCACTCGCAGCAGCGGCATTGACCGGCTGCAAGGGCAAGACCTGCGGCAAAGGAGCATGCAACGGAACGGTGGTGATAAACGGGCACGAATTTGTTGACCTTCAACTGCCGAGCGGCGTGTTGTGGGCTAAGACCAACATTGGCGCGGAAACAGAAACCGACTACGGCGATTTTTACGCATGGGGCGAGACAAAGCCGAAGCAGGACTGTTCGCAGGAGACCTATCTTTACGGAACGGATTTCGAAAAGATGACCAAGTATGACAGCAAGGACAGCAAGGCAACACTCGACCCTGCCGACGATTCGGCAACCGCCAATTGGGGCGAAGGATGCCGCATGCCTACCGAAAAAGAATTCATGGAACTTGGCGACACGGCCAACTGCACCTGGACATGGGTGAAGAAAGCCGTTGCCGCCAATGACACTATTGCCGGATATGAGGTGAAAAGCGTGCGCAACGGCAATGCCATATTTCTTCCGGCAGCAGGGGCGCGCAACGGAAAGGAAATAATGTTGCAGGGCGACAATGCAGTGTATTGGACAAGTACGAGAGACGGTAGCGTGGATGGCAATGCCGCATGTCTGTCGTTTTATTTCGCAAATTACAGCTGGTATATGAATGCACGCTACATAGGAGGTTCGGTAAGAGCCGTGGCAGAGCCCAAAGCAAAGGAGAAATGCTGCAAGTGACGACAGACAACAAAAGATGCTTTTTCTGAATATGTAATGTTCAAAAACAAGTCAAGTTATTTCTTGGGACATTACTATACAAACAACCATACAAGAAAACACTTATAGAGATGAAGAAATTACAGATGTTGGTTATGGGCGCAATGGCCATTTCGTTTTGCGCCACGGGGTGCAAGACATCAACACAGAAGATGGATACAGATTCGGTGGCTACCGATACGCCCAGTGTGGAGTCGCCGACGCTTGCCGTTGACAGTATAGGTTATCACAAGAAAACGAGTTCGGGTTTGGAGTGTACGTTCTCGGTTGACTATCCGCAAGGCGACGACAGTCTTGCCATTGGGGTGAGAAATTTCATCGCCCAAGAACTGGCGGCACGCTACATACCGCGCGAAAGAACCGACGAACCGAAGTATCTTCAAAAATATCCCGTCTACAAAGGCAGCGTAGGCGACGGCAAAAAGATGGTGGATTACTATGGAACGGGCACAATGAACTATCTTGTGGAATACGGGGAAGAAATGAACGAATTCAATGACAACCATGACGACATGCCGCCTTTATACCAACAGGTGAAAATAGAAAAGAGCGAAGAAACGCCATTGTATGTCACTTACAGTGTAACCGACGAGAGAAACATGGGCGGCGCGCACGGATCGTACAATTTCTATTATGTAAACATAAGCAAGCGCACATTCAAACCGGTTTACAAAATGGTTGACTCCAAGCGCATCCGTGCCCTGCAGCCGCTGCTGCGAAAGGGTGTGCTGTGGTATCTGAGAGGTTGCGGCGAGACATCGGCTGCCGATTCCACCCTGAACAGTTACCTGATCTTGCCCGAAAGTGGCATCATTCCGTTGCCCGAACACACGCCTTGGCTTGTAAATGACACCTTGAAATTTGTCTATCAGCAATATGAAATCGCGCCTTATGCCGTAGGTCCGGTGGCCTTCGACGTTGCGGTCAAGGACATAAAGAAATATCTCACTACCGAAGCCAAAGCCTTGATCGGAGAGTGATTGTTAGAAGATGATTGCACCATATAATAAAGTATTTGCGCCAGCATATCTGGATTTCGATTGAATTCCAATATACTGGCGCAAATTCGTTTTGTTTATGCCGACTTTAAATCGCCGGAATTTTCGTTGTGATTAGAAGTGTATTTCAGTATTTGCGGTGCTGCAAATAACTGTAATTGTAAACCTGCATGAACGGATGGAGCAGTGCGCGGACAAAAGCCACGGGGTCGTTCTCGCGGGTATAGAACAATGTATGGCGGTATTTCACATACATAAGCGTCGTGTCAACCAATGCACGCAAACCGCTTCGGCTCTCGCTTTCGAGCAGACGCAGCCCGTCGCGGTATATTTTATTGTCGGCTTTTATACATTTCAAGAAGTCAAGGCGTGCCTTGAAATGTGCATTCATAAACGGTTTTATGCTGCGATAGTGCACAATGCCATAGAAAACCATGGCCAAAGCATTGTCGGCAGAACGCACACGATGCCTGTCGTAGGCCACATAGGTGGCAGCATCGGCATAGCGGCGTTGCCTCACGAGCACCTCGTCGAGAAGCGTTATGCTGTCGAGTGCAGCGGCAACGGTGCCGAGAATAACGTCGTAGAGCGTGCGCCGGTAAATCTCCGGGCACTGGGCGGCAGTGGGCACATACTGCAACAAGTCGCGCTTGAAAAACTGGCAATGACCCATCATCGAGGCGTAGAACAGACGAATGAGATTGCAGTTGGGCTTGCGGCGGTCGTAACGCGCCACGGCTCCGTTCTCGCAGAACGGCTCGGAGCGGCACACACACATCATATTGTCGCCTATGGCAGCCATTTGCCGTTCAAGTTTTGTAGGCATCCAAATGTCGTCTTGGTCGCTTATAGCAATGTAATCACATGTAGCCTTGGCCATTGCGCCGAAGAAATTGTTGTTTATACCGAGACGTTTGGCGTTGCCGGCAAAGCATATCTTCACGCCCGACGGTGCACGGTGGGCATACTCTTCAAGTATTGCCATGGTGCCGTCTGTGGAACAGTCGTCCTGTATGACAATCTCGTTGGGCAACAGAGTCTGTGCCAATATTGAGTCGAGTTGCTCTCGCAAGTGGCGGTTTTCGCCGTTGCAGGTGCACATCACCACCGAAATAGTAGGTTTGTCGGGCATTGCGATAATATGTATTGGTCGTTTCTTGGTTTCGCTTCAAGCGTTGTCAGTCGCGCAAACAGTCGTTCTTATTTCTCGTCGAACACAGCAAAATCGACAAACTTTCCGCGTTGGCGGCGTTCCTCAATCATTTTGTCGAGCTTGCGACGGCGGTTAGGTGCAATCCACTTGCGTGCGAATATGTTGGGAATGGCCACACCTATGGCAATGCAAAGAATAGTGAGCGAGGCCTTGACGGCATTTGAGAAAGCTTCGGTAAGCTCACCTACAACACCCTGCATCTCTATAAGACCGAACAGGGCACGGTACATCAGCACGCCAGGCACCATAGGAATGACGCTCGGAATAGACAAGACATGATGCGGGACATGGAATACATGCACCGCCTTGACACATATTATACTTATCAATGCCGAACCAACAAGCGAGCCGATGATAAGTCCCTGGTCGAGCCCGATATTGTTGTTGCTCGGTCCGAGGTTGACAAAGTTGCGCGTACACACGGCTATTATACCGCCGATGGCTACTACCCAAAGGAGTTTGCGCTGTATGTTGAATATCATAGAGAAGCCCATTGCCGAGATTGCAGCGGCAGTGGCATAGGCAAGGTAGTTGTTGTGTGGAGTCATACTGAGGTCTTTCACGAAGTTGTCGATGACACACACTTTTATGGCTATGGCTATACCGAACGACATGGCTACTACCATAAGCAACGTGTTGAGGGCTCTTATCATTCCTACCTCGAAATGGCTGTCGAGCATATCGCTTACAAAATTTATAAGCGGAACGCCAGGTACAATGAAAAGGGCGCATGCCAGAAGCGGATGCCACGGCGTGTTGCTGTGCAGGAATGCGGCTAACGGCTCGGGAAGATGGCTTGCCACTACCGGCATTGAGAGGTAGGCCGAGAACCAGGCTATCAAGGTGGACACAAACGCAGCAATGGCTATGTTGGCATAACCGTTATATCCGCGCTCATTGAGCACCGCACGCAGGCGGAAACCGAGAATGGCTGCTATCGAAGCATAGAAGAATGCAATCCAGTCGCAACCGAACTGTATGCAGAACCCGCCGCATGCGAAACCCGCTCCTATTGCAACATACCACGGTTTGTAGTTGCGTGGCTTGGCAGCTATCTTATCAAGTTCTTCCTCGAAGCGGTCGAGCGAGTAGTCTTCACGTATGGCAGTCCACGTAAGACGGCTTATTTCGGATATTGCAGTCATGTTGATGCCGTGATTGTCGCACCGCTGGAACTTGGAAAAAGAGTGTTCCTCGTCGCTGAGGTTCACCATAAGCATGTTGTAAGAAACATAGATGTGCAGTTTTTCTTCGGGCAAACCGAGATAAGCTGCGGTGCGTTTCATGTTGCGCAAAATGCGGCTTGTGTCGGCAGAACTAGCCACAAGCATCTGGCCGGTTTTGAGTAAGAGGTCGAGTTTTCTTCTCAGTGTTTTCTCATAATTGAGCTTTTGGATTTTGTCCATTGTGCTGTCAGTCTAAAAGAATAATTTAAATCAAAATGCGTTACCGTATGTTGAAAACAACTGCAAAATTACTAATTTCAGACGAAAAGGTGAAATATACATCGTGTAAAATCGAAATACAATATAAATAAGGTTGCCGTGTCGGCAAAAAGTGCTAACTTTGCATTAGGCAGGTCATCATGTTTGCAATTCATGCAAAATCCTGCCCAACTTGGCTTGCGCCTTTATTTGTGGAACATAAATGTGAGAATATGAAAGACTTTTTCAAGTATGTAGCCGCGACAGTGGTCGGAATGATTGTCTTGGGTGTCGTCGTAAGCATTTTCGGAGCCATGGCTCTTGTGGGCATCGTGGCTTCTGGCGAAGCAAAGAAATCGGTGTCAGACAACTCTGTGCTTGTGGTTGACCTTTCGGGAATTATCGACGAGCAGGGCAAAGACAACATCTGGGGCCAAGTAACAGGCTCAACCGTAGGGAATACCGGCCTCAACGACATTGTGCAGGCAATAAAGAAGGCGAAAGACAACGACAAAATACGCGGCATATACATAGAAGCCGGAGCCGTACAAACGGGTTATGCCTCGCTGCAGGAGATACGCAACGCGCTGGCCGACTTCAAGAAAAGCGGCAAATGGATAGTGGCTTACGGTGATTCTTACTCACAGGGCACTTATTATGTGGCTTCCGTGGCCACAAAGGTCTACATCAATCCCAAGGGAATGATTGACTGGCACGGCCTGGGGTCGCAGCCAATGTTCTACAAAGACTTGTTTGCAAAGTTCGGAGTGAAATATCAAGTGGTGAAAGTGGGCACATACAAGAGCTACACCGAAGCCTACACCGAAGACCACATGAGCGATGCCAACCGCCAACAGGTGTCTGCCTATGTGGGCGGACTGTGGCGCAACGTGTGCAAAGCGGTGGCCGATGCCCGTGGAGTGAGCGTCGATTCGCTCAACAGCTATGCCGACCGCATGATTATGTTTGACGACCCCGAGACACTGAAAAAGGCTCATCTCGTAGACGGTTTCCTTTATGCCGACCAGGTGAAAGGCGTTGTGAAGAAGATGCTCAAACTTGACGACGACGAACGCGTGCCGCAGTTAAGCGTGGCCGACATGAAGAATGTCAGCGGAAAAGCCACAAAGGGCGATGCCATTGCCGTGTATTATGCATCCGGCACGATAGTGCAGACATCGGAGGCATCACTCATCTCGGGCAATGGCGGCATCGTGGCCGAAACGGTTTGCACCGACCTTGAACAACTGGCAGAGGATGATGCAGTGAAAGCCGTGGTAATTCGCGTCAACTCCGGAGGCGGCGACGCGTATGCTTCAGAGCAGATTTGGCATCAGATAAGCGAGTTGAAGAAAAAGAAACCCGTAGTGATTTCAATGGGCGACTATGCCGCTTCGGGCGCTTACTACATGTCGGCACCGGCTTCGTGGATTGTGGCCCAGCCCAACACACTCACCGGAAGCATAGGAATATTCGCAGCCGTGCCCGACCTGAGCGGACTGATTACGCAGAAACTCGGGGTGAAGTTCGACGAAGTGAAGACCAACCGCCACAGCAATTTCGGCAACATTCTGGCACGTCCGTTTAACGATGAGGAACTGGGCTACCTGCAATCTTATGTCAACCGGGGCTATTCGCTCTTCCGCAAACGCGTTGCCGACGGACGCCACAAGTCTGTTGCCGACATCGAGAAGATAGCACAAGGGCGCGTGTGGATTGCCGGCGATGCACTGCGCATAGGACTTGTAGACCAGCTCGGAGGCCTCGACGAGGCTGTGGCAAAGGCTGCCAAGCTCGCAAAACTTGGCGAATGGTACACCGAGGAATATCCCACACTGCCTTCTTGGACCGACCAAATACTTTCTGCCACATCCAAGAAGAACTATCTCGACGAACAGTTACGGCTGACTTTGGGCGATCTTTACGAACCTTACATGATGCTGAAAGGCATCGACCGGCACGGAGCTCTGCAGGCAAGAATACCGTTTGCCATGAACCTGAAATGACATGCGGGCCGTGACATGGCCCGTGCGATAGCACGAAACGGCGACAAAGGGCATGCAAGCTACACAACATTACAAAGGCGAAGAATGAGAACAGAAGGCGATTTCATAAAGATAAACGAATGGCTTTTGCCGTTGAGCTGGCTCTATGGCCTCGGCGTAAGGGTGCGCAACTGGCTTTTCGACTGCGGAATGCTCAAAAGCCGGAGCTTCGACATTCCCGTAATTGCCGTGGGCAACATCACTGTCGGCGGTTCGGGAAAGACTCCGCATGTGGAATATCTCGTCGAACTGTTGCGCCATTCGTTCAAGACAGCAGTGCTGAGCCGTGGCTACAAGCGCGAAAGCAAGGGTTATGTAGTGGCAAAGAAGAAGACATCAATGCCCGAAATAGGCGACGAGCCGTTCCAGATACACACCAAATACAAAGACATTTATGTGGCAGTGGACAACGACAGATGCCGCGGCATTGACCACCTAACCCACGATGCTGCCACACGCGACGTTGAAGTGATACTGCTCGACGACGCTTTCCAGCACCGTTATGTCAAGCCCGGTATCAACATCCTGCTCGTTGACTACCACAGGCTCATCATCTACGACCGCCTTCTGCCTGCCGGCCGCCTTCGTGAACCACGGAAAGGCACGGCGCGTGCCGACATTGTAATCATCACCAAATGCCCCACCGACCTCAAACCCATGGAATATCGCGTGTTGAAGAGGGCTATGGGGTTGTTCCCTTTCCAAGAACTTTATTTCACATCAATTTGTTATCGCGACCTTGTTTCCGTGTTCGGAAAGGGCCGCCTCGCACTCGGCAGCATGGCAAAAGACACCAATGTGCTGCTGCTCACCGGCATTGCCTCGCCGCAACAGTTGGTTGTCGATTTGCAACCCTACACCACCCACGTCACCCCAATGACTTTCGCCGACCACCACAAGTTCACAACCGGCGACGTGGAACGCATAAACCGCGAGTTCAATGCCATGCCGTCGCCCAAAATCATAATCACCACCGAGAAAGACAGTACGCGTCTCACGCATGTCAGTGGCCTTAGCGACGAAGTGAAACGGAAAACCTATGCTCTGCCAATAAAAGTAAAATTCCTGGCAGATGGACAAGAAGAATTTAACAATAAAATCATAAATTATGTACGAAAAAATACAGGAAACAGCAGCATGGCTGAAAGAAAGAATGACAACAAGTCCTGAAACGGCCATCATCCTTGGCACAGGTCTCGGCCAGCTGGCCACCGAAATAACCAACAGCTATGAGTTCTCTTACTGCGACATACCCAATTTCCCGGTCTCGACAGTAGAGGGACACGCCGGAAAACTTATTTTCGGAAAGCTTGGCGGCAAGGACATCATGGCAATGGAAGGACGCTTCCATTATTATGAGGGCTACTCCATGAAGGAAGTTACATTCCCCATACGCGTGATGTATGAGCTCGGCATCAAGACTTTGTTTGTGAGCAACGCTTCGGGCGGCATGAATCCCGAGTTCAAGATAGGCGACCTCATGATCATCACCGACCACATCAACTTCTTCCCCGAGCATCCGCTGCGCGGAAAGAACTTCCCCACCGGTCCGCGTTTCCCCGACATGCACGAGACCTACGACCACGCACTCATTGCCGAGGCCGACTCCATTGCAAAAGAAAAAGGCATCCGTGTTGTGCATGGCGTGTATATAGGCGTGCAAGGCCCCACGTTTGAAACTCCGGCCGAATATAAGATGTATCACCGTCTCGGGGGCGATGCCGTGGGCATGAGCACCGTTCCCGAAGTGATTGTGGCACATCATTGCGGCATACGCACGTTCGGAATCAGCATCATAACCGACCTCGGTCTCGAAGACACACCCGTTGAAGTGAGCCATGAAGAGGTGCAGGTGGCTGCCAACAACGCCCAGCCGCTCATGACCGAGATAATGCGTGAAATGATTAGAAGGGCCTGACGCGATGACCGACATAGCAAAACTCGGTGAGTTTGGACTTATAAGCCATCTCACCAACGGCATAAAACCCGTCAATGCCTCCACCTGCCGCGGAGTGGGCGACGACTGCGCCGTGCTGCACTATCCCGACAGCGAGGTGCTAGTCACCACCGACATGCTTATGGAAGGAGTGCACTTCGACCTCACATACATCGACTTGCAGCACCTGGGCTACAAGTCGGCAATGGTCAACATAAGCGACATATTCGCCATGAACGGCACTCCGCGCCAGCTCACGGTGAGCATCGCGCTCAGCAAGCGGTTCAAGGTTGAGGATATGGAACAGTTTTACAGCGGCTTGCGCATGGCGTGCGACAAGTGGGGAGTTGACATCGTTGGAGGCGACACCACATCGTCTTACACCGGACTGGCCATAAGCATAACCTGCATAGGCGAAGCAAAAAAAGAAGACATCGTTTATCGCGACGGAGCTCACGACACCGACCTCGTGTGCGTAACCGGCGACCTCGGGGCAGCCTATATGGGTCTGCAACTGCTTGAACGCGAGAAAACAGTGTACTATCAGCAGGTGGACGAGGCACGCAAAAAGAACGACACGCGCGCACTTGAGGAACTGAAGAACTTCCAACCCGACTTTGCCGGAAAGGAATATCTGCTGCAACGGCAGCTGCAAACCGAAGCCCGGGGCGACATCATTGCGCGTCTGCGCGAGCTAAACATACGCCCCACGGCCATGATGGACATAAGCGACGGCCTCAGCAGCGAACTCATGCACATCTGCAAACAAAGCCACTGCGGATGCCGCATATACGAAAAAAACATTCCGATAGACTACCAGACGGCAGTAATGGCCGAAGAACTCAACATGAACGTAACCACTTGCGCACTCAACGGCGGCGAAGACTACGAACTGCTATTCACAGTTCCCATAGGCGACCACGAGAAAATAGAGCAAATGGAAGGCGTGAAACTCATCGGACACATCACACGCGAAGAACTCGGCATGATGCTCGTCACACGCGACAACAACGAGTTTGAACTGAAAGCACAAGGTTGGAACCCTCTGAAAGACTGACCCTCCAACGGCAAAGAAACATTTTTTACAACCAATCTCAGTGACGGTTGAAGAATAACTTGGCATGATTTGCGGCCTTGATTCTTACTACTGCAAATCTTGCAAAGCTATTCTTCAACGTCACCTAATACCATTTTCACAACATGATTGACATTCGCAAAGCTCGGCATCGAGGGCAAATGGCAATATTACAGGCCAAAAAGAACATTTATAAAGACTTTTGTCCCATTTATTTTTTTTAACAATGGATACAGAAAGAATTTATAAAAATATCTTAATTTTGCAAAAAACATAAAACACAATCTGTATGAACAAACTATTTTTAGGATTAATCATTGCATTCGCATCGATTACAAATTTGTCAGCACAAAATGTAACAGTAGCCGAACCCGAATTTGCCGAGGAAACACTTCTCTTGGTTTCTGACAGCGAAGGAGTAAAATTGTCACGCGAAAACGGAACCGTAAAGACAAAAGCCGGCGCAAGTCTTTACCTCGTAGGCATAGGTAAAGTAAAGTCGAGACTCACTCTTCAGGGCACAAAGTCAACGAGCAAGGCCGTAGGCGGCACCACTACCCGTCTCATCGTGAAGGCAGCCGACAACAAAACCGACCCCAATTCGTTCATCTCCATATTCAAGTTTGAGGTGAAAGGCAAGGAGCGCAGATACCAACTTGCCGAAGCTGGCACACTGTCGAAGACCGAAAGCAACAACCTGTCAAATATTGACTACAAGGCAAAGAAATACGGCGAGTGCTCTTACTATCTTGTATTGGAAGACCTTACTCCGGGTGAATACGGCATCGTTATCGGCGATCCCAACCACGAGAACACCAAGAACGGCATGAAGGTAACTACATTCACCGTGGAATAAAAACCATAACACCGGCAATTGCAACACTGCTTTTGTCTGTCAACGACAAAGTTTCAGTAATATTGCACTACTGAAACTTTGTCGTTTTTTTGTTCTATTTGTTATTCTGCTTGATTATTTCAGTCAATTGGGGCATCCAATCGGAATTCGACTTACTGTGGAGAACATGAAAACCCAATCTTTCTGCCGCATCGCAATTGGCTTGGCTGTCATCCACAAACAAGCATTCCTCAGCAACCATAAGGTCTTGCTTGAGGGCTTTCAAATATATTTCGTCATCAGGTTTGCAGCATTTCATCTCGTAGCTACAAAATAATGTGTCGAAGAAATCGGTTATTGGCTTCCCTTCTTTCGAGAAATTGCTGCTCCTTGTGTGAGCCATTATGAAAGGATTTGTGTTGCTCAGCAAACAAAGATGATAGTTCTTTCGCAGCGTTTCCAAACTACGCAGTCGCCCTTCCGGCACTCCATCGAAAAAGCCCAACCAACAATTTTGAGCCTCATCCCATGATATTGTCCTTCCAACAACCTCAGACATCTTTCGGCAGAATTCCTCATCGTCTATACTACCAGTCTCCACGTCAAGGAAGAAATCCTTCTGCCCGTATTTTCCCATGTAATAATCGGTGTCGATCCCAGCCTGTCTGAAACGGCGGAATGCTTCTTCTGTATTCTGATTGAACACAACACCGCCCATATCAAAAAGAAGGTTCTTTATCATATTCGCTTGTTCTAAATGTTATTTTTAATGCCATATCAACAAGGTTGCACTCTAAGCTACAATCGTTCTGCTTCCATATTGATGTTTTGATGGTGCAAAATTAGCCAAAACACGCGTGCCGCCCAAAAATAACACCTATTTCTTTACCGTCTATACAGATAAACAACTATTAGTATCCGGTAAAAACTTTGCAAATAGCAAGTCCCGTAGGGACGACAGATTATAGCGCAGGGGCTTGCCCCTGCGTTTATTTTTTTTTACTAAATTTGCCCCTGTAAGGGGCGCATAATTCATTGTGAGATTGAAATATGCGCCCCTTACAGGGGCAATGGATAGCAAACCGTGCAAAGCGCAAAAGTAAGCCCCGAGTTTTCAGAAGTCTTATAAAGAACAGACATTCCACGTTTTACTATGTTAGACCAATATTTTATCAAACACCAATGCCTGAAAATATAATCCATAAGTTGCACTTTCTCAACACTATTGAAATATCTTCGATGTAATTTTGCGCATGTCACAACAGATGCTGACATAAAACAAAAGACAATTATGAAGATACTGTTTATAGTGCAGGGCGAGGGACGCGGCCACCTCACGCAGGCACTCGCTCTTGAGCAGATGCTCGGATCACACGGCCACGAGGTGGTAGGAATGCTTGTAGGCAAGAGCAAGACTCGCAAGATACCGCGTTTTTTCACGCGCAAGGCACACGCCCGGGTGGAATATTTCGATTCTCCTTATTTCAAACCGTCGAAAGACAACCGCCAAATGGGGCTTCTGCGATCGACAGCGTGCAACATCATGCATTTCCCGAAATATGTTGCAAGCCTTTTCTTCATACGCCGGCGCATAAAAGAGAGCGGAGCCGACATGGTGATAAACTTCTACGACGTGCTGTGCGGCATTACCTATGCCCTTTTCAACCCCAATGTTCCCGAGGTTTGCATCGGACATCAGTATCTGTTCATGCATCCCGACTTCGCGATGCCCGACAAATGGCACGCCTCGCAACGCTCGCTGATGGCATTCACACGCGCCACTTGCATGAAAGCACGGCGCAGGCTCGCATTGTCGATGCGTCCATACGCCGCCTGCAGCGACCTGCGTCTCAGCGTAGTGCCGCCACTGTTGCGTCAAGAAGCACTCACAGTGCCGCGCCACCACGGCAACTACATAGCCGGTTATCTGCTCAACGCCGGCTTCGCCAACGATGTTTTGGCATGGCACCAGCTTCATCCCGACGTGGAACTGCGCTTCTTTTGGGACAAGCGCGATGCTCCCGAAACCCTGCATATCGACGAAAAGCTTTCGTTCCACCGTCTCGACGACGAGAAATTCCTGCGCACCCTTGCCGACAGCAAGGCCTACGCCACTACTGCCGGCTTCGAGTCGGTGTGCGAGGCATTCTACATGGGCAAACCGGCAATAATGATTCCGGCGCATGTCGAGCAGCTCTGCAACGCCACCGATGCCGAGCGCGAAGGCGTGGGCATCGTTGCCGACGGCTTTGCCATTGACCGATTGTTGGAATTTGCACGCCAATATGATGCCGACGGAGAGTTCCGCATGTGGGCCAACCAAGCCGAAACGCGCATCGTGGCCGTGCTGGAGAATGTCTACGAAGAGTGGCTTGCCGAAAAGGCATGGCAAGCCGACGGCCAGGTGTGCGCCACCTGCTGACACTGGCCAAGCCCTTCACAACCCCAACCACCACTGCTTTTCTGCAATACCGATACCACTAAGCGGCACAACTAAGCCTTGGTGTCACCCGTTGCGCAGCCGCAGCACATGCGTGCTGCATTAGAGCAACGAGCGTAGCCTTACCGCAGCAATCACGCACACCGTAAGCAGTTCGGCAACGGGAATGGCTAGCCACAGTCCGTAAACGCCTATGAAATGCGGCAAAACGACAAATGCCGGAACCGAAAACACGATGCCGCGCAGTGCCGTGTAGAAAGCCGACATGCCCGGACGGGCAATGCTCTGGTAATAGCCTATGGCGGCGATGTTAACGGCAAAGAATATGGCGCATGTGGCAAAAAGCGGAAGCCCGTGTGTGGCAATGCCGTAAGCAGCCTCTCCGGGAGCCAGGAACATGGCCACCACATATTTTGTAACGAGGCAAAGCACCAGTGTTACGCTCAAACCGCAAGCCACGGCGGTGAGCAGCGAGACACGCAATGCACGGTTTACGCGCTCACTGTTGTGTGCCCCGTAGTTGTAGCTTATTATGGGTTGCGCCGCCTGTGCCACGGCATTGTTTACCGAGAATATTACGGGGAACAGATAGCACGCCACGGCAAAAGCCGCAACACCGTCCTCATGAAGCGACGACATGAACATGTAGTTGCCCGCAAGCATTGTCACGCTCATGGCAATCTCGTTGAGAAATGTGGCCGAACCGAGCTTCGCCATATACCATGTGTTGCGCAAGGTGAGCGCAACCGACGTGACACTCATCTTCAAACGGTAGAAACGCAAGGTGGCTGAAAACCAAACAAAATAAGTCAAGGCCATTATTCCGCCCGCACCGCAGGCTATCGACGTGGCTATTGCCGCGCCTTTTACTCCCATGCCGAGCGGAAAGACAAACACCCAGTCGAGCACAATGTTGGTGACAGCCGAGACAACTTGCACCCACATGGCGTAGCGCGGCGACCCGTCGAGGCGGATGAGCATCATGCCCACACACTGCCACAACAGAAACACCATGCCGGGCATGAGCCACAACATGTAGTCGAGGGCATGGGCTTCGAGTGCAGCACTGCACCCCAGCAAACCAACCACGGCACGGGGCGCAGCCACGCAAAGCCCGGCAAAGACGACGGTGAGCACAAAACCCACGCCGAATGCCTGCGTGAGGATTATGCGCGCAGCCTTCACATTGTTTGAGGCAAGCTGCATGCTTGCCACCACCGAGGCTCCGATGCCCAACATCAGTCCCAAGCCCGTGACAACCATCCATAGCGGTGCCACGATATTTACGGCTGCAATGCCGTCGGCCCCCACTCCACGGCCCACGAAAATGCCGTCGGTGACGGTTGCCACCGACATTGAAATCATGCCTACGAGCGTGGGGAAGAAAAGCGATCGAAACAACTTTCCTATCTTTCCGTCGCCGAAATCAATCCGGTCGCGGTCTAAATCAATCTTCTTCATATTCATTCTGTTGTCGTTACATTGCCGACATGGCACTGCAGACAATACCGGGCATGTTGGCACCAAACATTTTTCACGGCTGCAAAATTACGAAAAGCCCGCAACAACGACACGTTGTTTTGTCGGCTATATACGGTACTTTTCCCGACAAACATTTTGCCGAAGCAACCAAAAGCAGTAATTTTGCCGACGATGACCACACACGACAACTACACAAACACACACCTGATTACAACTGACGATGCACTGCGCAATGCAATACACCACTACGGTTGCGTGGTGATATTGTGCGAAAACGGCAGCGCAACGGTGTCGGTAAACCAGCGGCGTATGCGGTTAAGGCATGGCGACCTGCTCATTCTCACGTCAGATTTGCGCCTCATCACCCGGCACGCGTCACGGGACTTTTCCGCACGCAGTGCGTCGATACCCGAAAGGATATTCAACACCGTATATTACAAAATCACCAGCATAGCCCTGTGGGACTTTCTTTACAAAACGCCCATACTGCGTCTTGACGAAAGCCATCGCACCGCACTTGCCCAATGGATGAACCAACTGGAATGGGCCATAGGCCACCTGCCTCGCGAAACTGCCGACGAGATAGCGGGCAATGCCACACACACGCTGTTCATGGCTATCGATGCGGAGCTGTCCCGGCACTACACCGACACGCAACGCGTGAACAAAGACCGCACATGGGAGATAATCACGCAATTCTACTCGCTGCTCTACCGCCACTATGCCACCCGGCATGACGTGGAGTTTTATGCCTCGGCCATGAACATCTCGGCCGACTACCTCACCAAAGCATGCCGCCGCGTGTATGGGACATCGGCCAAAAAACTCATAAACGAGCAGATAACCGAGGAGCTGAAATTCATGCTTACCAACACGGGCAAGACAATAAGCGAAATGGCTTCAGAACTGAATTTTGAGGATTCATCATATCTGTGCCGCTTCTTCAGGCGCGAGACGGGCATGTCGCCCGTTGAGTTCCGCAATGCACACAACAACGGCAATGCCGCAGTCTGACCACTGGTCACAAGCAACAGGATATTTTTGCAAAAGCCGCCGAAAACGTTCTTTGGCCGCGAAAACGCCCACTGTTTCATAACTTATTGCTATTTTTGCACAACAGAACACGACAAGACAGACACATGACAAAGAAACAACGCTACGAATATGTGCTCGCCTATTTCCGCGAGCTTCATCCCGAGGTGACTACCGAACTTGAATTCGGGTCGGTGTTCCAGTTGCTTGTGGCCGTGGTGCTCAGTGCGCAATGCACCGACAAGCGCATAAACCAAGTCACGCCTGCACTGTTTGCCGCCTGTCCCGACGCAAAGAGCATGGCCGAAGCAGGCGAAGTGGAAATTTACGAATACATAAAGAGCGTGTCTTATCCCAACGCCAAGGCGCGGCACTTGGCCGAACTGTCGCAGAAACTGGTTGACGACTACGGCGGCGAGGTGCCGTGCGGTTTCGAACAACTGCTTGCCCTGCCCGGCGTGGGGCGCAAAACCGCCAATGTAATGATGGCCGTGGCCTTCGGACAAGCCGCCATGCCGGTAGACACACACGTGTTCAGAGTGAGCCACAGGCTCGGTCTTGTGGGCAAGTCGGCCGACACTCCTTACAAAGTGGAACAGCAATTGGTGGCAAACATTCCGTCTGCCGACTTGGCCAAAGCCCACCACTGGCTTCTGCTGCACGGCCGCTATATGTGCACAAGCCGCGCGCCCCACTGCGCCAAGTGCGAACTTGCCGACATTTGCCCCAAGATTATGGAAGGTTCGAAGCTCTGACGGCATATCCATAACAATGCCCCACACACGCACACATTATATATAATAACAGGAAAACAGACGAGGAATATGGACACGCATAAAATCATAGGATTTTTAAAGGCCATTGCCGCCAACAACAACCGGCAGTGGTTTAACGACCACCGTGCCGAATATGAGGATGCCAAGGCCGATTTCGAGGCCGGAGTAGCAAAGGCCATAGCACGCATCGCCACGTTCGACCCGAGCATAAGCCACATAACCGTGAAAGACGCTACCTACCGTTTCTACCGCGACACGCGCTTCTCGCCCGACAAATCGCCCTACAAGCGGCATTTCGGGGCTTATATAGCGGCACACGGCAAGAAGGCCATGCACGGCGGCTACTACCTGCACATGGAGCCGGGCAACTGTCTCTTGGCAGCAGGCAACTACTGGTTGCCCACCAACGTGCTCACCGCCTGCCGCAACGAAATTATGGGCAACATCGACACATGGCGCGCAATTGTGGAGAGCGAGCGTTTCGTCGATTTATTCGGACGCCCCGGTCATGGCACATGGGGAGGCGAGAAGGGATTCGCACTCGAGATGCTCAAGAAATGTCCGGCCGGTTTCGACCGCAACTATGAGTTCATCGACTATCTGCGCATGAAGGATTTCTGCTGCTGGAAAGCAGTTCCCGACACATTCTTCGAAGGCGACAGTTGGCTCGACAGCATCGAAACGATACTGAAAACGGCAAAGCCGATGATGGACTTCATAAACGATGTTATAGACGACTACGAATGATTGCCAACGGCACTCTGCAACTATACCCGTTTCTCAGGCTTGCGTTGATGCTCGCCGCCGGTATAGCCTTGGCCGACACAGCGGCCGACACTGTGCCCACATGGGCATGGGCGGCGGCATGCGCGGCATTAATGGCAACGAGTGCAGCACTGCGTTCGCACCCATTGGCACAAAGCGTGCTTATGCTTCTTGGCATATCGGCATTTGGCGCATGGAATGCAGCACGGCAAACCAACGCGTTGACGGTGAATACCGGCACTTGCGAGGAATGCTACGAGGCCGTGGTGGCAAGTGTGCCAACGCCTCGCGGCAAGACTATGGGGTGCGACCTGCTGATAACCCGAGGCCGTTTGGCCGGAAAGAAAATACGCGCATCCATTCTGCGGCAGCCCGACGGCAGCGGAGCCGAGCGTCTAACGTTGGGCGACGGCATCAAGGCTGTGTCGCTGTTTGAGCAGCCAAAGGCTACGGGCAACGTGCGTCACAACTTCGACTACACGCGTTGGATGAAGGTGCAAGGCTATGCCGCACAGACATTCATAGGCCGCAACAAATGGCAACGCTCCGTGACAAGCCTCAACCAAACGCCGCGCACGAGCCGCATCATGCTGCGTGCCCGCATGGTGCAGCAGCACATTGCCGCGATATTCAAGCACAGCAGTCTCACAGCCAACGCTCTCGCCCTGGTGTCGGCCATGACGCTCGGCGACAAGTCGGGGCTTTCGGCCGAAACCAAAGAGGCTTATTCCATATCGGGTGCATCGCACATTCTCGCCCTGTCAGGACTTCATATCGGCATAATCTATGCCGTGCTGTCAATTCTGTCGGCACGCAGCAAACGCCAATGGGCAAGCCAAACATTCATCGTGGCCACCATTTGGGCCTACGCCGTAATGGTGGGCATGTCGCCAAGTGTGGTGCGTTCGGCCACGATGTTCACTCTCTACGGCATAGCTTCACTGCTGCAACGTCCGCGCCTGTCGCTCAATGTGCTCTCGTTTGCCGCCTTTGCCATACTGACGGCCAACCCGCAAAGTCTGTGGGACGTGGGATTTCAGATGTCGTTTTTCGCCGTTCTTGGCATCACCACGCTCTACTCGCCCTTATATCATGCCCCCGGCACATGGCATCTCAAGCGGTGGTGCGCCGCAAAATGGCTTTGGGGCATGACCGCAGTGTCGTTGTCGGCACAACTGTTTACCGCCCCTCTCGTGGCATTCTATTTCGGACGGTTCTCGTGCTACTTCCTCATTGCCAACATCATTGCTGTTCCATTGGCAACAACGTTGATATATTCGTCGCTGGCACTGCTTGCAGCCACGCCCGTGCCGATGCTGCAAAACGCCGTGGCCTACATCGTTGAACATATCGTTGCGGCACTCGACACCGCCATGCAATGGGTTGCCGGTTTGCCGGGGGCAAGCATCGAGGGCATCAACATCAACTCTCTGCAGCTCGCAATGATTTATGTGTTCATAGTGAGCATGTGCCTGTTGTGTCGCTATGCCATGCTGATGGCCATTCCGGCACGCGGAAAAAACACAGGCGAATATTCATAATCGCCCTCTGCATGAGGGCCGACTACATAAGAAAGAATATCAACGGCGTGCAAAAAAGCATCGTCCGCAAAATCTATAATATATAAAGAAAAAGACTAAGAAAATGACCGACTACACATCTGCAACAAATGGCAGTCAATCAATCCTGCCCTACCGCATCATAGCACTCGACCTCGACGGAACACTCACCAACCACGACAAAATCGTGACCGAAGCCACACTCAAGGCTCTTGCCAAGGCGCAGGACAACGGAGCAGTGGTGGTGCTCGCGTCGGGAAGGCCTACTTACGGTATCATTCCCGTGGCCGACTGCCTAGAACTCGAACAACGCGGCGGCTTCATCCTCGCTTACAACGGCGGGAAAATAGTTGACTGCCGAACCATGGAGACGCTCTACTCGCAATATCTGCCCGACACTGTGCTGCCCGAAATATACGACTATGCACACAGAAAAGGCTATGCCTTGCTGGGTTACTCGGGAAACGAGATCATCACCGAGAGACCCGACGACAAATATGTGGGCGAAGAATCGCGCATAAACAAGATGCCCATAAGGCAAGTAGGCAATCTCTTGGAAAACCTTGAAAAGCATCCCACCAAACTGCTTATGACCGGCGACCCGACCGAAATGGTGAAGGCCGAAGAGGAACTTGCTGCAATCCTCGGAAACAAAATGGATGTGTTCCGCTCCGCACCGTTCTTCATCGAACTTGTGCCAAAGGGCATCGACAAAGCACACTCACTGCAACGGCTGCTCAACCACATAGGCTACACACCTTCAGACATGATTGCGTTTGGCGACGGCTACAACGACATTTCCATGTTGCGGCTTGCCGGAATGGGAGTGGCAATGGCCAATGCCGCGCCCGAAGTGCGCGCCGAAGCCGACTATGTGACACTTTCCAACGAGGAAGACGGCGTGGCTGCCGCACTCACACACTTCTCAGTTACGGCAGAATAACCGCACACGGCACCTTGTAATTACGGCAAATGGCATATAGAAATGCAGGAAAACGCGTTTATTAAACCGTTTTTGTAAAATAAATCCGCATTTTTTTTGTAGTTTAAAATATTATGCCTACCTTTGCACCCGCAAATGCAACAAGAAGGTGCCATAGCTCAGTTGGTAGAGCAAAGGACTGAAAATCCTTGTGTCCCCGGTT
>CAVKCP010000014.1:0-34872 GCA_963654815.1 Lachnospiraceae bacterium | reverse complement strand
CCCGAATTTCCCAAAAACTTATAAAGAACATCCATTCAACGTTTTACTATGTTAAATCTAAAGTTTACCGGACACCAATAATTTCAAACAAGCCTTAGTCGCACTTCAAACAAGCCTTAGTCGCACTTCAAACAAGCCTTACTTGCATTGCAAAGAAGCCTTGTTTAAGATGCAAAGAAGCCTTACTTGCGGTGCAAGTAAGGCTTCTTTTTAAACTGTCGAAAATTTATGTCTGCTGCGGAGCAGTGATTCTTGTTCCGTAAAACTATATTACACTGTATTTCAATTGGTTCTACATTCGCACGCATCTACCGTCACATCACGGTTTTTTAATTATCTGCCGCTTGGTGATAATGCCTTCGGCATATTCGCGCGGCGACATTCCACGGTTGTTTCTGAAGCACCGGCTGAAATAAGGCACGTCGTTGAAGCCCACCATATAGCATATTTCGCTTATGTCTTTCGTATTCTTGCGCAGCAGTGCGCAGGCTTTCTCTATACGGAATTTGTTGAGATATGTGATGTAGGTTTGCCCGGTAGTCTTCCTGAAGAACGTGCAGAACGACGATCGGTTCATGCCCACATAGTCGGCAATCATGTCAATCGTTATTGTGCGCGAGTAGTTGCTCGCGGTATATTCACGCACTATGTTGAGCCTTTCGGCGGTTCGGTCGGTTTCGGGGGCGTTGCCCACGGCATAGGCCGAGTTCATGCTTTTCTCCATGATGAGTATCAGTCGCATGACATAGGGCAACAGGTCGCTCTGCTCTTTGTTGTGCATTTTCTTCATAAGGTCGGCAATCACCGCCGTGGCCACCTTGCCGAACGACATCACCCGGCTTGTAGCCTTGAAGTTCTCGAGCCTTCCGGTGTATTCGGGGAAAGCCCCGGCCCACCGGTCGAGCAGTTCGGTGGCAAACGTGAGCGTAAGCATTGACGCGTGCCCAGAGCCGTCGGTGTGCCCCGCGTCAAACGTCCAGTGGTGCGGAATGTGAGGCGGAATGAGTACGAGGTCGCCGTCGGTGAAGCGCTGTTCGGTGTCGCCCATCGTGCGTATGCCTTTGCCCGTGAGCATATAGGTTATTTCCCAAGTGTCCTGCCGGTGCAGCGGCATCGGCTTTGAAGGCAGGAATTTCAGATTATCATATTTATATAAGTTCATAACGAAAAGAATAATAACGGTTCTTAGGTGCTGCCCTTATGCGGCAGCGTAGTGTTGCCGGCAGTCGCGCCGGCTTCGGGGCAGCATCTTGCCATCCCCGTTTTTGGGTTTTCTCTCAATAATTCTGTGCCGCGGTGCGGCCTTAGTCAATCGTTTGCCGTTTCGATGTCGCGGCGCGATTTCGACTTTATCACAAGCCAAACTCCGCCAAACACGAGTGCCACGGCCACACCCTGTTTCCATGTGAACACGCTCATCCCGGCAACAAGGCTCACCGCCACTGCCACAACGGGCTGCATGTAGTTGTATATGCTCACCACCGTTGGGCGCAATGTCTTTTGTGCGTTCATCATAAGCAGATAGGCAATGAACGTGCCGAACAGCACCACGAAAGCCGTTTCGGCCCATGTCTGCGCCGTAATTGCAGCCCATTGCGTGGAGAACACATGCCCTGCACTGAACGGGAACACCATTATGGCCGACCACAGAAACATCCATTTGCTCACAGTCACGGCGTTGTAGCGGCGCAGGTAGTTGCGGTAGAGCGAGAGGTAGAGGGCGAACGACAGCTGGGCACCAATACATAGCAGGTCGCCGCGAATGTCGCCCACCCGCGTGTCGTGCGCCGCTGCGCTGCCGAGAATGAGTATCAGCGCGCCACAGCAGCCCAAACCCACGCCCAGTGCTTTCTTGCCAGTGACGGGTTCTTTAAGAATCAAGGCTGAAAGTATCATTGCGAATATGGGCAACGAAGTGGTTACGATGCTCGCATTAACGGGCGATGTGATGCTCAATCCAATGGTGAAGCAGCACTGGTTGAACACCAAACCGAGCAAGCCTGCGCCTGCAAATGCCACGATGTCCTTGAGCGGCACATGCTCGCGGGGCATGAACAGCGATGTTATCCAAAACAATACGGCTCCGGCCATGACCCGGAACGTTACCATGTCGATATTGTCAACGCCGTGAAGCATGGCATCCTTGCCAACGGGCGACATGAGACCCCAGCACACGCATGCCGTGAGCATGCTCAAATGCGCCATTAAAGGTCGGTTTTTACTCATTATTTCCTTAATAATAGTTTAATCGGATGCAAAGTTATAAAAATAAGTCCGCGCCGCAACGGCTTATCGGCAATAAATTAATATATTTGCACATGAAGGGACGGCATGGTGCCGCTGCCAGAAAACCATAAAGACTATGAAATACGCCGACTACATACAACAGATAGAGATTGACTCGCTGTGGAGCGGGAAGAAGCACATAGTGTGGAACCTCGACCGCAAGGTGAACATACTGAGCGGCATAAACGGTGTCGGCAAGAGCACCATTCTCAATAAGGTGATAAGGGGACTTTCGGCAGGAGGCGAGTTTCCGAGCCACATGATCAAAGGCGTGCGCCTCGACGTGTCGCCCGCCGATGCCAAGTGGATAAGGTTCGACGTGATACGCTCTGTTGACCGCCCTTTGGTAAACATCGACACGTTCAACAAGTTCAGCGCAACTCTTTCCGACCTTGCCACCGAGCTTGATTGCCAGCTGTTCACACTCCAGCGCAAGTATCTCGACTATCAGGTGAACATCGGCAACCGCATAATCTCGGCTCTGCAAAGCGGTGCGCCCGACGCTGCCGGGCTTGCCCAAAAGATAGCCGAGCCGAAACTGCGTTTCCAAAACATCATCGACGACCTGTTCAGCGACACTGGCAAGAAGATTGTGCGCACCGAAAACGAGATACGTTTCGCACAGATTGGCGAGATGCTCACCCCCTACCAGCTGTCAAGTGGCGAGAAACAGATGCTCGCCATACTGCTCACGGTGCTCGTTGAAGACAACCGCAACTATGTTCTGTTCATGGACGAGCCCGAAGTGAGCCTGCATGTGGAGTGGCAGGAACGACTCATCGACCTAATTCTCGAGCTCAACCCCAACGTGCAGATAATACTCACCACACACAGTCCGGCAGTGATAATGAACGGATGGGCCGACCGCGTGACCGAAGTGAGCGACATTACCGACAAAAACTGAGCACCATGGGCAAACGGCTTGGCGACAATATAACGTCGCGGTATATAGAAGCCGCCAACCGACTGAGTTCAAAGTCGGCACGGCGCAGGATTGTTGTCTATGTGGAAAGCTACGACGACGTGTTCTTCTGGCGTTCTGTCTTGGGACGCTTCGAGGATGCCACGCGCCGCTTCGAAGTCATGCTTCCGTCACGCGTGCCGCATCTCGAGCGTGGAAAGAAGGCCGCCGTGATGAGCCTCATAGCCGGAAACAAGACCGGGCGCGACATGATTGCATGCGTAGATGCCGACTACGACTATCTGGTGCAGCGGCACAGTCCTTCGTCGAAGGCCATTTTGGACAACCCTTACGTGTTTCACACCTATGCTTACTCAATTGAAAACATGCAGTGCTATGCTCCATCGCTACACGACGTGTGCGTGGCTGTGACGCTCAACGACAGCGACATGTTTGATTTCGAGGCTTATCTGCGCGAATATTCCAACGCCATTTTCCCGCTTTTCGTGTGGAGCATCTGGTCATACCGGTCGCCTTCATACAGCGAATTCACCATAACCGACTTTCTTAAAGCCATAGAAATAGGTCATTTCAACCCCGACAAACCGCAGGAGTCGCTCGAAAAGCTGCGCCACAAGGTGGCCAAAAAGGTGCAGGCAATGCAACGTCTGCATCCCGGCGCAAGGGAAAGCTACCGGGAAGTGAAGGACGACATAAAGCGGCTTGGCGTAACTGCCGACACAACCTACATGTATATACAGGGACATCATCTGTTCGACAAGGTGGTAATGCCCATGCTCAAACGCATCTGCAGCACTCTTGTGCGCAACCGCGAAACCGAGATTTCGCGCCAGAGCATACATGGCGTGCAACGGCGCAACGAACTTTCGTGCTACTCATCGAGCCTTGCCGACGTGGAACTCACGCTGAAGAAGAACGTGGGCTACCTCTTCTCGCCACAGTTCCATAGCATAGAACGCGACATAAAGGAATTCCTTGCCGCCGATGCCGCCACCGTTTCCAACAGCGAAAGCACGCACACCGATGGCCATAGCAATTGCAGCCGCAGCATGGCCAAGCAGGAATGAAACGGCAACAAGCTGTCAGCCATGTGTGTGCTGACATTTGTTTTTAACAAGAAAACGCATTCTTTTGTGTAGGAAAATACTTAACTTTGCAAAAGACAAAAGCCTGTCAGGACTTTTGCCAAAGGAAAATACGCGAAGAGTAACATGTAAATGCAATGGACGGGAATTACAACACACAACACAATAATTTCTTGTTTACAGGACTGGTAATCGTCGGTGACATTATAATAAGCAACCTGCTGTTTGCAATGTTCAGCAGGCATTTCGACCATATACCGGTTTACGACTTCGTGAGACAGACTATGGTGGCAAGCTCTGTGATATATTTCGCATGCACCATACACAACGGTGTCGTACTATACAAGCGCAAGGTGACGTTCCACCAGATTGTGATGCGCACCATGCAGAACGTGTTCATGTATGCAGTGGCGTGCTCGCTGCTTTTCTCTTTCGGCAATTTCTACCGCATGCACATCATTCCCATGTGCCTTTACTGGATTGCGTTGTTCGTCTGTCTGAGCCTGTTCCGTGTCACATTGCGCCAACTTGTAAAGATTTACCGTTCGAAAGACAGCCACTCCGACAAGGTTATTCTCGTGGGAAGTGCCGAAAACAACGCGGCACTTTATTGGGAAATGACCGAAACCCCCACCCTGGGCTATAAGGTGCAAGGCTATTTCGACTTCGCTCCCAACCCTTCGTTCCCCGAGAAATGCAAGTATCTCGGCACGCCCGACGATGTTGTTCCGTATTTGGAAAAGCACCGCGACATACACGAAATCTATTGCAGTCTGCCGTCAGTCCACCGCGACACGATAATGACGATAGTGCATTTCTGCTTCGGCCACCTCGTTCATTTCTACAGTCTGCCCAATGTGAGCAACTACATGCACCACCGCATGAAGTTCAACTTGCTTGGCGACGTGCCCTATCTCAGCTTCTACAACGAGCCATTGCTGCGTGTTGAAAACCGAGTGGTGAAGCGCCTGTTCGACATCGCGGTGTCGCTCACGTTTCTTTGCACACTATTTCCGGTGATATTCGTGGTCGTTGCAATAATCACAAAAGCCACCATGCCCGGGCCGATATTCTTCCGTCAGAAGCGAACGGGACTGAACGGAAGGGATTTCTATTGCCTGAAATTCCGCAGCATGAAGGTAAACAACGAGGCCGACACACTTCAGGCCACAAAGGACGACCCCCGCAAAACGCGTTGGGGCGACATCATGCGCAAGACAAACATCGACGAAATGCCGCAGTTCATCAACGTGCTTCTGGGGCAGATGAGCGTTGTCGGCCCGCGTCCGCACATGGTTAGCCAGACCGACGAGTATGCCAAGATAATCGACGATTATATGGTGCGGCATTTCATGAAGCCAGGAATAACGGGTTGGAGTCAAGTAACCGGATTCCGGGGAGAAACCAAAAAGCTGTCGCAAATGGAAGGACGCGTGCGCGGCGACATCTGGTATATGGAGCATTGGAGCATTTGGCTCGACATATATATAATGTACAAGACCGTAGCCAACGTGGTGCAAGGCGACAAGAATGCCTATTAAGCCAATGGCTGTAACGGGTGTCAGTTGGCGGTATCGTCGCTTGCGGTGAGTTGTTCGCGCCTTACCAGCTCGGCATAGGCATTGTCCATTTCGTCGGTCATAATACGGAAATTGTCCTCAGAAAGGCACACTTTGAGAAACATCGCACCGAGATTTTCTTGATCGCTTGCCTCAAACTGCACCGGTTCATCGTGCAGAAGAACCGACATAACATCGAGCAACAAGCGGAATAACGACACCTGACGTATTGAAGTCTTGCCTGTTGCAGCCTGATGCAAGCCTTTGGCGTAGGCTTCCATGGTTATGCGCACGACAAGACGTATTGCCATATCCGTGCCAATCTGAACATCTTCGCCTGGGCAACGGGTGTAGTTTTGCTGCCAGTTGGCAGCCGACTCGTGCCGTCCGGCAAGCAGACAGGAGAAATTGCGGCGGTATTCGGCCACCATAGCATCATACAGTTGCCCATCGGCACACACATCTCTCACAAGCTCAAACATTGTCATTCCCTCGATGTTAGTGTTGTTCACTATATCCATAACCTCGTCGTAGCTGTGCGAAATCACGGCCAACGGAGACAAGATAACATCGTGGAATGCTTCGGATATGTGCTCATAGTGTTCGAGCATAATCTTTTTCACCATCTGCGGACTGTATTTCCCGTGCGGGGCAGGCACATGGCAGTCGACAATTGCCGACGAGAACGACTCGAAAAAAGCCTTTACCATCGTGGCAAGCAATTTGTAGCGGCCTATTGTATTCATCTTGGTAGCGTTGTTGTTTGCTGCAAAATTACAAATTAAATTCATTCCGCCGCGCTTCTGTGCAGGCAAAAAATCGCGCGTGGCAGCACATAGCCGCACATGCACTTGGCCGTGACGCGGAAAATTAGTAGATTTGCACTTGACACACCCGATGCCGTTTCAGACCGAAAGTGTAACCACATTGTAATGCCGGCGTAACATGTATGAACAGGCAGATGCGTAACTTTGCGGCATGAAAACGGCACTCCGGCCATGAGCCACAGACGACCTTGCAATGCAGCGAAGCCTTGGCGACAAAGCCGGAAACCAAAAACAGAACGTATGAACGAGATTAAACCAAACAACAAAATCCTTGTCGTCGACGACGAGCAGGACTTGCTCGAGATTCTGAAGTTCAATCTCGAGACCGAAGGCTACCAAGTTTCCACCGCTACCTCGGCCGAAGAGGCACTCACCATGGACATAGGAGCGCAAAACCTTCTGCTTCTCGACGTGATGATGGGTGGGATGTCAGGATTTGCCCTTGCCCACAAACTAAAGGAGCAACCCTCCACCGCAGGCATACCCATAATTTTCCTCACCGCACGCGACACCGAGAACGACACGGTGACGGGCTTCAACCTCGGGGCCGACGACTACATCTCGAAACCTTTTTCCATACGCGAAGTGCTCGTGCGCATACGTGCCGTGCTGCGGCGCACGGCTTCGGCCGAAGGCGGCGACGAACCGCAGGTGCTGAGTTATCAGGGTATTGTGATGAACATGGACAAGAAAACCGTGACCATCGACGGCGAGGACGTGCCGTTCACAAAGACAGAATTCGAACTGCTTCACCTGCTTCTCGACGAGCGCGGACGCGTGTTCTCGCGCCAGGAACTCATCGAACGCATCTGGCCAAAGGATGTCCTAGTGCTCGACCGCACCGTAGACGTGAACATAACAAGGCTCCGCAAGAAGATAGGGCGGTTTGCAAAGTGCATAGTTACGCGCCTTGGCTTCGGCTATTATTTCGATGCCTGAACCGTGGGCGACACCGCACCGCACGGCGGTAAAACATTCATTCGAAACCGATAAAGACACTTACAGAAATGCGTTACATTAGCGTAGGCAACAAACTATATCTCAGTGTGCTCTCGGTGTTTCTGCTTTTCGCGGTGGCTTTCATCGTGTTTCAGCAGACACGCGAGAGGCAATTCAAGATAGAGACACTCAATCTGAAGTTGCAGGACTACAACTCGAGCATGGCCGAATATATTGCCGTGTCGGGCGACACCACCGAAGACGGTCTTGACAAATATGTGGCACAACACCACATGACCGACATGCGCGTCACGATAATCACTCCGCAGGGCCGCGTAATCTACGACAACCTGCTCAAAGATTATTCTCATCTCACCAACCACGCCACCCGTCCCGAGGTGGCACACGCCTTGAAATACGGCACGGGACAGTCGGTCGATCGCAACAGTGCCACTTTCAACAACGAGTTTTTCTATTCGGCCACCTGCTTCAAACGTCCCAATTTGGTGATACGCAGTGCGTTGCCATACAACAACACGCTCTCCAAATCGCTCCGCGCCGACCAGCATTACATTTGGTTTGCAGTCACTGCAATAATCATTCTCACGCTCATTCTCTACCGTTTCACAAGCCGTTTGGGAGCAAATATAAGCAAACTGCGATCGTTTGCAAGCCGCGCCGACCACAACGAGTCGCTCGATACCGAGGATTTAGTGGATTTTCCCAACGACGAACTGGGCGAGATTGCCGAGCGAATAATAAAGATTTACAAGCGGTTGCAGAGCACACGGCGTGAGCAGGACATCTTGAAACGGCAGCTTACGCAGAACATTGCACACGAACTGAAGACTCCCGTGGCGAGCATCCAGGGCTATCTTGAAACGATACTCGAAAATCCCCACATCAACGACTCAACCAAAGAGCAGTTCTTGCAGCGCTGTTTCGCGCAGAGCCAGCGTCTCACTTCGCTGCTGCACGACATATCTACGCTCAACCGCATGGACGACGCTCCCGACATGATGCAACAAGAAGACGTTGACATATCGGCCACAGTGGCAAACATAGTGAAGGAAACCGCACTGCAGATGCAGTCGAAGAAAATGACACTGCGCAACACTCTGCCCGACGGAATAAGCATAAAAGGCAATGGAAGTCTTGTTTACAGCATCTTCCGCAACCTCACCGACAACGCAATAGCCTATGCCGGCGAAGGCACAACCGTAACCGTTGAGGCCAAGAAGAAAGGGCCGTTGTGGGCATTCAGGTTCAGCGACAACGGTGTGGGAGTGCCCACCGAGCATCTCGCGCGGCTTTTCGAGCGTTTCTACAGGGTTGACAAGGGACGCAGCCGCAAGATGGGCGGCACCGGACTCGGCCTTGCCATTGTGAAGAATGCCGTGATATTGCACGGCGGAAGCATATCGGTGCACAACAATCCCACTGGTGGATTGTGTTTCGAATTCACTCTCGCGGCCTGCGACTGAGCCGCGTGCAGCCAATGAATAAGGGCATCCAAAACCATTCCTGCGTTTTGGATGCCCTCGTTTTTTAAGTTTATTTTCTTATGCCCATCTTGCGTGCGAGCCACCTTCGCACCGGGATGTCGTAGAAGCGCAGGCACAGCCATGCCGCAACAACGCTTGCCGCGCAGGTGAGCAGAGCCACGGGCCATGTTTCGGCAAGGGTGTATGCGCGCTTATCGATGAGCCAGGAGTAGAACAGATACATGAAGGGATAGTGCACAATGTATAGCGGAAACGACAAATCGCCGAGCAGATTGCACACGCGCGTACTGAGTTTGTCGGTGGTTGTTCCCGAAGCAGCAAACCACACAAGCACCGGGAAAAGCGCGATGATGCACAGTGCCTCGAACACACCGTTCATGTTCACTCCCGCCACCTTATTTATATAGGGCACATGAAACACTGCCACGAGCACCAGCGAGCACAGCCAGAACGCACCACGGACCTTTACTTTTCTGAAAACGCGTGACAGAAGCATGCCCATGGTGAACGGGAACGCCATGCGCAGCATACCTCCCCAGAAATTCACCGTGTCGAGAGTCCATCCCACACCAAACATGCCGTAGCCCGAAGGGTCGGTTATGGTGAACCACGCGAGCATAACACCGAGCACTGCCGTGACTGCCGCCAACACCTTTGTTGGCAAACGATGCAGGACGAGAGCATAGAGAATGTTGCCTATGTATTCGAAGAACAGCGACCATGCCGGACCGTTGAGCGGAAACATCTCGCCGTTGCCGCGCACTTCATAAGAGCATCCCGGCACGGCAGGAATGAAAAACATGGCGCAGAGCAAGGCGAGCATCACGGCCGAAAGGGCCATGTGTGTGCCGTCCCATTGCACCGAGCCTTGCGCCAGGAAGGCCACCGCGCCTATTGCCGCGCCCATTGCCACCATGGGATGCAGACGCACTATGCGGCGCTTGAAGAACGATGCGAGCGTGAGCTGCCGCCCCATGCGGTCATCGTAGGCATAGCCTATCACGAAACCAGACAGGATAAAGAAGAAATCGACAGCCAGATAGCCGTGGTTGATGACGGTTATGATGGGTGCGCCCGAGGCAAACTGGAATCCCTCGAACACATGATACCACACCACGAGCAATGCCGCCACGCCGCGCAGTCCGTCGAGCAGGGCATAGTGGGGCTTGGAGTCGGCGAAGGCCGAACTGGGGTTTACTGATGTTGACATGTAATGTTTTGTTGTTTTTCGTTTATGGTAAAAGCCGTGAAGCCACGCAATCCCTACGCAATTGAAATTGTTTCACATTGCCCGGGATTGTCAGCTTGCGTGCAAAGTTAATGATTTTTGGCGACATTTTCATTTTGCCAGCCGGCTATTCAGCCATACTCTTAAAACAGGCTTTGTAACACATTGACCTTCAATTACTAACACAGCCGTCAAAAATAAGCCTTACTTGCATTGCAAACAAGGCTTATTTGCAACTCAAACAAGGCTTCTTTACGATGCAAACAAGGCTTGTTTGCATTGCAAGTAAGGCTTGTTTGAAATTCAGTCAAAATATGCATGGAAAATGCCAGTAAAGTCACCACGCAAAAACCATCAACTGCAACGGTTTTGCACACGCGCTTGCCGTGTGTATGCGAAAAATTTATTAACTTTACACACACATAGCATTCTGCCGAAACTACCTCACGGCATACACTACATTACAAATAACCATCAAAACAATTTACTATGAAAATGAAACGTCTGTTATGTTCGTTGCTCTGCGCGGCGGCCTTCGCCGGAATGCAGGCACAGACATTGAAGGCATTCGACGAGACCCAGGAGCAGTATGACAAGCGCATGGAATGGTTTGGCAATGCCAAGCTCGGCATATTCGTGCACTGGGGCATCTACGCCGTCAACGGCGTGTCGGAGAGCTGGTCGTTCTATAACAAGTATCTGCCCTACGAGCAATACATGAGCCAATGCGACGGATTCACCGCATCGAAATACGACCCCAAGGCCTGGCTCGACCTTATAAAGGAAAGCGGCGCACGCTACACCGTGATCACCACAAAGCACCACGACGGCGTGGCCTTGTGGGACACGAAAGCTCCCGACGCCATAAGCACGGTGAAAAACACCGCCGCACGGCGCGATCTCGTGACCCCGTTTGTGAAGGAAGCGCGCAAGCACGGGCTCAAGGTGGGGCTTTACTATTCGCTCATCGACTGGTCGAATCCCAACTATCCCAACATGACCCGCCAGGACACACGCTACGACATTAAGGACGACTCGGCCCGGTGGAAGCGTTTCCTCGCCTTCGACGACACGCAACTCAAGGAACTCAACGCCTACAAGCCCGACCTCTACTGGTTTGACGGCGACTGGGAACAGACGGCCGAAACATGGAACGCACGCGGAATGAGGCGTATGCTGCACGATGCCAACAACAAGGTTATCGTAAATTCACGCATACAGGGCTACGGCGACTATGCCACACCCGAGCAGGGAGTGCCCGTGGTGCGCCCCGAAAGCAAGTATTGGGAATTGTGCATGACGATAAACGACTCATGGGGATACCAGCATGCCGACACCAACAACAAGTCGCCATTCATTCTGCTGCGCACCTTCGTCGACTGCCTTAGCATGGGCGGAAACCTGCTGCTCGACATCGGTCCGAAGGAAGACGGCACCATACCCGAAGAGCAGGTGGCAGTGCTTAAGGAATTCGGACGTTGGACAAGCAAGCACAAGGAGGCCATCTACAACACGCGCGCAGGTATTCCCACCGAGCATTTCCAGGGCTACACCACACTCAACAAGGCCGGCGACATACTCTACCTCTACCTTCCCTACAAGCCCAACGGCCCCATTGAGGTGAAAGGACTGATGAACAAGGTGAACCGCGTGTGGGTTGTGGGCGACGGCGAGATAATACCCTGGAAGGTGTACAACAAGAACTATTGGAGCGAAGTGCCCGGAAATCTGTATATCGAAGTGCCCGAAAAGGCTCTCGACCCGCAAATAACCGTTGTGGCAGTGCTGCTCGACGGTCCCGTGAAAATCTATCGTGGAGTGGGCAAAGTGATAGAAAGCAACTGATTGGCAACCTCAAAAACACCTAAAAGCAACAATGAAGACAATAGCAATGGCAGCCGCAATGCTGATTTTTTCAATGTCGGCAGCTACGGCAAAGAACCATAAGGAATATGCGGCCAAGGGCAGCACCACGATAAAAGTGTTCGACAAGACCAACGTACATTTCGATCCCAACAACCTCGACAACTACAACGCACCCGACAAAGACGGCATAATACGCCTTGTAAACGGCCGCATAATACTCAAGAAAATAAGCGTGCCGCACTACGAGCGCAACGTGAAAGTAGACGTGAAGGTGCGCGTAGCGTCTAACGGCGACCGTTGGGACAAGTCGGGATCGTGCTTCGTTCTGCCCCGCGAGTCGGCAATCAACCTCATGACAATAGCCCAGGGCAAGGCCAAATTCCCCGAAATCGACTCGACAAAACTCGAAAAACTCATAGGCGTGGTGGCCGGAAAAGACTACAAGCCAACGGTGGAACTGATGCGGTTTATGACTCCTTTCGGCGTGGGGCATTACAGTTCAAACACCGACTCGCTCTCGTCGCGCCGCCGCCCGGTCTACATTCCGAAATGGGCCGACCATGTTGAGTGGCAACAAGACGTTACCGACCTTTACAGTCAGCTTGAAGACGAGGCTTATGTGGGCGTGTTCATCGACACATGGACGGGCGAAGGCTATACGGCAAGCGTGCAAATCGACTTCAAGGAAAGCCCCACGACATGCGACAAGCTCGTGCGCCGGCATGTTGAACCGCTTGTAAACACCGTTTACTACATAGGACAGACCTATCCCGACATATTTGCGCGCAAACCGCTGAGCACCACTTTCAGTCTGCCAAAGAACGCCCGCAACGTGCGTTTGAAATACATCGTCACCGGACACGGCGGACATGACGGCGGCGACGAGTTCGTGCCCAAGGAGAACATTCTCTCGGTTGACGGCAAGGAGATATACCGTTTCACGCCATGGCGCGACGACTGCGCCTCGTTCCGACGCTTCAACCCTGCCACGGGCGTATGGCTCGAGAAGCGCACCGCTGCCTACATAAGCGACAACGGATATGCCGAGAAAGAGGTGGAAGAGCCAGTTGCATCGTCTGATTTCTCACGTTCAAACTGGTGTCCGGGCAGCGACGTGGTGCCCGAAGAGGTTGCACTCGGCAACATCTCTGCCGGACAACACACCTTTACGGTGGACATTCCGAAAGCACAACCCATAAATGGCGATGAAATGAACCATTGGCTCGTTTCGGCCTACCTCGTGTGGGACGAGTAAACACGCCCTGCATACAACGCCGGGAGCATCTTTCCCCGGAACAAAACAAAACCGCACCTGAGCACATTGTGCCGAGATGCGGTTTTGTTTTTGCCTAATCTTTGATAGGATAGAGCCAAGCCCCTATACTATAATATGCGCCCTTTCAGAGGCTATGGATAGCAAACTACGCAATGTAAAGTAAGACCCGGGTTATTCAAGACCCTATAAAGAGCATCCATTCAACGTTTTACTATGTTATATCGAAATTCCACCTGACACCAATATTATTTTATCGTGTGAGCGAGAATTTCATGCTCAACCCGAAGTCCTGCGTTGTCGTGGGATAACTACTGCTCGACAAGAGCGGAGTGTTGGTCTGACGGTCGTAATAGAAGCTCATCGTGAGCAAGCGCGAGAGCGTATAGTCGGCCGAGAACGAGAGTTTGAAGGCAGTGTTGCCACTGTTGGCCGAACTGGTCATAGTGGCGATGTCGCGGCTAATCGAAGCCTGCTTGCGCAGACTTAGGTCGAGACGCAGCTTCAAATCGGTGTTCACTCCGCCACGGCGGTTGTTCTGTTGCTGCGTGCGGCTGTTGTTCTGCGACTGCTTACTGTCGCCCTCTCCACCCTTCTTCTTTGTCTTTACGGCGCGATGGTTGCGCCCTCCGAACAGGTTGAAATTGTTTATCGTGTAGCCGGCACCCAACACCCAATCGTGGCTCGACGACTCGTTCACCTGCACACTCGTCATGCTCAGGTTGAGCACACGCGTTGATCGGTATTCAAGCTTCACGGTCATGTTGTTCTGCAAAGTAACATCAACGCCCAAAAGCGGCGAGAACGACTCGTTGAGGCTGACCGTTGAGACATTGTACATGGAGTTGGGTATGGGGCTGCCCGACGTTGCATCGTTGATGAAGCCGAGCCCATTCATATATTCCATAAACGTGCTGTAAGAGCTGTAAGAGCCTACTGCATATATACTCTTGTAGGAATGGTTGATGTTGACGCTCTTGAAAACGTCGCGGAACCACGGTAGCTGCGACAAACCGCTATAACGCACCGACCAGTTGGGCAGCAGATGTGCGAGCGATGGGAACAGTGACAGCGATCCCGACCCCATGTTGGTGTAGGCCGCAAGAAACGCGGGCACCATCACGTCGCTGCTGTATTTGTTCACGCCGCCGTTCTTGGCATCGAACGTTTGGCCTGCAAACGTGGTGCCTTCGGGATATACCGAACCGGCATACTGTGCCTCTACGCGCTCGCGATAACTGTCGAGCGACTTGCAGAAGCGTTCGAATGTGGGCGAATGGAAGCCGTTTGACGCATTGCCCGCCCCCTCAAACGCACTTCCGAGCGATATTGTTGTCATCGTGAACGTACCGCTCTGCGTGGTGGGATTTCCCTGATACATATACTGCACACTGCGTGCCGTGGTTTGGGTGCGGCTTGCGTTGAGGTCGATTTTCAGGTTGCGCACCGGCTCAAGCGTGGCGCGCAGCTGCAAATCTTCGGTCTTGTTGGTGGTTGCGGGAGTGGCCACCGAGTCGCTCATGAGCAGCCATCCGTTGTTGCGCGCCTTTTCTATGTAGGAATCGCCAATCACGCCGAAGGCGAAATCAAGTCCAGGTGTGAGCACACCCGCACCGCGCGACTGTCCGAATGCCTTGCCTATTGTGGGCATAAATCCCGGCAACGACATTGAATACTGGTTGCGGTAGCTGAAGTTCAAATTGCGCACCATCATCAGAACACGCGCTGCCGACTGTGCCACTCGATACCATCCTTTCTCCTCAACGGGCTCTTTTGCCGTCACGGTGATTTTCAGTTTGAGTGCAGAGTCCACCTTATTCATTATTCGAATGTTGTTGTCGTCAAGGCGACGATATTTCAAGTTGAATTTCTTCCCGTCTTCGGTCTTCGCGGCAACGATTATGCGCTTTGATCGTTTACCGTGGTTCAGCTTTATCACGGTGTCGGGCATGAGCGTTATCTCCTTCTCAAAACTCTTCTTGTTCTTGGGCAATTCCTTTCCAAGTTGTGCCTGCGACTTGCCAGCTGCGCCTTTCTTGTCGTCCTTTGTCGGCTGGTTTTTCTTTTGTTGAGCACTTGGCCGGGTGTTGCGCAGCTTGGGAGTGGACGACGATTTCTTGTACTTTTCGTTCACTTTCTTCAAGAACGGCACATGGTTGTATAGCTTCTCCATGTTGAACGTGCCGTTGATGTTGAGCTGGCGGTTGTTTGATATGGTGTTGCCAAGCGATGTGCCGTCCTCAAGGTCGGTGCCGCGCAGCCAGTTGTAGGTGGCGTTGTAGCTGGCATCGGCCGTTATCCAGTCGAACACGGGTATGAGGTTGAGCGGCAACTTATAAGAAAGCGAGAACGTCTGGTTATAGTCGAGCGGTTCGCCGAAGTGCTTTATGCTCGTCCAAACAGAGTCTTTCCATGCCGTATAACTGTCGGGATAGAGGTCTTTGTTTACCGGAGTGTAGGGCTGTTCAATCTCGGCATGCGTGGCACTTTGGAAATTCATGTGCAGATTCTTGGTCAAATCCCACCTGAGTGTGAACTCCCTGTTCCACAGGAATTGCGAACTGAACGTGAGCGGAAGGTTTGAATTTTCCATACTTTCCATGTCGCGCTCCTGCAATTCATAGTAGTTGCGCGTTATGTCGGTATTGAACCCGATGTTCTGCGGCAACCAGTTCAGGCCGAAACGCTTCAAGATGTCAAACCACTTGCTGCGTGATTTTATCTTGCGGAACGGTTCGAATGTCTTGTAAACGGGTGTCCACGAGTAGTTGAGCGAACCTCTCCAGTTGTCTTCCTTTTCATAAACGGTGGTTTCTCCCGTAGTATAGCTGTGGCTATGACTGTAAGAGAACGAAAAGTTGGCAGGGTCGTAAGGCATCGGGTGACGCTTGTTCTGAATGCCGACACGCACGTTTGACAGCGAGAAGTTGGTCTGCGTCACCTTCGTTACGGCTATGCTCTCAATGGAGTCGCGCTCATGTTTGCTTCCGGCGGCATCGAGAGCGTCGCTGAGCTCCATGTCGGTGTCAAGCGGATTATACTTGGGCGAAGTCTTTTCCTTTGTTATCGAGTAGTAAAGCGGTGCACTCACCTTGGCCTTGTCGGGGAAGAATTTGCCAAGTTCAACGTTTGCCGTGAGGCTATAATTCTGGTAGTCGTCGGTTGAACGCTGCGACACTCCTTCCTCAAGACCGCCGAATCCCGACGAGGTGTAGCGTCCCTGCATGTTGATTGTGCCCAAGTCGGAGAGCTGCATGTTGAGGTTTCCCTGTGCAGCCCAGCCTCCCGTGTTGTTGTATTCCTTCAAGCGCAGCTCGTTAACCCACACTTCGCCGCTCTTTATGTCGCCCGAATTGTTGCGCACACCTATCACCATTGTCTTCACCTCACCCAATGTCGGGTTTCCCATCACGGTGATTTTGTTCTGCGGTTTGTCGGAGTCGTAGGCCGAATAGGCACGGTTGTAGGATGCGAGACCCTCCGACTTGGCCTTGTTTCGGGCCTTCTTCAATGACGTGAATACGGTAAGCGGCACATCGAGCATATTGTCGGTGGGCCACACAGCTTCGCAGTCGGAGCGCGAATACTTGTTGTAATCGCTCTTGCTCGGGGTTATCTTCAGCGGTATTTCATACTCGTAGTAATTGCTCTTATAGTCGCTTCCGAGGCGGATAAACACTGCAAGTTGGTCGTTCTGCAGGTTGGTGGCATTGGGTTCGAGCACATTTGCATGCACAAACATCTGCATGCGCTTGTACTGGCGCAAGTCAACCGTAGTGTTTTTATATACTGCCTTCGACTCGCCCGTACCGAGATTTGTGAGCGTCATGGCCAAAGCCTGCTCGTTGTTCTCCACGAGTTGCGGCTGGGTTGGGTCTTGTCCGCGCTGTATTCCGGGCGGAAGCACATAGTTGACGGGGGTTTTGTCGTTGTTTTCCTCGATGCTTACGGCGCTCACGGCAATCTTTCCCGACTGCGAAGCCGAGTTGTCGAGGTTCTGTTCATACACTCGCCACTCGCCGCGCACGAGGTCGAGCGTGGCAAAACGCAGCACTATGGGGTGGTTGAATCCCGTCAGGAACATTCGCATGAAGCGTATGCTCGTGAAATCGCTTATCGACCCCACCTTGCGTTCATACTCGTCGAGCGGAATGCGGAACTGATACCATGTGGCCTCTTCGGTCTTGTTGTTGCGCAGTTTGGGGCGTGTCACGCGCTTGTCAACGATGTAGTTGCGCCCCACCTCAAGGTCTTCAGGACGTATTGAGATGCGATACTGGAAATATTTCTCATACTCGTTGAGCGTGTAGTCCTGGTTGATGTCCTCCACATCTGGCGTACTCTTGTATGAAGTGTCGTAGCCTTCGGTGCGCGAATCGTTGTCGGGCGAGTTGCCCTGAGGGTTGTTTATGTATTTGTAACGGCGCAGAATCGAGGCCTGTTCGCGGTCGTAGTCGGAGCCACGGAAGTAATGGTAGTCGTCGGCGGCAGGATCGGCCCAGATTGAATCCCACACAGCCGGGCTCACTTTGCCCTGCACTGCCGTGAGAAAGTCCTGATAAGACTCGAACTTCTGTTCCTCTTCGTCGTTCAAACCATTCAGTCCCACGTCTTGAAGCGCACGCGAACCCTTTGTCGTTGCAAACGCATAAGTCACCGTAGCTTGGTTTGGAATCTTTCCCCACTGCGTGGTTGTGAAGCTCGACGAACCGTCAACCGGCATGCCGCTTTCATAGAATTTCTTCCCGTCGCGCAGCACATCTTCGCTCAGTTCGCCCAAGTTTATGTAGAAATCACCCCCGTAATCGCTGGCAACGCCCTGCTCGCGCGTATAAATGAACGGGTCGAGCATCCAGAATTCTATATATTCCACATTGGCCGTTTCGAAATCGTTGGTGTCGAGTTTGCGCATCATTCCTCCCCAGTGTTGCTGCGGATTGTTGAGAGTTCCGTCGTAGTTGAGGTCGGGATTGAAGTTGTAGGGGCCGCGTTCGTTGGGATAATAGGCAAGGTTGAGCACGCTCAGCGTTGATGTCGCACCGTTGTAGCTGCTCTGATTGCGGTTGGGGAACAGCTGATTGACATATATTTCACGCACATAGTGGTTGGAAAGCTGGTCGAGGTCGCTCTTGATGTGAGTCGGCGTGAGCGATGACGACCGCCGTGTGAACAGTGGGTCGATGGTGTACCAAGCCAACCGCGAGCGGTTGAATCCGCTTTGCAGCGTGGTTTTGTCGCTCGACTCGGGGAACATAGACGGCACGCTCGACAGCACCCACGACGTTGGTGTGCTCACATCAATGGTGTTCTTGGTGTTCTCGAAGTCGTCGAGATAAGAGGCATTATCCTGAGTTCCGTGGCTTTGTCCGGCTATAAGCTGCGCGAATTCGCCCGAGAACGAGATGCTCGAAGGTTGCGTCAGGTGCAGGAACGGCAGTTTGTCGAGCATGTTGGTGAGCCACTGGCTCTCCTTTTTCCAGTTAAGATTGAGTCCCCACAAGGTATTGTTGAGCGGTTCCGAGCCCATTGTCACCTTTGTGGTGAGAGCCTGTTCGGAGAGATGCTGTATTGTTCCGCTGAGCTGGAAGTTCTTCGAGAAGTCATATTCCCAGTTCATTCCGAACATGGTCTTGCGTTCCTGCGCATAGTCGGTGTTGCTCTCAAGCGACACATTGACGCTTGTTCCGGCATCGATGATGCTTTGGTTGAGTATGGTAACTTCGCCTCCGCTGTAGTCAACCGAGTAGTCGGATCCCTCGGTAAGGGTCACGCCTCCGGCCGTAACCACCACCGAACCCTGCGGAATGTTGTATGCCCCGAGCGAGATAACGTTGGCCGATGTGCCCCGGAACTGTCCCATAAGCACATATTTGTCTTTCTCGGCAATTTGCTTCGCCACGGTCTTCGTGGAGTCGTAAAGCTCGGTGAAGGCATATTTCTCGGCCACATCGGCGGCCACGCCATGGCTCGTGAGGTAGTTGCGCATATAACTTCCGAACGGTTCGGCACACGGGAAGAACACACGTCCGTTGCTCACCGTGTAGCCTTCGACATAGTCGAAGTAGCCGTTGGAGTGCGCCTTGTTGTTGTTGTCGAGCCTGTCGGCACCAAGAAGTTTTATTATTGTCTGGTCTTTCACCTGCGCCTCGGGGATGTAGGTGAGGTAGACGCCGGCCGTATCGCTTTGGAATTTCACGTCGAGGCGGAATTTTTCCTTCTCCACCGAAGATGCCAAATAATACACATTCTTCATCATCAGCCCCCAATTGCCCTGGTGTGGGTTGTTGCTTGTGTTCTTGAGCGACTTTACAAAGAGTGCCTGCGACACGTCGGTTATGTCCGAAGCGAACTCTCCCACCTGGTAGGTTACGCCGCCATAGGTGTATTCATAGGCCACGGCGAGCACCTGGTCGGTTTGCAATGCGGTCTTCAACGACACATAACCGAGCGATGTGTTAACCGTGTATTCCGACGAGTTGAGCAGACGGGCTTTCTCGAGTTTCTCGTAGTCGGAGCCGCCCACAAACCCAGAGATGCCGTCGAGCACGGTCGTGGTTTCGTTTATATCGCGTGCGGCGGCATACTGTCCCACCATTGTCGAGTATTCGGAGTTGGCGGCATTGGCAGGCACTTGCTGTCCGGTGATGCCCCAAATGGGGTTCGACACGCGTGTGTTTTCGCCCAAGTCGGTGAGTGCAACGATGTTGCGGGTGTTTGATGTGGTTCCCGTTTTGTTTGTCACCCAAATCTCCACACGGCTTATTTTAATGCCAGTGGTGAGGTTGGGCAGCGTTTTCATGGCCGCGTCATACTTGTCTTTGAAGTATTGCGAGAGAAAGAAATGGCGGTTTTCCTCATAGTTGGCGGCATCAATCTCGAATGGGGTAAACTGTTTTCCGCCTTTCGACGACACGCTTTTCGTGGTGGATTTCTTCTGCGATGCCACCAACTGCAATTTAAGTTTGCCGAATTGCAGGTCGGTGCGCAAACCGAATAGCGACGATGCGCCCTTCACGAGCGACGAGTTGGAGGGGAACGACACGTTGCCCGCCTCGATGAGCTTAACTATTTCGTCTTCCTTACCGTCATATTTCAGCTTGAGGTTCTGCGAGTCGAAGTCGAAAGTGGCATCGGTGTTGTAGTTAAGGTTCATGTTCACCTTGTCGCCCACGCGTCCGTTGACGTTGAGGTTAATCTTCTCGTCGAAGTCCATGGTCGTTGTCTTGCGGTTGCGAATGGGCAACGACGGGTTGTCGATATTCTTCATCGTGGCTCCGAATTTCAGTTCGGCGGTTCCCTGCGTCTTTATGCGCACGCCACCGGGGCCGAATATTTTCTCGGCCGGGCCAAGATCGAAGTGCATGTCAGAGAAGTCGAACTTCTCCTTACCCTTTGCCTGGAATATTTCATCGTTCTTGTCGCGGAAATATTTCTGCATGGCCTTGCGCTCGCTCCACTTTCTATACTCCTCGGGAGTCATCATTATCGGAGCGTTTATGTAGGAGTCGCTTATTTTCGAACCTACTATATAGCGGTCTATCGAGTCGTTGTAAACCACGTCCTGCTTCAAGTTGTCGGGGCGGTGCAGGTCGGCTGCGCCCTGGTCGAGGTCGTCGAAAGTCACGGGCATGGTGCGCTGTATTTTCCAACGCGGATGCAGCAGCGAGTCGGGTATGGTGTCGTCGTCGGCCAACAGCGGCTGCGCCTTTATGGCCATAGTGTCGCGCGGTGCGCCTGCGGGGTTGTTGCCGGGACGTGCCGATGCGCCGGCAGCACCGCGCTGCCGTTGTGCTGCGCGTGTGCGGTCGTCTTGCGGGCGCGGCATAGTGAGTGCGTAGCCAGCCATAGTAGCGGCAACGAGCAGCACCACAGTGAGGCGCATGTGCCGCAGCAAGGCTGCTGCGCGACGCAGGAAAAGGGTTGTTATGTCGTGTATGTTAAGTGGATTCATCAAGAATTTGTTGCTTTCGGGCGGCACGCCGTGCCACAGTCCCGTCTGTCGTTTGTTCTCTTTCCAAGAAAGAAGGGGCATGCCCCCACATTCTATTTTATCTGTTTCAAGGCGAGTTTCACCACCTGCTCAACATGGAGTGTGGGTTGTTCCTGCAGAATTGCGGTAACAACCTTTGCCGACGGAGCCGGCGAGAAACCGAGCATAGTGAGTGCCGACACAGCCTCGTCGCGCACACTGGCATCAACTCCAGCATCGGCTGCACTTCCGGCAGGCAGTTCTGCGACCACGCCCGAAGTCACAATCTTGTCCTTCAGGTCAACTATGAGCCTTTGGGCAGTTTTCAGTCCGATGCCTTTCACGCTCTTCAGCAGTTTCTCGTTGCCAGTGGATATGGCGTTGCAAAGCTCTGCCGGAGTGGCAGCCGAGAGTATCATACGTGCCGAATTGGCTCCCACGCCCGACACGGAGATGAGCAAACGGTAGAGTTCGCGCTCCTGCTTGGTGGCAAAGCCGTAGAAAGTGTAGGAGTCGTCGCGGCCTCCGGCCACAAGCGACTCGTGCACATAGAGTTTTGTTTCTTTCTTGCCCTGTATCGATGTATAGGTGTTGAGCGATATGTTGAGTGCGTAGCCCACGCCGTAGGCTTCTATCACCGCAAGAGCGGGAGTGAGTTCGGCGAGCTCGCCTTTTATGTAGTCAATCATCTTTCAAAGTGTTATGCTGTGCCGTGCGGCGCATGCTTGTCGCGTTGCCACAAATGGTCTGCGCACGCACATATAATATATTATTAACGAGCTAAGCCTGCCTTTATTGTGTGGGGACACTATTTTATGCCGCAAAAAGGCTTTCATGACGGCGTGCGGCATACGGTGCACGCACGTTGTGCAGCTGTTGCACGCGTGTGCAGCGTATGCGATACGCGGCGGCGAAGCCTTTTCCGGGCACTACCGAAACGTAGGTAAAATGGCGGAATTGGCTTAAAAACACAATCGGGAAAGGCTTTTAACCGACTATTTTCTGTAAATTTGCATCCGCAACCGCATTTGCCAAGACTGCGGCAAGCGGATGAAAAACGCTACAACAACCAATAATACGACAATAGAAGATGAAAAAAATCAGAGCAGCCGTAGTGGGCTACGGCAACATTGGACGCTACACAGTGCAGGCACTTGAGGCCGCGCCCGATTTTGAGATTGCAGGAATAGTGCGCCGCAACGGCGCAGCAGACAAGCCGACAGAGCTTGCCGGATATGAAGTGGTGAAGGACATAACCGAGCTCGACAACGTGGATGTGGCAATACTGGCCACTCCCACACGTTCGTGCGAGGAGTATGCCAAGCGCATTCTGCCCCTCGGCATCAACACAGTAGACAGTTTCGACATCCACACATCTATTCTCGACTACCGCGCCACACTCATGCCAATATGCAAAGAGCACAATGCCGTGGCGGTGATAGCAGCTGGATGGGATCCGGGAAGCGACTCGATAGTGCGCACTCTCATGCAGAGCCTCGCGCCGAAGGGACTGAGCTACACCAACTTCGGCCCGGGCATGTCGATGGGACACAGCGTGTGCGTGCGTTCGAAAGAAGGCGTGCGCAACGCGCTCTCCATGACAATACCCAAGGGCGAAGGTCTGCACCGCCGCATGGTGTATGTTGAACTCGAGCCGGGGGCCAACCTTGAAGAGGTGACAAAGGCCATAAAAGCCGACCCGTATTTTGCCAACGACGAGACACATGTGTTTGAAGTGGAGTCGGTTGACGACGTGCGCGACATGGGACACGGCGTTAACCTCGTGCGCAAGGGAGTGAGCGGCACAACGCAAAACCAGCGCATGGAGTTCAACATGAGCATAAACAACCCGGCACTCACAGGCCAGGTGCTCGTAAATGTGGCACGCGCCTCGATGCGCCAGCAGCCCGGATGCTACACAATGGTTGAAATTCCGGTTATCGACATGCTGGCAGGCAGCCGCGAAGAGCTCATCGGACATCTCGTGTAACAGGCTTATTGCGCACACGCGCACCCTACCCCACCGGGCCGCCAACAGTAAATCAACACTGTTGACGGCCCGTTTTTTTCATGCCCATAAAACCACACCGACTGATGCAATGAACATCACGAGAAACGAAACATTTTCTTTTTTTAACCTTTACCGAACTCTGCGGTTAACATGCAAGTCATAATTTATTAGTAATTTTGCAATTGCCAAAACCTACATAAAGAAACATTTTAACCAAAACAAACCTACAAAATGCAACAATCCACAAAAACGATATTGCCAATCGCGGTTCTGTCGTGCTGTGCCGTAGCCGTGCAGGCACAACAGAAAGCCGTGCAGACACATCCCAACATTGTCTACATAATGTGCGACGACCATGCCTTCCAGTGCATAAGCGCATACGGCGGACCGATAGGAAAGCTCGCCCCCACACCCAACATCGACCGCATTGCCCAACGCGGAATGCGATTTGAACGGGCTTTCGTGGAGAATTCGCTGTCAACGCCGTCGCGCGCATGCCTCATAACCGGTCTTTACAGCAACCAAAACGGACAGCGCCAGCTTGCCGAGGGTGTCGATTCAACACGCACATTCTTCACCGAACTGCTGCAACAGGCAGGCTATCAGACTGCCGTGGTGGGCAAATGGCACATGGGATGCGACCCCAAGGGCTTCGACTACTATCATGTGTACAACGACCAGGGACAATACTGGAATCCGCAGTACCGTGGATCGGACACGGGCAACAAATACATCGTAGAGGAAGGCTACTCCACCGACCTCACCACCGACCATGCCATCGACTTCATCGAACACCGCGACCCCAGCAAACCGTTCTGCCTCATGCTGCACCACAAGGCTCCGCACCGCAACTGGCAGGCCAATCTGAAATATCTGGGAATGTATGACAACGTGGAATTTCCGCAGCCCGAGACTTTCTACGACGACTATGCCACACGCGGTTCGGCAGTACGCACGCAGAAGATGAGCATAACAAAACACATGCGTTGGGAACAGGATTTCAAGGTGCCAGAAATGCTCGACACTGCCGATGCCGACAGTTGGGACTCGTATCTGAGCCTGATGGGCGAAATAAACCGCATGACCCCGGCACAGCGCAACGCATGGGGCAAGTATTATTTCCCGCGAAACCGGAAACTGCTCGAAGCCAACCTCACCGGCAAAGAGCTTGACAACTGGAAATACCAAAGCTACATACGCGACTACATGAGCGTAATTGCCAGCGTTGACGAGAGCGTGGGACGCGTGCTCGACTACCTCGACCGCAACGGACTCACCGACAACACAATCATAGTCTATACCTCCGACCAGGGCTTCTACATGGGCGAACACGGATGGTTTGACAAGCGTTTCATGTATGAGGAGTCGCTGCGCACGCCGCTCATCATATCCTATCCGGGACACACAAAGCCGGGGTCGGTGTGCACGAAGCTCGTGCAGAACATCGACTACGCTCCCACTTTCCTCGACCTCGCCGGCATTAAGAAACCGAGCGAGATGCCCGGACGTTCGCTCCTGCCCATATTCGACAACGGCGACAACGTGAAGAACTGGCGCACAAGCATCTACTACCACTACTACGACTACCCCACCTACCACATGGTGCGCAAGCACGACGGGGTGCGCACCGACCGTTACAAGCTGATACACTTCTATGGCAAGGGCGGAACAGATGCCATACAGGAAAACAAATACCAGCGTCAGCCGGGAACACGCGAATATCGTGGGGCAAAGTATCTCGAGTCGATAGGCTATTTCGAACCCAAAGACACCGAAGTGAACTACACCGAGCTGTATGACTTGCAGTCTGACCCGCACGAGCTCAACAACATCTTCGGCAAACCGGGCTACGAGAAAATCACCAAACAACTGCAACACGAGCTTGACAAATACCGCAAGAGCCTCAACATCGACGAGCACTAAAAAGCGGCAAGCACAACAATGCACACTAACAACCCGCCCGACAAGGCCAAAGGTTGTTGACATACATGCCTGACGGCACACACCCGACAGCGGTTGCAGCAATTTCTGCAACCGCTGTCTTCGTTTGCCGCAGAGCCGACAAGCCACACGCAGGCACGGCAGAGCAATGAAATAAAACGTGTATTTATCTTGTATGTTACACCGATTTTGTGTAAGTTTGCACCCATATAAAACATTTTAGGCAAAATGACTTATACTATAGAAAAGGTAACGACGCTCATCGGGGCGCACCGTTACGGCACAGCCGATGCCAACATCGGGTTTCTGCTCACCGACAGCCGATCGTTGTGCTTTGCCGAGGAAACCCTGTTCTTTGCCCTGAAATCGGGGCGCAACGATGGTCACCGATACATGTTCGACCTCTACCGGCGCGGAGTGCGCAACTTTGTAGTGGAAGATGTCCCGGCCGACTACGGCACGGCATACGCAGACGCCAACTTCCTGAAAGTGGCCGACACGCTTGTTGCCCTGCAAAGGCTCGCCGAACGCCACCGCGATGAGTTTAACATACCAATAGTAGGAATAACCGGCAGCAACGGCAAGACAATAGTTAAGGAGTGGCTCTACCAACTACTTTCACCCGAAATGGCTGTCACCCGTTCGCCGCGAAGCTACAATTCGCAAATAGGCGTGCCTCTCTCAGTGTGGCTTCTCAACGAGCAAAGCGAGGTGGGAGTGTTCGAAGCCGGCATTTCGGAGCCCGGAGAGATGCTCGCACTGCGCGACATCATACAGCCCACAACCGCAGTTCTGACATTCGTGGGCGATGCTCACCAAAAGAATTTCAGTTCGCTCGAGGAGAAATGCCGCGAGAAAGTGATACTGTTCCACGATGCCAAGACCATTGTCTACTGCAAAGACGACGACGTAGTGGAGCGCGTTGTGTCGGCATCAGACTATCGGGGGGAGAAGCTCTGCTGGTCGATGAAAGACAACACAGTGCCTTTCTTCATCGAAAACGTGGAAAAAGACGGGCTGTGCTCAACCATATACTACGTCTACAACGGCGTGAAAGGAACTTACAGAATACCTTTCATCGACGATGCCTCGGTGCGCAACTCGGCCACAACAGCCGTGGTGGCTCTGCACCTCGGACTTAAACGCGAACTGCTTGCAAGCCGAATGGACTCGCTCGAGCAGGTGGCCATGCGCCTTGAAGTGAAAGAAGGACAGCACGGATGCACTCTCATCAACGACTCCTACAACTCCGACATCAACTCACTCGACATAGCCCTCGACTTCATGAACCGACGTCCCGACCACAAGGGACGCAAACGCACGCTCATATTAAGCGACATCTACCAGACGGGCGAACCTCTCGACACGCTCTACAACGAGGTGTCAAGCCTCGCACTGCAACGCGGTGTGCAGAAAATCATAGGCATTGGGCCGCAGATAATGGCACACGCCGACCTTATACGACTGCCTGAAAAGTTCTTCTTCCACGACGTTACGTCGTTCATACACAGCGAGGTTTTCAAGTCGCTGCACGATGAAGTGATTCTCATAAAGGGTGCGCGGCGCTTCGGTTTCGACAACATCACCGAACTGCTGGTGCAGAAAGTGCACGAAACAATACTCGAAGTGAACCTCTCAAACGTGGTTAAAAACCTCAACCACTACCGTTCTTTCATGCGCCCGGAGACCAAACTGGTGTGCATGATAAAGGCCGATGCCTACGGGGCGGGCAGCGTTGAGATTGCAAAGACACTGCAAGACCACCGCGTTGACTATCTCGCTGTGGCCGTAGCCGACGAAGGCGTGACACTGAGAAAGAACGGAATAACGTCGAACATAATGATTATGAACCCCGAAATGACGGCGTTCAAGACCATGTTCGACTATGAACTGGAACCCGAAGTCTACTCCTTTAGACTGCTCGATGCACTTGTGCGCGAAGCACAGAAGGAAGGCATAAGCAATTTCCCGGTGCACATTAAACTCGACACTGGCATGCACCGGCTCGGTTTCGACCCCGAACACGACATCGACGAACTCATATCGCGCCTGCACCAACAGTCGGCAATCATCCCGCGATCGGTGTTCTCGCATTTCGTGGGAAGCGACTCCGACAACTTCGACGGCTTCTCCGAGCATCAGTTCAAGCTCTTCGACAGTGCGAGCAGCAAGCTTTGCGCCGCTTTCCCGCACAAGATTCTGCGTCACATCGACAATTCCGCAGGCATAGAACACTTCCCCGAACGACAGCTCGACATGTGCCGTCTGGGGCTGGGACTTTATGGTTACGACCCGCGCGACAACTCAATGATAAACAACGTGAGCACGCTGATGACCACAATACTGCAAATGCGCGAAGTGAAAGCAGGCGAAACCGTGGGCTACAGTCGCAAGGGAACGATAGAACACGACTCGGTTATCGCGGCAATTCCTATCGGATATGCTGACGGACTCAACCGGCATCTCGGCAACCGGCATTGCTATTGCCTCGTGAATGGGCAGAAAGCCGACTATGTTGGCAACATCTGCATGGACGTGGCAATGATTGATGTCACGGGAATCGACTGCAAAGAGGGCGACAGAGTGGAGATATTCGGCGAGCAACTTCCGGTTACTGTCTTGTCGGACACGCTCGACACCATTCCCTATGAGGTGCTCACCGGCATCAGCAACCGCGTGAAACGCATCTACTACCAAGACTGAAAACAACGCAGACACATAAAAAAACGAAAAGGACTCCAATAGGTTTTCGGCCACATTGGAGTCCTTTTTGTTGTTTATTTATGCGCTATTGCAGCACCGTTTTATACATAGGTTTCGAGGAACTTGAGCGTTCCTTCAACCTTCAGAGTGCCTGTTGTTGCCGGAACGAGCAAGCTCTCGCCGGCGTGCAACGTTGTGGTGTTGCCCTCGTTGTCGGTGAGTGTTGCCTCGCCTTTAAGTCCGATGAGGATGACAAAGCTGTCGAGTTCGGAGTAATCAAGCGTCATTGGCTCGTCAAGGTCATACACGGCAGTGTTGAAATAAGGGCACTGCACGAGCGACACGCCACGGTTCTTGGCCGGAATGTAGTCGGTGCGGTAGTCGTTTTCAACCGTATAGTTGATGCTTTCGGCAGCCTCTTTGGTGTGGAGCTGGCGGTAGTTGCCGTCCTTGTCCTTACGCTTGAAATCGTATATACGGTAGGTCACGTCGCTTGTCTGCTGTATTTCTGCGAGGAAACAACCCGTGCCAATGGCGTGGATGCGGCCTGCCGGAAGGAAGAAGCAGTCGCCCTCTTTCACGTTGTAGCGTGCTATGGCATCGCAGATAGTGTCGTTTTCCACCATTTCGGCATACTCTTCAGGAGTGATTTCCTTCTTGAGTCCGCACAAAAGAGTGGCATCCTTGTCTGAATCCATGAGATACCACATCTCGGTTTTGCCGCGTTCCTTGCCCTGACGGTGAGCTATTTCGTCGGTGGGATGCACCTGGATGGAGAGATCCTGACGTGCGTCGATGAACTTTATGAGCAGCGGAAACTCGTCGCCGAAACGCTTGTAGTTGTCCTCACCCACGAGTTTTCCTTTCAGTTCGGCCACCAGTTCGTTGAGTTTCTTGCCCTCATACTCGCCGTCACTCACCACGGTTTCGTTGCCGGGAACGCCTGATATTTCCCAGCTTTCGCCCACATTGTCCTGCTTCACGTCGAGATTCTTGAACGGAATGATTTTGCCGCCGCCCCAAATGGTCGACTTCAATAGTGCGTTGAATTTTAATGGTTTCATAATCTATATTTTTGTTGGTAATGTATCTTGTCATTTCCGGCATGCAACAACGGCACATCTACACGCCGTTGATGCCTTATAGCATTGCACCGCAGCCTTGATGCGTTGTCAATTCTCCTCCCAAAACTGCGGGGTGAAGATTACAAGCACGGTGAAAATCTCCAAACGTCCGATGAGCATAAGCACCGAACATATCCATTTCGCGGCATCGGGAAGTATGCTCCACGACATCGTGGGACCAATTTCAAGTCCGAGTGTCGGCCCCACATTGCCCAGACTGCTCAACGTTATAGTTATGGCATTGGTGTTGTCGATGCCCATCGCTATCATCGAGAACGAGCAAATGAGGCTCAACATGAGGTAGACCGTGAGAAAAGCGAGAAGAGTCACGCGTTTAGACGACGGCACATTCACTCCGTCAATCTTCAAAGGCAGCACCGCATTTGGGTGCAGTATCTGGCGGAACTCATTCTTCATCGTCTTCAAAAGCATTACGCCACGCACGCACTTGAAACCTCCACTCGTTGAACCCGAGCACGCTCCGAAGAACATACACACCGCCAACACCACCCAAGTAACGTGCGGCCATTGTCCTGCATCGTCGCAAACGAGGCCGGTAGTGGTTATGAACGACACCACATGAAACACTCCGCAGCGGAAAGCACGTTCCAGTCCGTAACCATTACGGGCCATAAGCTCCACCATAAGGAATATCGTCCCGGCTGCGACAAGAAAGAAATAGAACTTGAACTCGGCGCTTCCGAACAAAGCGCGGAACTTGAAGCGCGACACGGAGACGTAGAGCAGAGTGAAATTAACGCCCGATACGAAGGCGAAGAACGTGAGTATATACTGTATCGAAGGACTAAGTCCGATGCTGGAGTTTACCGTTGCGAAGCCACCAGTGGCTGCCGTGGTCATGCTATAGTTTACACTGTCGAACACATTCATGCCCGCAAGCCACAAAGCAACTATGCAAAGTGCCGTTATCACGAGATAAACCACCCACAACCACTTGGCGTTTGTGCTCAGGCGAGGGTGAAGTTTTGTCTTTATCGGGCCTGTTGCCTCGGCCGCAAACACCTTTACCGAACCGCCCACAAGCGACGGTAGCAGCGCAATGGTGAAGAACACGATGCCCAATCCGCCTATCCACTGCATGAGCGAACGCCAGAAAAGCAGCCCGTGCGGCAGCGATTCCACATCGTCAATGACGCTCGCCCCGGTGGTGGTAAAGCCCGACATGGTTTCGAAGAAGGCATCGGTGAACGACGTAAGGTAGCCGCTGACCACAAACGGCAGCGTGCCGAGCAGCGAAAACACCACCCATGAGAGCGTAACCACAAGGTAGGCATCGCGGCGCGAGAGCGTGTTGTCACAGCCGCGCCCCATAAACCGCATAAGAAAACCGCACATTGCGGTGACGGCAACGGCGCATCCGAAGGCGAGAGTGTCATCTTCATGGTAGGCAACGGCCATTACAAGGCACACAACCATGAGCGCGGCCTCTATGAAGAGCAGCGAACCTATGATTTTATATATGAGTTTCAGGTTTATCATAGAAACATCTTCTCAACCTTCTTCATATTCAGTCCGTGACAGAACACCATGACCGAGTCGCCCGCCTTTATCTGCGTATTACCCGAAACGAGCATTCCCTTGCCTTCGCGCACGAGCCCTCCGATGGTCATTCCCTGCGGCAGTCCGAGCTCCTTAACCTGCCGTCGCGTTATCTTCGAGCCTTCGGTGGGAATGAATTCGGCCACATCGGCGTTGGCAGTCATCAAAAACCGCACATTATGCACGTTTGCATCGAGCATCATCTGGTAGATATGGCTCGCGGCGATAGATTTCTTGTTGATTATAGTGCCTATGTCAAGACTCTCGGCCATGCTCACATAGTCAATGTTCTCAACCATTGCCACTGTCTTTCTCACGCCCATGCGCTTGGCAGTAAGGCATGCCAGTATGTTGGTTTCGGCGTTTCCGGTGAGCGCGACAAACGCCTGGGTGTTCTTTATGCCCTCCTCCACGAGCAAAGCAGTGTCGCGTCCGTCGCCGTTTATCACGAGAGCGTCTTTGTCTTCGAGCAAAGTGTTAAGGCGTTCGCAACGTTGTTCGTCGCTTTCTATAATCTTCACGCCCATATATCCCGGCATTGTCTTCACTGTGCGCACGGCAGTTGCCCCGCCGCCCATAATCATAACGTTCTTCACATCGACGTAGTGTTCCTTGCCAACTATCTTCCTTACATAGGGAATGAACTGCCGTGTGGTCATGAAGTAAGCCATGTCGTAGAGCATGAGCTGGTCGTTTCCGCCCGGGATTATGGTGTCACTGCCGCGTTTTATGGCCACGATATGGTATGGGTCATCGGGTCCGCAGAGCTGGCGCAACGGCTGGTTGAGTATCTCGCATGTCTCCCTAAGCTTTATGGCAAGCATCACGAGCGCGCCATCGTGCACATCCCAACGTTGCCTCACCCACGACATTTTCAGTCCGTTGTTTATGTCTTTGGCCGCGAGCATCTCGGGATAGATTATCGAACTTATGCCGAGGTTGGCGAAAAAGTCGCGCAATTCGGGTTCTATATATTCGGCATTGTCAATCTTCGACACCGTTTTCTTTGCGCCGAGAGCCTTTGCCAGCACACATGCTGTCATGTTCTGGTTCTCGTCGGGAGTTACTGCTATGAACAAATCGGCATGTTCCACGCCTGCGTTTTTAAGGCATTTCACGCTTGTGGGCGATGCCTCCATGGTGAGAAGGTCGAAATCTGTGCCTATGCCGGCAAGTCTTTCTTCGTCGGTATCGATTACGGTTATGTCCTCATGGTCGCGTGCAAGCAGCCGTGCGAGGTGTGTTCCAATGGCGTATGCGCCTGCAATCACTATCTTCATGGTTGTTTATATTGTAGGCCACGGGCCGCACATTCTTTTATTGTGTGTTTTATCGACTCGGTGTCGATGCCCGCAATGCGACGCAGTTCGTCCACCGTTCCGTGCTCAATAAAGCGGTCGGGCAGTCCCATTCTCACTATTTCGGTGGCGCAATGGTTGTCGTTCATCCATTCGAGCACGGCACTCCCCACTCCACCGGCGCGCATTCCGTCTTCGATTGTTATTACGCAGCCGAACCGCGAAGCCACCTCTTCAAGCAATTGGGTGTCGAGCGGCTTTGCGAAACGCAGGTCGTAGTGAGCCACGCTCGCCCCGAAGCCCTCGTCGCGCAGTTCGGTTATGGCTTTCTGCACATCGTTTCCCACCGGCCCGTAGCTCAGAATTGCGATGTCGCGGCCGTCAGAAACCATGCGTCCCTTACCTATTTCCACTTCCTCCAAGGCGCAGTGCCAGTCGGTGCGCACTCCCCTTCCGCGCGGATAGCGTATCACAAACGTGCCCTTTCCGGGCAGTTGTGCCGTGTACATAAGCCTGCGCAGTTCGCATTCGTCCATAGGCGAAGCGAGCGTGAGGTTGGGCACCGGGCGCAGCGAAGCTATGTCGAACACGCCATGGTGCGTAGGGCCGTCTTCGCCCACAAGTCCGGCGCGGTCGAAGCAGAACACCACTGGTAGGTTGAGAATGGCAGCATCGTGAATGATGTTGTCGTAGGCGCGCTGCGCAAATGCGCTGTATATGTTGCAGAACGGCACGAGTCCGTCTTTGGCCATGCCGCAAGCGAACGTCGCTGCATGCCCCTCGGCAATGCCGACATCAAACACCCGGTCGGGCATGGCCTTCATCATGATGTTCATCGAGCATCCCGTGGGCATGGCGGGAGTAACGCCCACGATGCGATTGTTGGCCTGTGCGAGTTCGAGCAGAGTGTTGCCGAACACATCTTGATATTTAGGCGGCATACCGGTGGTGTCGCATTTCACGCGCTCGCCGGTCTCCGGGTCGAACTTTCCAGGTGCATGCCAAATGGTAGCCTCGTTCTCGGCAGGCTTGTATCCCTTGCCTTTCACGGTGTGCAGATGCAGCAGTTTCGGTCCGCGCATGTCTTTGAGTTGGCGCAGAATGCGCACCATTTCCTTCACGTCGTTGCCGTCGAACGGACCGAAATAGCGTATGTTCATGCCCTCGAATATGTTCTGCTGGTGGCTTATTACCGATTTTAGCGCATTGTTCAAGCGTATGATGCCCTTGCGCCTATCCTCGTTGAGATAGCCTTTTGAGTGCAGCCACTGCGAAGCCTTGAAGCGCAGGCGGTTGTAAGTGGCATTGGTGTCGAGGTTGAGCAGATATTTCTCCATGCCGCCCACGGCACGGTCGATGCTCATGTCGTTGTCGTTGAGGATGATGAGCAGGTCGTTGGGCGACGACGACACGTTGTTGATGCCTTCGAATGCAAGCCCTCCGCTCATTGCCCCGTCGCCTATTACGGCCACCACATGGCGGTCGTCGTGTCCCGTTTTGCGTGCAGCCACGGCCATGCCAAGTGCTGCCGAAATGGAGTTGGAGGCATGTCCGCAGGTGAATGTGTCGTATTCGCTTTCCTGAGGACTGGGGAACGGGCGCACACCATGCAGTTTGCGGTTGGTGCAGAAATTATCGCCGCGCCCCGTGAGTATCTTGTGTCCGTAAGCCTGGTGCCCCACATCCCACACGATGCGGTCGTAAGGTGTGTTGAAAACGTAGTGCAGAGCCACCGTAAGTTCCACCACTCCGAGCGACGAGGCGAGGTGTCCTGGGTTCACCGACAGTTCATCCACGATGTCGCGGCGCAGTTCGTCACACACTTCGGGCAGTTGCTCCACGCCGAGCTTGCGCAAGTCGTCGGGATATTTTATGGTTGACAGAAGTCCTAACTTATCTTTGTTCATCAGTGTATTATGCAAATATCGAACGCAGCCGGCATCAACAAAGCAAGCTTTGTCTGCCCGACCGCATACAATATTATGCAAAGATAGTGTAAAAGGGTGAATTTGCAAAACAAAAAATGCCCTATTTTGCCCCTATGAAGAGGCCAAGGCCATTATGCCGGCACATGTTTCCCGGGCGTGCAATTGCACCGCATGAATTCCCGGGAAACATACACGAGCAGCGGCAGTGCGGCTGCACCGCCTTGGTGCTATTTGTTGTCACTGTAATATTTCAGTCCGCCGCGCATTGTCTTCACGAGGGCATTCGACGAGTAAGTGGCACCGCTCACTGCATCAACCTGCATTTTCTGAGCCTCGTCCACGCTCTTGCCCACATATTTCTGCAATATTTTTTCGGCGCGGTCAAACACGCTTGGTGTCTCTTGGTTGGGCAGAGCCTCCACTTTTGTTATCTTGCCGTTGGTGAGATATATCTTCAATGGTGTGGCACTGGCATAGCCTCTCACGCCCTTCACCACATGGGTTGTGTTTACAATCACCGTGTTGCCCTTCTTTGTAATGGCCTTCTTGGCGGGCTTGCCGCTTGTCGTGACAACTGTGAGAAGCACTGCGGCGGCCACAGCAAGCGTTTTGAAAATACGATTTTTCATCTTTTTCCTTTTTAATTTTTCGCGTCGGCAAAGTTACTAAAAAACGCGGTTGCCGGAAAACGCGGTTGCCTAAATAATGCAAAATCCGCGTTTCCCGGCAATACTAAGTGACGGTAAAAAAATAAGTTGATATGATTTGCGGCTTATATTTTTGAGATGTTTTGGTCTCTTGAAGAGGGAGCATAGCGGGCTATGTGACCGATGAGAGAGACAAAAACA
>CAVKCP010000013.1:0-37050 GCA_963654815.1 Lachnospiraceae bacterium | reverse complement strand
CGGAACCTTCTGATCCGTAGTCAGATGCTCTATTCAGTTGAGCTACGGAGCCATGCTTCTTGAAAGCGAGTGCAAAGGTAGTGATTTTATTTTGAAAAGCAAGCATGTTTTGCAAAATTATTTTGTGCGGCCTGAAAAATTTGCTCTTTGCAGTGGGCGTGTAGCCGATGAAAACTATTATTGCAACAATAATTGTTGGTTTCCGTATTTTTATTGTATTTTTGTAAGAAGATAGGTTGCACTCGGCAATTTGAAAGCAAGCTTTCATTGCGCTCGTTTGCACTGTCTCTGCAAAAATATTGGTAGGCTGAAACAGGCTCGCCATTGATATTTGTAACCGCGTTAGCTACATGAAATGTAAAATAAAGTTCTTGCATCTGATGCTGATTGCCGTAACGGTTTTGTGCGTAACGGCTGCCTGCGGTGTGCCAAAAGAGCATGAGGTGGCCGACAGATGGAACGACATGGCTTACAGCTGCCACTACCGCAACCTTGACAGTGTGGCGGTTAATGCAGACCGTGCCTACCGCGCCTCGGAACGGTATGACGACGGACGTGCCGAAGCCTTGAACAATTTCGCTTTTGTTGATATAGCGCGCATGGACTACGGCAAGGCAGAAAAACGGCTTGGCGAGGTGGGCGAGATTACCAACAACCAGATAGAACTCATGGTGGCCGACGTTCAGATGATGCGCTTGTGCCAACGGCGGTCGGAGAACAAGAACTTCTACCATTTCATGCAGAGCGCGATGTCGCGTCTTGCCAGGATAAGGGAAAACGATGCCGAACTCACTCCACGACAGCAACGGCGGCTCGTCTATGCACAGAGCGAGTATTATATAACGGTGTCGGCCTATCTGTATTATGTGGGGCAGACGGCGGAATCATCGGAAGCCCTTGCCGAAATAGATGCCAACGGCGAGATAGTGAAAGACACGGCACAGCTGCTTAACTATTATTATAATGTAGGGGCCGGAGGCATAATATCGGGCGATACGAAGGAAAGCATAGCCCAAACCGAGTTCGACTATCTTATGCGCTGCTATCTGTTGTCGCGGCAATATCACTATACTTACTGGGAAGCTAACTCGCTTCAGGCATTGAGCGAGCATCTGCAAGATGCCGCACAGCGCAGAACACTGCTGCACAACAACCCGCAGGAGGTGGAATATTTGAACGTGGACAATATGCCCGACACCCTTCTTGCCGGAAATCTGGCACAGCGTGCCCTCGCTCTTTTCGGGAAATACGGCGATGTGTATCAGGTTGCAGGTGCCTACCGTACCTTGGCGGAGTGCTATTGGGCAATATCCGACTACGGTTCGGCTCTGGTATGCCTTAACACTGCCTTGGGAAAGAACCGTCTTGTGGAACTTGCTCCCGACCTTGTGGCATCTATACGCGAACAGTTGTCGCTGGTTTACTCGGCTGTTAACGACAAACGGCGAAGCGACATGAACCGCAACATTTATCTTGACATACAGGAAAACACGCGACAGGACCGTATGCTTGAAGCACGCGCCGAACAGCTAGACCAGTCGCTCAGTTCGCTAAACCTTATGATTGCCGCTGTCGTGGCCACGATAATACTTGTGGGAACGATATTGTTTTGGCTCGGTTATATAAGGCGGCGCAGAATGCGCACAATGTCGGTGGATGCACTGAAAGAGCCCCTCGCGAAATGGAAACAGTCGCAGGAGAAGCTGGCTGAGGCTGAGGCCGACGAAAAGGAAGAACTCGCCGAACAGACAAGTATGGCCGAAGAAGAACTGAGGCGTAACCGATGGCAATACATAGAACAGCGCGCGAAGATTTCGCTTGTGAATAGCGTGACACCGCTTGTGAGCCGCATAGCCCGCGAAGTGGCCATGCTGGAAGAACACGCAGGCGATGACAATATAAGAAAAGAACGCTATGAATACATCGCCGAGCTCACCGACAAGATTGTGGCTTGCAACAACGCCTTGACAAAATGGATACAAATGCGTCAGGGCGAGCTGCAGCTTCACATTGAAAGCTTCTGTCTGCAAGACATTTTCGACACCTTGGAGCAAGGCAAGATGCTCTATACGCTGAAGAATATCAAACTGGAAATCGTGCCTACCGACCTTGTGGTGAAGGCCGACAAGACTCTCACGCTGTTCATGCTGAACACAATGGCCGACAATGCACGCAAGCATAGTCGGCAAAACGGGAATATAAAGGTGAGCTGCGAGGATATGGGCGATTGCGTGGAAATATCGGTTGCCGACAATGGCGAGGGAATGCCGGAGCAGCAACTGAAACATGTTTTCGATCATAAAGCCATTGTTGACAATGCCGTGGAGGAGAGAAACGGTGTGGGTGAAACTGCCGCCAACCATGGATTTGGACTTCTCAACTGCAAGGGTATAATAGAGAAATACCGCAAGATGAGCGGATTCTTCTCGAAATGTATGATTTCGGCCGAGAGCGAGGAAGGCGTGGGCAGCCGCTTCTTTTTCCGTTTGCCGAAAGGAATAATGCGTACTATTGCTGTGGTGGCAATGGCGTTGCTGCCATTATCTGCTGGGGTTTGTCAGGCAAAACCCACGCCACAGCGTGCGCGTGGAGCCGCCATCGTGGCTGGCACCGGCAATACTTCGCAGACTATGGCGGGCATGTTTGCCGACAGTGCATATTTCTGCAATATACAAGGACAGTATGGCAAGACCCTAGAGTATGCCGACAGTTGTCTGAAATATATGAACATTTATTACTACGGCACTTTGCACGGGAAAGGACGTGCGCTCGTGTCGTTTGACGCCAATGGCGTGCGTCCGGCCGAAATAGAGTGGTTTCGCGACAGTGTGAAGGTTGACTACGGCATAATACTCGACGTGAGAAACGAGACTGCAGTGGCAGCCCTTGCCTTGCACAAGTGGAAACTGTACAGATATAACAACGACGTGTACACCCAGTTGTTCCGTGACAGCAGTGCCGACAACACTCTTGCCGATTATGTGAGCGTGATGCAGAAATCGGAGAATAGCAAGAATGTCGCCATGGTTCTGCTCTTGTTCTTCTTCATGCTGATATTCCCCATATATTATATATTGTATTATCGCCACCGTATATATTATAATATATGTGTAGACAACGTGAGAAAACTCAACGTACTTCTGTCGGGCAATGCGGAAAGTGACATCAATCTTGCCGCCATGGACAGAATTTGGACGGCCGACAACAACGCGATGGTGGCCAACGAACATCTCGCTAAGTTGCAAGAACTGGTGTCGGAGATAAGAAACTCGCTGAACAAAGAAAAGGAACGGCACGAAAAGCATGTGGCTGACATGAGAATTGCAGGCGACAACCTGAAAAGAATTAAACTCGACAGCGACAGTCTGTATGTGAGCAACAAGATAATAGACAACTGCCTCTCGACGTTGAAACATGAAACAATGTATTATCCTACAAGGATAAGGCAACTGGTTGACGGCACTGACGACAATTTGCAGGCAATAGGCGAACTGGTGAATTATTACCGGGTGATTTACTCGGTGCTGAGCATTCAAGCCATGCGCGTTGTTGAAAACCAGGGCATTCCGGGCGATTACAGTATGGCTTGTCTGTATGGACTGTTGAAAAAGACCAATGACGGAAAGCGTCCGCAATGGCAGGTGAAGGCTTCGGAGCCGGGCTATGTGAGGCTTGAAATAGTGATGACGCATCTGCATCTTGACGGCAAACAGTGCCGCGAACTGTTTACCGAGGCCACCTGCAATGTGGCGTTCCTTGTGTGCAGGCAGATAGTAAGGGATATAGGCGAACGCTATCACGCCCGGGGATGCGGAATTTCGGCATCGCCCAGCGCTGAAAGTGCAACGACAATAAACATAAAAATAGCAGGATTAGCATGGAAAAATTCAATGTGGTCATAGTTGAAGACGTGCCCTTGGAGCTGAAGGGAACGGAAGGTATAATACGGAATGAAATACCCGAAGCACAGATAATAGGAACTGCGGCCAGCGAAAGCCAATTTTGGGCTCTTATAAAGCAGCAAGTTCCCGACTTGGTGTTGCTCGACTTGGGACTTGATGGCGCAACGACTGTCGGAGTGGAGATATGCCGTTGCGTGAAAAACGAATACCCAAAGGTGAAAGTCTTGATTTTTACCGGCGAGATATTGAACGAGAAACTGTGGGTGGATGTGCTCGATGCAGGATGCGACGGCATAATATTGAAAAGTGGCGAACTGCTCACAAGAAACGACGTGATGTGCGTGATGAGTGGCAAACGCATGGTTTTCAACCAACCGATACTTGAAAGAATCGTTGAACGTTTCAAGCGTGGAATAAACAACCAGATAATGCGGCAGGACGCATTGATACGTTATGAGATTGACGAATACGATGAACGCTTCTTGCGTCACCTTGCTCTTGGCTACACCAAAGAGCAGATTTCAAACCTGCGGGCAATGCCTTTCGGCGTGAAAAGTCTTGAAAAGCGGCAGAATGAACTTGTGCAGAAACTCTTTCCCGACGGCAACGGGCGTCTGGGCGTAAACGCGACAAGGCTCGTGGTGCGTGCTTTTGAACTGAGAATATTGGATGTTGACAACCTCGTGCCCGACGATGAATGACGCGCAGACGGCTTTGTGCAGTCTTTATCGTCGTGTTTCGCGCAATTCGTTTAGTGTGTCATGCATCGCATAGTCGAAGAAAAGCAGCTGTTGATATGGTGAAATACAATAAAATATTTACTGTCGTGACGCTGGTGTTGGCAGCACTCCAGTTTGTCGTTGTAATGTTGTCTTGGCTCGTGTCGGCAGCAAATCCCGAGAGCAATATCCGTTCTTTGTTCGGAGGCGAGGGCTTGCGTTGGGTATTCGGCAGCTTCGTCAGAAATTTGGAATCGCCTGTCTTGGTGTGGCTGTTGCTGGGTAGCGTGGCCTATGGAGTGGTGAAATCAGGTGGAATGGTGCGTTCGCTGCGTGCTTTCAGACAATGCGACTATCGCGAACGCATGGCTTTATATGTGGTGGCAGGCGAAGCCGTGTTTGTGTTGGCGGTTATGTTGCTGCTTACTGTCGTCCCCCATGCGGTGTTGTTAAGCGCAACTGGCACCTTGCTCACAAGCAGCTTCTCGGCCGGAATGATTCCCGTCGTGGCCTGTAGTGCATGCATCATGGGGGCGACTTTCGGATTGCTGGCCGGACGTTTCCATTCTTTATATGACGTGTTCCGGGCCATGTCGCATGGCGTGTCGTTGTGTGCGCCTTTGTTTGTTGTCTATATCTTTGCAGCAGAACTCTATCTTATGGCGACTTTTGTCTTTGTTTTGTGAGTTACCAAAGGTCTTTCTTCGGTTCGCTGCGCACGAAAGTCAGTTCGGTGGGCAACTTCACCCATTTCCTATCTACTACTATTTTAATTCTGCTGCCTGACGTTTGCCGCAGCAGGTAGCTTCCGTCTTCGGCACATTCAAGCGTTGCTTCAAGGTCTTCGCTGCCATAGTCGTTGGTTATTGCGATGTTTGCTGTCTTGGCATCTATGATGTCGGCACTTGTTATCAACCATTTGCGCGAGTCTCTCAATGCCCCCAAATATCCGGGCATGGTGCCGAAAACCTCTTGTCCTGGTAGGGTGATATTGTTGTCGATGAAGTCTATTTTCAGGTAGACCTTGTAGTCGTCGTTGTATAAATATCCACAGAATGTATTCTCCTTGACATTCTGTGCAAATGCAGTAAATATGGTTGCGCACATTGCGCACAATACTATCAGTTTTCTCATGTGTTCAGCTTTTTACGCTGCAAATGTAGCGAATTTAAGTCAAGAATACGCGGCCATTTTTGAAAAAGTCGTTGACGTGTTTGCAGTTTTGTAATTAATGTCGTATATTTGCAGCCGCTATTTAATTTCTTTATGGTAACGAACAGATTATTTCCAGACTATATTTTTGAATCAAGTTGGGAAGTATGCAATAAAGTCGGCGGAATTTATGCCGTATTGTCAACCAGAGCCAAGACATTGAAAGAGGCAATGGGAGACCGTTTGATTTTTATTGGACCTGATTGTTGGGGTAAAAACGAATGTCCTTATTTTGTTGAAGACGACGCTGTTCTGCCTGAATGGCGTGAAAAAGCCGTTTCTGAAGGTCTTGCAATAAAGGTGGGCAGATGGAATGTACCGGGAAATCCTATTGCAGTTCTTGTGGATTTCACACGCTATTATGCCCAAAAAGATGCAATATATGCCGCACTTTGGAACGATTTCGGGGTGGACAGCCTGCACGCTTATGGCGATTACGACGAAGCTTCGATGTTCTCTTATGCCGCAGCATTGGTCGTTGAAAGCCTCTACAAACATGTGGTTGAGCCAAACAGCAAGGTGGTTTATCATGGAAACGAATGGATGACCGGACTCGGATTGTTGTATATACACAAACACCAACCCGAAATAGCTACAATATTCACTACCCACGCTACAAGTATAGGTCGCAGTATCTCTGGCAACAACAAACCCTTGTATGGCTATTTGTCGGCATATAACGGCAATCAGATGGCAGCGGAGCTCAATATGCAGAGCAAACACTCGATTGAAAGGGAAACTGCCGCCAACGTGGACTGTTTCACAACGGTGAGCGATATAACGGCACGCGAATGCCAGGAATTGCTCGACAAACCGGCAGATGTGGTGTTGCCCAACGGCTTTGAAGATGATTTTGTTCCGCAGGGACGCGATTTTACAAAGAAAAGAAAGGAAGCTCGCAAACGCTTGATAGGCATAGCCAATGCCTTGACAGGATGCGATTACGGCGATGATGTGCTTATCGTGTCGACAAGCGGACGCTATGAATTCCGCAACAAAGGCATTGACGTGTTTGTAGAGTCAATGCACCGTCTTAATGAGATGACCGGTTTGAAACGTCAGGTGCTTGCTTTCGTGGCCGTTCCCGGGTGGGTTAACTGCCCGAGACATGACTTGGCGCAGCGCATCGGAGCAGGCGAAAAATATGATACACAGCTCGAACGCCCAGTGATAACGCATTGGCTTAACGACATGGACAACGACCGCGTGCTTGGACAGATGCGCTATCTTAACATGAACAACTCTGTGGGCGACAACGTGAAGCTCATTTTTATACCCTGCTATCTTACTGGCGACGATGGAATCCTGAACCTTACATATTTCGATGCAATCTTAGGCAACGACTTGTGTGTGTATCCTTCTTATTATGAACCGTGGGGATACACTCCGTTGGAGGCCGTGGCTTTCAAGGTGCCATGCATTACTACCGACCTTGCGGGATTTGGTGTGTGGGCAAACCAGGAGCAGAAAGGCAGCACATCGCTTAAAGATGGAGTGCTCGTAGTGCATCGCACCGATGACAACTACAACGAGGTGGTTGACAATATAAAGGATGCTGTCTATGAATATGCATCTTTGGATGCAAAACAGGTAACATCCGCACGCAACAAGGCACGCAAGCTTTCGCAGAAAGCATTGTGGAGCAATTTTATAAAGTATTATTGCGATGCCTATGATTTCGCTTTGGGAAAAATGCAAGAACGTACAAGATAAAAACAAAACATTAACGATAAAATTATGAAAATCAAAGCAGACTATTCTAACAACCCTCAATGGAAGGAAGTTACGATAAAGTCGACACTGCCCGAACAACTGAAATGTTTGGATGAGTTGGCCCATAACATGTGGTGGGCTTGGAACTATGAGGCCCGCGATATGTGGAAGAGTCTCGACAAAGACCTCTATGAAGAGGTTGGACACAACCCCGTGATGTTGCTCGACAGATTAAGCTATGAGCGTAAAGAGGCAATAGTTAAAGACCGCGCCATAATGAAGTGCGTAAAGGATGTCTACAAGAAGTTCCGTCAGTACATGGATGTCAAGCCCAACGACAAGCGTCCGTCTGTGGCTTATTTCTGCATGGAATACGGCATCAACCAGGTTGTGAAGATTTATTCCGGCGGTCTTGGTATGCTTGCTGGCGACTATCTGAAGGAGGCTTCCGACTCAAATGTAGACATGTGTGCCGTTGGTTTCCTCTATCGTTACGGCTATTTCAAGCAGACCTTGTCGATGGATGGTCAGCAGATAGCACAATATGACGCGCAGAACTTCAACTCTCTGCCCGTTGAACGCGTGCTCGACCAGAACGGACAGCCCGTTGTTGTTGACGTGCCTTACATGAACTATCAGGTGCACGCCTATGTATGGCAGATGAATGTGGGCCGCATCAAGCTCTATCTGCTTGATACCGACAACGAGATGAACTCCGAATACGACAAGCCAATCACCCATGCGCTCTATGGCGGAGACAACGAAAACCGTCTGAAGCAGGAAATATTGCTCGGTATCGGTGGTATCCTCACTCTGAAGAAACTCGGTATTAAGAAAGATATCTACCACTGCAACGAGGGACATGCAGCACTCTGCAACCTCCAGCGTCTCATCGATTACATACAGAGCGGCCTCACTTTCAACCAGGCTCTCGAGCTGGTTCGCGCTTCGTCGCTTTACACTGTACACACTCCGGTGCCCGCCGGCCACGACTATTTCGACGAGTCTCTCTTCGGAAAGTATATGGGCGGTTATCCCAACATGCTCGGCATTTCATGGGATGAGTTCATCGGTATGGGCCGCCAGAACCCCGACGACCACTCAGAACGCTTCTGTATGTCGGTGTTCGCATGCAATACCTGCCAGGAAGTGAATGGTGTCAGCAAACTTCACGGTTGGGTTAGCCAGCGTATGTTCGCTCCCATATGGAAAGGTTATTATCCCGAGGAGAGCCATGTAGGCTACGTTACCAACGGTGTTCACTTCCCCACATGGACAGCAACCGAATGGCGCAAACTCTATGCCAAGTATTTCGACGAGAACTACATCAACGACCAGAGCAACGAGAGCCTTTGGCACGCAATCTACAATGTGCCCGATGCTGAAATATGGGAAACCCGTATGGCATTGAAGAAGAAGCTCGTTGACTACATCCGTGAGAAGTTCACCGCCACATGGCTTAAAAACCAGGGCGATCCCTCGCGTGTTGTCACTCTTCTCGAAAGCATAACTCCCAATGCACTTTACATTGGTTTCTGCCGCCGTTTCGCTACTTACAAGCGCGCTCACCTGCTCTTTACCGACCTTGACCGTCTTGCCAAGATCGTAAACAACCCCGAGCGTCCCGTGAAGTTCATCTTCTCAGGTAAGGCTCACCCGGCCGATGGCGCAGGACAGGGTCTCATCAAGCGTATCTTCGAGATTAGCCAGCGTCCTGAATTCCTCGGTAAGATTATCTTCCTTGAGGATTATGATATGCAGTTGGCACGCCGTCTCGTTTCGGGCGTTGACATTTGGATGAACACACCTACACGTCCTCTCGAGGCTTCTGGTACATCTGGCGAGAAAGCAGAGATGAACGGTGTAGTAAACCTTTCCGTTCTCGACGGATGGTGGGTTGAAGGTTACCGTGAAGGCGCAGGTTGGGCACTTCCGCAGGAGCGCACCTATCAGAACCAGGGCTACCAGGATCAGCTCGACGCTGCCACTATTTACTCGTTGCTTGAGAACGAGATTCTCCCGCTTTACTACAATAAGAACAAGCAGGGATATAGCGAGGGTTGGATCAAGACAATCAAGAATTCGATTGCTACAATCGCTCCTCACTACACAATGAAGCGTCAGCTCGACGATTACTACGACAAGTACTACACTCCCGAAGCTGCTTGTTTCAAGCGTCTGTCGGCTAACGACAACCAGTTGGCCAAGGAGCTTGCGCAGTGGAAAGAAACTGTTGCCGAGCGTTGGGACAGCATTCATGTAGTGAGCAAGGACGACTCTGTGCTTTACGGTGCTGAAACCGGCAAGAAATACACCTTGCGCTACGTCATCGACGAGCAGGGCTTGACCGATGCAATTGGTCTTGAGCTTATCTCGATAAAGACCGATGCCAACGGCGAGGAGCACATCTTCAGCAAACGCGAGTTCAAGATGGTGGGCCATGAAGGCAACAACTACACCTTCGAGGCTACCTTCGAGCCCGATGTGGCAGGCACATTCAAGAGCTGCGTGCGCATGTATCCCAAGAACGAGAACCTTGCTCACCGCGAGGACTTCTGCTACGTGAAGTGGATAGACTAATAGAATGATTTGCAACAGAATACCACAAGGTAGAAAAATAAATGGGGATGTCAGACTGAATAAGTATCTGACATCCCCTTTTTCGTGCGATAATTGTTTGTGACGATTATCTTGTCGGCTTATTGGCTGACGTAACCAGGGTTTTGTTTGAGCCTTGCGTTCAGGTCGATGCACTTCTGCGGAATCGGGAAAACCGTAGTGTAGCCAGTCTGCTCGTCGGGCAATGCCGTGCGCATGTCATACGATTTGGTGTATTGGCCGAACCTTATGAGGTCTTGTCTTCGCCAACCTTCCCACACAAGTTCGAGCAGACGCTCGCGCAGAATGTTGTCGAGTGTCGCATTGACATGCGGCATGCCCACCCGTGAGCGCACTTCGTTGAGCGGTGCGTCACCGTTGCTGCCGTTGCGCACGAGTGCTTCGGCTTTCATTAGCAGCACGTCGGCATAGCGGAACAGCACTATGTCGTTGTCGGGCATGCGCCCGTCGGAGTAAGCGGTGCGGTCAACTTCATATTTTTTCATTCTCGCTCCGGCCGTTTGCTTGTATTTGCTTGCCGTGAGGTTTTCTTCCACTTCCATAGGCATATATTCCAGTTGCTCTCCGTTGTCAAGCATCACCGGGTTGCCGTCTACTTCTATTTTGCCGGTATAGAAATTCATGTCGAGCCGTTTGTCGGCATTGTCAGTGCCGTAGCCGTAGGCTTGCATCGTGGCTATTGTGGCGCAAGTGCCGTTTTCCGACGACCCTCCGTAGGCACCTCCATGTGCATAGTGACGCGAGCGGAATAGGTAGTGGAACTCGTTGGTGTAAAGCATCTTGTCGAGAGGAATGGTGAAAATATTTTCCTGCGAGTTCTCGTTGTGCACGGCGAAATTGGCCGTATAGTCGGTTTCAAGTTTGTAGCCGCAAGCCGCTATCTTGTCGCAATAGGCTATGCAAGCCTGCCATGCGTTCATCTTGTTGCCGTCGATGATGAATGAGATGTCCTTGCCGTCGGGGCGTTCGCTGCTGGTCCAGTTGTCGTTGGTGTATATTTCGGCATTGAGGGCAAGTTTCGCAAGCAGAAAATAAGCCACCGGCTTTGTCACCCTTCCGTAGTTTGTGCCTGGCATGTTGCTTCTTCCGTCAGGCAGAAGCGGTGCAACCTCCTGCAGTTCGTTCACAGCAAACCAGAAAACGTCGCTGCGGTTGCTTTGCGTAATGGCGTCAACCTTATTGTCGGAAGACGTTGTCAATGGTATTCGTCCGAACATGTCCATGGCATAATAGTAGAACATTGCGCGTATGGCCCGCACTTCTGCCGTATAGGTTTCAATGTCCTTCTCGCTGATGATTTTGGTGCTTGCTTTCAGCGTGGCTATCGACTTGTTGGCAAGCACAATTACCTTGTATAGATATTTCCACACGTTGTATAGGTCGGTGTCGGTTGGCGTCCATGTGTGGTCATACATGTTCTTCCACAATCCGCCGTCATACCAGTCGCCGCCCCTTATCGGGTTCAGGGCCTCGTCGGTTGTTATGGTGTTGTAGTCGTATATGCCACGGCAGGTGCCTTGCAGTCCTTCACATTCCTGGTTGGCTCCGATGTAGTTGTAGAGCGTAGCCACAGTGTTGGTGTAAAGGCTTGTGGCGTTGGAATATATTTCGTCTTCGGGTATCTGGTCTTTTGGATTTTCGCCGAGGCATGATGTCAGAGCGAGTGCCGCCGAGATTATTGCCGTTAAAGTGTATGCTTTTTTCATAGTGGTTGGCGTTTAGAATTGTATGCTTACTCCAATGGAGTAGGTGCGGTAAACGGGATAGTTGCGTTTGTCGTCGATGCCCATTGTCGAGTTCACCACGCTGTTGTTTATCATTGGTGTCAAGCCGCTGTAGCCCGTAATAGTGGCAAGGTTGTTCACGCTGCACGACACTCGCAGAGCGCGTATGGCCTTTGTCTTTATGGGCACCATGTAGCCAATGGTGAGATATTCGATGTTGAGGTAGTCGCCGCGTTCGAGCCAGTAGTCAGAAATGTTCTGGTCTACGATGTTCTTCTTTGGCGCGTCGGCAAGCACGTTATAGTCGGGAAAACTCGACATGTTGGTGTAGGCCAGTCCTGTGCCGTTGAAAATCTTGTGCCCGAAAGCACCGTTCATCTGCAGCGACAAGTACACGTCGCGGTAGCGGAAGCTAATGTTCGAACCCAGCAGAGCCTTGGGCGTGGCCTGACCGCATATTCTTCTGTCGCCGCCGTCGCCGAAATCAATTTTCCCGTCGTTGTTAAGGTCTTCTATGTCATATTTATTTGTGCCCTCCTCGTCAACGCGCAGCCCCTTGCAGTGCGGCAGATAGAACACTCCGAGAGGTTGTCCCACTATCTGGTAGAGCACATGGTTGTTGTCGCCTCCGTTCTGTCCGGCTCCGTCGAGGCTGCCTATTGCCGTCACGTCGGCAGCCGACATGTGCATGCCGTTGTAGTAGCCGCTAAGCGAGAGCAGCTTGTTGCGCTGGAACGACACGTTCATGTTGATGTTCAGTTCCATATCGCGGCGTTGTATGGGCGTTGCCGACAGACCGATTTCAAATCCGCTGTTCTGCATCGAACCGATGTTGGCCAGCAGTTTGTCGTAGGCAAACGGCGGCACAGGCACGTCGTAGGAATAGAGCATGTCGGTGGTTTTCGAGTAGTAATATTCGGCTGTGAGCATTATCTTGTTGCCCAAGATGCCTATGTCGGCGGCAATGTTGAATGTCGATTTCGTTTCCCATTTCAAGTCGGGGTTGTTGTTGCGTATCATGCCGAGCGTCACGGTGGGCGTGTTTCCCACCGGCACTATGCCGGTTTGCTGCACGTTGTTCATCGACGTGTAGGCCGCAATGCCGCCCAGGTTGCCCGACCGTCCGTAGCCGGTGCGCACTTTCAGTGTGTTTACAAACGACTGGCCACGCATGAATTTCTCGCGCATCACGTCCCATGAAAGCGACACCGACGGGAAAAATCCCCAACGGTTGTTGTCGCCCACCATTGATGATCCGTCGGCACGCAGGGTGGCTGCCGCCGTGTAGCGTTGCATGAAAGTGTAGGATGCCGTAGCCATTGCCGATGCAAGAGCCCGGTCTTCGTAGCTGCTTGCCGAACCGCCGAACGGTCGCGATGCCGTTGCCCCAATGTTGTAGTAGCCAAACAGGTTGTTGGCTATGCCTTTGGCGTGTATGCCGAAAGCCGAGCTTTCCCACTTTTGGTATTCTCCGCTAATGTCGGCCGACACTGAGTGCGCCTTCCATGTGCGCTTGTAGCCGAGTGTTATGTTGCCGAGCCATTCCTGTTTCTTGTATTCGCTGCGGTAGACATTGCCCTGTGCCCACACCCATGTGGGGCAGAACTGCGACGTTTCGGTTGACGAATAGGAGTAAGAACCGAATGCCGAGAGCGTAAGCCACGGCATAAGCTCGTAGGACAGTTGCAGGTGGGTGTTGAAGTTAAGGTCTTTCTGGTCGTTGCGTTCCTGCAGTATGGCTCCCGGCGGGTTTATGCGGTAGGCAGTCTGGTTCTTTGTCCAGTTGCCCGAAGCGTCGCGTGCGGCGGGGAAGGTGGGGTTTTGGCAGGCGGCAGAATAGAACAGCATTTGCGTGTCGAAGATGTCGTCGTTCTTGAATGAAGAACCGAACACTCCGAACTCGCCTTTCAGCCGTCCGCCGAAAGCCTGCTGCCTCGCGTCGAGTTTGGCCACGAGGTTGTCGTAGCCCTTGGTCTTTATTATGGTGTTGTGGTCGATGTAGCCGAACGACGCGCGGTAGTTTGAGGTCTCGTTGCCGCCGCTGAAAGCCAGATGGTGGTTGTGTACAAGTCCGGTGCGCGTTATCACCTTGTAGAAATCGTTGTCGTAGCCGCCGTCGTTGTAGTACACACCGAGCCGTTTTGCGGTGGCGGCATAGTCGCTGGCACTGAGCATTTTGAGGCGTTTGTAAACCGACTCGAAACCTATGTTTCCCTCGTATGAAATTTTGAAACCGTTGCCCGTGCCTTTCTTCGTTGTCACCACAATCACGCCCGATGCTCCGCGCGAACCGTATTGCGATGTCTCCGATGCGTTTTTCAGCACGTTGAAGCTCTCTATGTCGGCCGGATAGATTGTGGCGAGGGTCGATATGTCCGACGTTATGCCGTCGATAACCACCAGAGGGTCGTTGCCTCCGGTTATTGATGTGGTGCCGCGCACGCGCACGCTGTTGAGCATGGCCATTCGGTCGAGGCCGTTCGACGTTACGCTCACGCCCGCCGTCTTGCCGTTAATCACGTCGAGGGCGTTGTTCACCATTCCTTTCTCGTTGTTGTCGATGCCGGTTTTGGCGTTGCCTGCTAAGTGTTGCCTGCTAAGCGTTGTGGTGTCGTTGGGCAGGGCACTGGCATGTGAGGCGTTGCCCGTAGTGCCTGCCGCTTGCATGCCAGTTGCCGGCACGCACATCAGCAATGCCATGCACAGGGCATTTGCAGCATAGTCGTTGTTAGGCTTGCTTGATGTCGTTTTCTCGTGGTTGGTCATAAAAGGTTGTCTTAGGTTAGCGGTCTTATAATTAATGTGACGTTCACTCATTCGTCCTCGTCTTCTTTTATAGTCTTGTCGTAGATTATTTCAGGGCTTGGTAACCCCTTTTTCATGTCGTTGTAGGCCCGTGTCATGTCGCTGTTGTCAATCGTTATGTCGCGTTGCACGGGGCGATCCTTGTCGGTGAGCGAGTGCGAGAAAAGCCATTCGTAGGTTTTCTTCATATAGAGTATGCGTGCCAGTGCTCCGTGCGACGCACCTTTCAGCCAGTCGTAGCGCAGCCGGCTGTCGTTGCCATCACGTTTCAGTTCGTCAACCACCACCTGCGATTGCTTCACGGGCACCGCCTTGTCGGCTGTGCCGTGTATTATCCACAGCGGCAACTGCCCAAGCCCGCTCTTGTCTTTCAGCGAGCATCCGCCGCACAGAGCCATTGCCGCCGCCACCTTGTCGGGGTAAGTGCCCGCGAAATCGAGCGTGCCGTAGCCTCCGAGGCTCATTCCCACGACATAAACGCGTGTGGAGTCGAGCGCGTAGTTGCGCTTTGTCCATTCAAGCACGTCGTTTATCTTGTGCGGATTCCACGCTCCCCCGGTGTTCTGCGGCACCACCACGAGAGCATCAATCTGCCTTCCGCGCACTATGGCATCGAGCGGACCGTAGCGGCGCACACGATTGATGTCGTGTCCGCAGAGGCTTGCACCGTGCAGGAATATTATCACGGGAGTATTCTCAAACGAGTAGTAATAGTCGGTCGGGGTGTACACCCAGAAATCGTAGCCGCCGGGAATGGAGTCTTTCACGGGGCGTATATAGTCGAATTGTGCCATTGTGCCGAGAGTGAGGCAGAAAAGCATCGCAATAAGGCAAATAGTTCTTTTCATCAGCGTTTCATCATTTTCGTCAGTCGCCGTGCCATGTTCTGCATGGGCAAAGGCTATGCCACAAAGTTACTTTGTTTTTGGCAGAATGTGGACAATGTTTTGAAATCTTTTTGACAGATGTGCGTTCCGGCATCCGATTTTTAGTAATTTTGGACTTTCAAAAAACTACATGATATGGCAAAACAGGAATATGTGCGCAAAAACCGTGAATGGATTGAGGCCAAAGCGCAAGAGCCGGGAGTGATGCCTCTTGCCCGTGGCGTGTTCTACAAAGTGTTGTCGGCCGGCGCCGAGGGCGGAAAAAGTCCTTCGCCGCGCAGCATCGTCACGGTGCATTACACCGGGTGGACAATAAACGGAAAGAAATTTGACAGTAGTCGTGGCGGTTGTCCGCTTGCGATGAGGCTAAACGAACTCATAGACGGGTGGATAGTGGCCTTGCAGAAAATGCGCGTGGGCGACAGATGGGAGGTGTATATCCCTGCCGAAATGGGCTATGGCAAATTCTCGCAACCCGGAATTCCCGGCGGATCAACGCTTGTGTTCGACATCGAACTCATCTCGGTAGGGTAGGGCACAGCACCGTTTTGCAGGCCGCACACCGTGTAGTGGTCGCGTGCTTCATGCGCCGCACGCGTGTAGGGCAAGTGCCGCACACGCGTGCACCATTTGCTGCACGGCAGAAACTGTATGTTCTGTTGCGGCGGCAAACACTATTGTGCGGCTTTGCCGGGTGTTTATCGTGTGGCGCGGAACGACTCCATGTTTTCATATCGGCGGTTCATAAACCGTCGGTATATGTTGCCAATCCATATATTCGAGGTGGCTATGAAAACAATGCCTATGGCCAGCATGATGATGTAGGATATTGTTTCGCTGAAAAGTGCCTGGAGAACTTGCAGCAGCGTGATGGGAATAATGAATAGCGCAAACTGTATTAGCATTTGCCAATACATGTTGTCGGAGGTTGCCTTGCCGTTGAAACGTTCGTTGAGCGGATAGGTTTGCTTGTTGAACACTGCCAGTTGGAACAGAACGAAATACTGGAATCCTGCGGTGAAGATGCCGAACGAAACGAGCATCAACAGCGACCATTTGCCTACAAACACCATGGGCAGCATGAGCACAAAAGGCAAGAGGAGCATGACGGAGTAGAAAATGTATTTTGCATGAAGCAGGTTGCGCATCATGTCGCGCCTCACTATGAGCCCGTCGATGTAGTTGCCCTCGTTTCCCATAAGCTTTGTAAGCAAGGTAGATCCCATTACTATGAAATTGTATAAAGCCCAGAAATGGGTCATGTAGCGGGTGTCGTAGGTGCTGGTGAATGTTATGATGATGCTGAATGCCACTACAATGGCTATGGAGTAGAGAAAACTCTTGCGCGGATTTTTGTTGCGCAGCAACGTTGCCAATTCAAGTTTTAGAAACATTCCCGTTGTTCCGAAACGCTTCAGAAAGTTCATTTCGCCAAGCTGCACCACCTTTGTGCTCTTGGTGTGCATCAGTTCTGCCATGACATAGTGGCGTTGTATGTTGCGGTTGACGGCGACAAGCACGCAAAGCAGAAGTAAAGAGCATGCCAAGGGCAGTATGGAATGGTCGGTTATGGCTTCGCCTATGGCAGAGAAAGTGTCTATGTAAAGGTCGTCGCGGTTGGTGAAAAACGGAATGACGAATGCGGCATAGACAAGTGTGGGGATTGCCCAGAAATAAAGTTTGTCGTTGATGAGTGCGCGTATTATGGCATACCACTGGCTGAATATCATCACCGTGACGGTGAGGAATGCAATTAGCAAAAGCGAGGTCACGATGCCGTAGCTGAACACCACCGACATGATGATGTAGGGAATGAACATGAAAAACCACAGGAAATTTCCCATGCCGGTGATCGACGATATTATGAAACCGTTGATGCAGGTGTTTTTCGGGACAGGAAGCAGCAGGTAGGGACGCACAAGCTGCGCCGGAGTCTGCTGAATGAGAAAGCGTGCCCCGAAATCGATGGCCGACACCAATGGCAAGATGCAGCACAGCAAATCTACCGACGAGGTGTGGCTCGACTCGTTGGCAATGGTTGCGAGCAACACGGCAAAGCCTATTAGATAGATGCAGATGAATGCCGCGGCAAACCATATTATGACTTTTGCGGCTTGGCTTTGCCCACGGTTCGCGTCACGCCGTGCCGCCAGTTTTCTGTGGCGGCGCAGAGCCATATAGAGCTTTAAGGTGTCGTTCGGCTTCATAACATTTGCTTTTGTGCGGTTGTCACCGCAGGTCGATTACCTCGGCGGTGGGGAAATCCTTGGCGTTGAAGGTGAATGTGCTGTTGGAGTAGTTGCCGGTTCTGAAATTTCTTATCGTGATGGTAGTCCATTTCTGGCGGTGTTTCATCTTTATCACCGACGGAATGCCCGTGCTCTTGCTTGCGGTGACATACATTTCCTGTATGCTCTGCGTATTGTTCTTGGCCACGAGATGCACCACATTGTTTGAGCCTTTTGTCGTAAGGCTAAGTTCGTAGCCTTGCTTGTAGAGGTTGATGAACGTGTAGGGGTTCATCGTCTGCTGCTGGGCTTGGGTGGGGCGGCTTATGTTCACCTCGTTGTTTCTCTTTACGAGCGTCCATTGGCTGCGGCCGTCATACCACACAATGGCTTGCGGCGTGGTTGCATGAAACTTGTTGCCCTTTATGGTTATCGTGCCGTTCACTGTTCCCGTCTCGGCACTCGACAGTGTGAACGATGCGCTTGAGCCTCCTGTGCTGCCTATGGTCTTTGCTGTTTTTTCAATGGCCTTGTAAGCCTGTGCGCTGTTCTGTGCCTGCACTGCCAGTGTGCACAATGTCAGCACTATTGACAGTATGTATAATGTGCGTTTCATAATGTATAGTTGTTTTGTCGTTGCCGTTATTGTTTGTCATTGTTTGAGTGCCGTGAAAATGGCGGCCAGCTGTGTGTCGTCGGCTATGAGCACCTCGCGTGGCTTGCTGCCGTGGGCTGCTCCAACCACGCCGGCCTTTTCGAGTTGGTCCATAAGACGCCCAGCGCGGTTGTAGCCAATTTCAAACCGGCGCTGAAGCATCGATGTGCTGCCCTGCTGACTTGTGACCACAAGGCGTGCAGCCTCCTCGAAAAGTTGGTCGAGCGCACCGAGGTCGCCGTTGCCTCCGCCCTGGTAGTTGCCGTCACTGCCGTCGTCGCTCTTCGGTTCGGGCAGTTGCAGCGGTTCCACGGGGCCGGGTTGGTTGGCTATGTAGTGGTTTATGCTCTCTATTTCCTGCGTGCTTATGAATGCACACTGCACGCGGGTGGGCTCGTTGCCGTTGGTGTAGAGCATGTCGCCAAGACCTATGAGCTGGTTGGCTCCGGGACGGTCGAGGATGATGCGCGAGTCCATCATCGAGCTAACCTTGAATGCAATGCGTCCGGGGAAGTTGGCCTTGATATTTCCGGTGATGATTGATGTGGTGGGGCGTTGCGTTGCTATAATCATGTGTATGCCCACGGCGCGTGCCAACTGCGCGATGCGCGCTATCGGCATTTCCACTTCTTTTCCAGCGGTCATAATAAGGTCGCCAAACTCGTCGATTATCACGACGATGTAAGGCATATACTCGTGGCCTTTGGTGAGGTTGAGCTTGTGGTGGATGAACTTGTCGTTGTATTCCTTTATGTTTCTTGCTCCGGCAAGTTTCAGCATGTCGTAGCGGTGATCCATGAGTGTGCACAGACTCTTGAGTGTGCGCACCACCTTGGTGACGTCGGTTATAATGGCCTCGTCGTCGGCATCAACCTGGGCCATGAAATGGTCGGCAATGGGCGAGTAGACACTGAACTCCACCTTCTTCGGGTCGATGAGCACGAGCTTAAGTTCGTTTGGATGCTTCTTGTAGAGCAGCGAGGTGATGATGACATTCAGTCCAACTGATTTTCCCTGACCAGTGGCTCCGGCCACTAGCAGGTGCGGAATCTTGGTGAGGTCGGCCATGAACACCTCGTTGGTAATGGTTTTTCCGAGCACGATGGGCAGGTCGAACTTGGTGTCTTGGAACCTCTTGGAATTGAGAATGCTCTCCATTGGCACGTTGTGGCGCTTCTTGTTAGGCACCTCGATGCCTATTGTTCCCTTGCCGGGAATGGGGGCAATGATGCGCACTCCAAGTGCCGAGAGGCGCAGGGCGATGTCGTCTTCGAGGTTTCTGATTTTTGTTATGCGTATGCCTTCGGCCGGGGTTATCTCATACAGGGTTATGGTGGGGCCGACGGTGGCTTTTATCTCGCGTATTTCAATGCCGAAACTTTTCAGCACCTTTATTATCTCCTCGTTGTGCGCCTTTATCTCTTCCATGTCGATGTAGGGCTTGCCGTCCTTGTCGTCTTTGCTCAACAGGTCGAGTGTGGGGCATTCGTATTTAGTGAACGGTTCACGCGGATTGATTGGGGCGTACAGGTCAGCATCGCCAGCAACCGACTTCCCGCTTGCCTTTTCGCCTTCCACGCCAGTGTCAATGGTGAGTTTGCCGCTTCCGTCAGCATTGCTGTCGGGGCTTTTGGGGGTTGTGGGCAAAGGCATCTTCTCTTTACCGGGTTGCTTGGCGGTATTGTCGGTGTCGTCGAATTTTGTCAAGTCGATTACGGTTGACTGCGGTTGTTCGTCGGCTTCGGTGTCTCTTTCTTTCGCAGCAGAAGGCATTTCGTCTTTTACCGACGGATTATTGTCTGTCGTTGCGGTCTGTCCAGTTTCCGAAGAGGCCGGGTTACGCTTTATCTTGCCGCTTATCGTGTCGACGGGGTTGAACACTTTGCGCATCCATATAATGGTTTCGGCACGCAGATAAGTGATGAAGGCCACCGCCGTGAAGAACAGCAGGGCTATGAGGCCGGGTGTGCCTATGATGTTTTCGGTGAACCGCATGGCCATTTCGCCGTGTTGTCCGCCGGGGGCGTAGATGCTTTCCGGGAAGATTTCGGGAGGCAACACTTTGGCGAAAGTCACCGAAAGCCATAGCATGGAGAATGCAAGACTGAAGAACCATTTCCATAAATTGGTGCTGTAAAGGCGCATCATCTTGCCTCCTGCAACTATAAGGAAAAACGGAATAAGGAACGATGGCAGTCCGAAATTCTTGGTTATGAGGAAATTGGAAACTATGGCACCGACACTTCTGCATCTGTTTTTAAACAGATTGTCGTTGTTGAGCCATTCGTTGGGACGCATCTTTTCGAGAAGGCTTTGGTCGTATGCGCCCGTGATTAAAAATGAAATCATGGAGATAATAGCGACAACTGCTATTAAAACTATCAACAAACCAAGCAGAAAATCGGTTCGTTCGCTTTTCAAAAAGTTTGAAAACTTCGTGTCGTTTGAAATTCTGCTTTTGGTGTCTTTCTTCTTCTTCGCCATTTGTTTTTGTCTAATAACAATTTGAAACGCCTCGTGCCGCACTGCTCTTCTTGCCCGTTTGTCGGCAGGGGTGGTGTTGTGTGCAATGTGGCAACTTGTCGGCGCGCAATGCTTATAAGGCTGTCTTTATGCGTTGACAGGGTTATTTATATGCAAAAATAGTGGAAAAAACTTGGAAATGCCCAAGTTTTAATAAGTTTTTTTCTAATTTTGCAAAATCTTTCCAACCGTCGAATGAAGAGAATTATATACAATAAATTTGATAAAGGGGCGATAAGCGGATTGCCCGTAGCCGCGTTTCCTGGCAAAATAACAGTGGTGCTCAATGAGAGCGAGGCCGAGAAAGCAGTTGATTATCTGTTGTCTTGCCAAATTCTCGGTGTAGATACCGAAACACGTCCGGCTTTCAAGCGCGGCCAACAACACAAGGTTTCGCTGCTGCAGGTGTCGTCTTATGAACGTTGTTTCCTGTTCAGACTTAATTATATAGGTATGTCGCCGTCGGTGATGAGGCTTCTCACCAACAAGAATGTTCCTATGATTGGGCTTTCGTGGCACGACGACTTGATTGCATTGCACCGCAGACAGGACTTTGAAGCAGGCAATTTCATCGACATACAGAATATTATAGGTAAGATAGGAATAGAAGACATGAGTTTGCAGAAGCTGTATGCCAACATCTTCCATCAGAAAATAAGCAAGCGGCAACGCCTCACCAACTGGGATTCCGACATATTGACCGACAAGCAGAAACTGTATGCGGCAACCGATGCATGGGCATGTATAATGTTGTATGACGAGATAATAAGGTTGGCCGAGGACGGCGACTACCAGCTGGTGATAAAAAAAGAAGAGCCGAAAGAGTGCATACAGGTGGAGAACCCTATGCCTATCGAGGCGAAAGCATGATTATATAAGAAAGCAAGCGATATGTATAAATCCATATATTTAAAGAAAGGTAAGGATGAAAGCTTGAAGCGTTTTCATCCGTGGATATTCTCCGGCGCGATAGCACGCATGGACGAAGGCATCGATGAGGGCGACATTGTAAGGGTATTCACATGCAATGGCGCATTCATAGCCGTAGGAATGTATCAAATCGGGTCGATAGCCGTAAGGGTTCTGTCGTTTGACGACATTGAAATCAATGCCGGATTTTGGGAGGAAAAACTGCGTTCTGCCTTTGAGATGCGCCGTGCTGTCGGACTGATTGACAATCCTAACGGAACGACTTTCAGACTAGTTCACGGTGAAGGCGACAATATTCCCGGACTCGTGGTGGATTGCTACGGCGACACTGCCGTTATGCAGGCACACAACGTGGGCATACATTTGTATCGCAAGGAAATATGCGACGCTTTGGTGAAGGTTGCCGAAGGACGCATAAAAAACATATATTACAAGAGCGAGACCACACTTCCGTTCAAGGCCGACGTGGAGCATGAAAACGAATTCGTGTATGGACAGATGGGCAGTGACGTGACTGTGGAGAACGGCCTTAAATTCCATGTAGACTGGTTGAGGGGACAAAAAACCGGATTCTTTGTTGACCAGCGCGAGAACCGCCACCTTCTCGAGAAATATTCGGCGGGACGCAGCGTGCTGAACATGTTCTGCTATACAGGCGGTTTCTCGGTGTATGCCATGCGCGGAAACGCCAAACTCGTGCATTCTGTTGACAGTAGCGCAAAAGCCATTGAACTTACCAACCGCAATGTGCAGCTGAATTTCCCGGAAGATGACCGACATACCGCTTTCTGCGAGGATGCTTTCAAGTTTCTTGACGCTAACGACCAGACCTACGACCTCATAATTCTCGATCCGCCGGCATTTGCCAAGCATCGGGCGGCATTGCACAACGCGCTGAAAGGATATACTCGCCTTAACGTAAAGGGCTTGCAACGCATAAAACCGGGCGGAATCCTCTTCACATTCAGTTGCTCACAGATTGTGACAAAAGACAATTTCAGAAACGCAGTGCTCACTGCTGCCGTGCAGGCCAACCGCAAAGTGAGAATCTTGCACCAGTTGCATCAGCCGGCAGATCACCCGATTAACATGTATCATCCCGAAGGAGAATATCTCAAGGGACTTGTTCTTTATGTCGAATAAGAAGGACTTTCTTGACAAAGTAAGGCGTTTTTCCGACGGGCATGGATTGTTTTCGGAGAACGGAACCTATCTCATTGGACTCTCGGGTGGGGCAGACAGCGTTTCGCTGTTGCTCGTGTTGCTCGACATGGGAGTGAATGTCGAGGCTGTGCATTGCAATTTCAAGCTGCGCGGCGAGGAGTCTTTCCGCGACGAACGGTTCTGCGTTGATTTGTGCGCGAGGCTTGGTGTGACTTTGCACAAGGTGCATTTCGATACAACCGAATATGCAAAACTGCACAAAATAAGCATCGAAATGGCCGCAAGAGACTTGCGTTACGCTTATTTTGAAAACCTTCGCAACGACATGAATGCGTGTGGAATATGCGTGGCGCACCACCGTGACGACAGCGTAGAGACCGCAATAATGAACATGTTGAGGGGAACTGGCATTCGGGGATTGCAGGGTATCGTCGCTCGCAACGGCTATATTTTGCGTCCGATGCTTTGTGTTGGGCGTGACGAGATATTGGAATATCTTGAAAACAAAGGCCAGCCTTATGTCACCGACAGCACAAATCTTGTTGACGACGTTACGCGCAACAAGATAAGACTGAAGGTCGTGCCGTTGTTGAAGGAAATTAATCCGAATGCACTTAACTCTATATTCCAGACCACACAACATGTTGCCGAAGCTTTGAAAATAGTGTATTCTTCTTTGGATGCAGCCAAGGAAACGGTGATGCCCGACGGGCGTACAATCGACATAAGCCTTCTTGTGAAACAACCTTCGCCCGAATATCTTCTGTTTCACCTGCTCAACGGCTACGGATTTTCTTCGGTTATTATCAAGGAGATATACTCTGCCGTTTTAAGGGGAGTGTCGGCGAAAGTGTGGACATCAGGTTCTCACGAGGCATTGATTGACCGTGGACGGATTGTTGTGGAAGAAAAGCAGACCGATACAATGCGTGCATTGAAAGTTCCTGAATTGGGAACTTACATATATAATGAGCATATTAAATTCTCGTTTGCATCGGAAATGTACGGTGAAGGATATTGCGTGAACTGCGGGAAAGACTGCGTTTGTGTTGACATGCAGTCGGTTAAATTCCCGTTGACAATACGGCCGGTGACCAATGGAGACCGTTTCGTACCGTTCGGGATGAAAAACCAAAAGCTGGTGAGCGACTTCCTTACCGACAGAAAATATACGCTCTTCGACAAACGGTGCCAATTGGTAGTCGTTGATGCCAACTCCAATATAGTGTGGTTGGTCGGAGAGCGCATTGACAATAGGTGCCGACTTACTTCCGGTTCGCGCGTTGTGCTAAAACTTTCTCGGCTTTGACGAGGTCTTCGGGCGTATCTATGCCGATGGTTTCTATGTCGGTAATTCCTACTTTCACCTTGTAGCCGTTCTGCAGCCAACGCAGCTGTTCGAGGCTTTCTGCCTTTTCGAGCGACGATTGCGGCAGTTGCGTGATTGCATGCAGCACCTCGCGACGGTAGGCATATATGCCGAGATGTTTCAGAAACGGATATTCTTCAAGCCATTTCTCGGGCTCAATTCCGCGCACAAAAGGTATTACTGAGCGTGAGAAATACATTGCATAGCTATTGTTGTCTACCACTATCTTGGGCGAGTTGGGATTGTTCACGCTTTCAATGTCGGTGAAGGGCTTGCCTATTGTGGCTATCTGCGTGTTCTCGTCATCGAAGCATCGGCATACGGCGGCAATCTGTGTGGGGTGGATGAACGGTTCGTCACCTTGTATGTTGACAATTACATCGCAGTCGATATTGAGCTTTTCGGCTGCTTCTTCAATCCTGTCTGTTCCGCTCTTGTGGTCGGATCGTGTCATCACGGCTTTGCCTCCGAACGACAATACAGCATTGTATATTCTCTCATCGTCAGTTGCTACATATGCTTCGTCAAGGCATTTTGCAACAATATCATACACACGTTTTATCACATATTCGCCCCCCAGCAGTGCAAGAGGCTTTCCGGGGAAACGTGTCGATGCGTATCTTGCGGGGATGATTCCTGCGAATTTCATAGTAATGGTTGTTTGTTCGTTGTAATAAAAAATCCGGAATGTATTTTAAATACACCCGGATTCTTTTATAGTTGTTTCAAAAAAGTCTTTCTATTATGCCTCAATTGCAGCAACACCGGGCAGCACTTTGCCTTCGATTGCCTCAAGAAGAGCGCCGCCGCCAGTCGAGATGTAGGAAACCTGGTCGGCAAGTCCGAACTTGTTGATGCATGCAACAGAGTCGCCGCCGCCTATAAGCGAGAATGCGCCGTCCTTTGTTGCTTCGGCAATAGCCTCGGCAATAGCCTTTGAGCCGCCTGCGAAGTTGTCGAACTCGAATACGCCTGCAGGGCCGTTCCAAAGAATTGTCTTTGCACCCTTGATTGCTTCGGCGAATGCTTTGCGTGTCTCAGGACCTGCATCCATGCCTTCCCATCCTTCGGGAATGGCGTTAGACGGGCAAATCTGAGTGTTGGCGTCGTTCTTGAAGTCGTCTGCACATACAGAGTCGGTGCCGAGAACGAGGTTCACATTGTTCTCCTTTGCTTTCTTGATAACGTCGAGAGCCACGTCGAGCTTGTCGTCCTCGCAGATAGACTTGCCTATTTCGCCGCCGAGAGCCTTTGCGAATGTGTAGGTCATACCGCCGCAAAGGATGAGGTTGTCAACCTTGGTGAGAAGGTTCTCGATGATGCCTATCTTTGTGGAAACCTTAGAGCCGCCCATGATAGCGGTGAACGGACGCTTGATGTTGCCGAGTACGGCGTCAACAGCGTTCACCTCTTTCTCCATGAGATAGCCCAGCATCTTGTGGTCTTTGTCGAAATACTCGTCGATGACAGCCGTAGATGCGTGTTTGCGGTGTGCTGTTCCGAATGCGTCCATAACGTAGCAGTCGGCATAAGAAGCGAGTTTCTTGGCGAAATCCTTCTGACGTGATTTCATTTCCTTCTTTGCCTCGTCATATTCCGGTGTGCCTTTCTCTACACCCACGGGCTTGCCTTCCTCTTCAGGATAGAAACGCAGGTTCTCGAGCAGGAGAGCCTCACCGGCCTTCAGAGCCTCGGCTTCTTCGGTGGCATTGCCGCAGTCTTTTGCGAACTTCACCTCAACGCCAAGTGCTTTCGACACGTTGGGGACAATCTGTCCCAATGAAAGCTTCATGTTCACCTTGCCTTTGGGCTTGCCCATGTGGCTCATCATGATGAGAGCGCCACCGTCTGCGAGTACTTTCTTCAATGTGGGGAGAGCACCGCGTATGCGGGTATCGTCAGTAACATTTCCATTCTCGTCCAATGGAACGTTGAAGTCAACTCGAACAATTGCCTTTTTGCCGGCAAAATTGAAATCTTCGATTTTCATTTGTCTATATGTGTTTATTTGTTAGAAACTTATTCTGCACGCAAAATTAATAATAAAAAATGACATTCTCATGCAGTGGCATGACAATTTTATAGCTATTTAACCGCCTCTGTATCGTGCTTGTCTGATACGGCCGACGGCGTGCCGTCAATGCTTTCATAAAGTGTCAAATCTTCAATTCCGGCTTCGGCGAGGGCTTCTTTGCGCTCTACACAGGTTCCGCATTTGCCGCAGTGTATTTCGCCGCCTTTGTAGCAGCTCCATGTCTGTGTGTAGTCTATGCCCAGTTTCTTGCCTATGCGGGCTATGTCGGCCTTTGTTATGTTGGTGTATGGAGCCATCACTCTTGCCTTTACATAGGTTCCTGCTGTTGCGGCATTGTCGATTGCCTTTATGAATTCGGGGCGGCAGTCGGGATAAATGGCATGGTCGCCGCCGTGGTTGGCAATGAGCACGTTTTGCAGACCGTTGCTTTCGGCTATGCCGATGGCTATCGACAGCATGATGCCGTTGCGGAACGGCACAACCGTTGAAATCATATTGCTGTCGGTGTAGCTGCCTTCTGGAATTGCGTCGGCACCTTCGAGCAGACTGCTCTTGAAATATTGGTGCATGAAATCAAGGTTTATTACGATGTGCTTGATGCCGAGTGCCTCGCAGTGCATGGCGGCAAACGGAATCTCGCGAGCATTGTGGTTGCTGCCGTAGTCGAATGAAATGCCGAGCGCGATGCGGTCTTTCCAATCGTGCAGCAGCGTTATGCTGTCCATGCCGCCGCTTACAATAATAACTGAATCTTTCATTTCTATAGTTTTATCCGAACAGGACGCGTAAAGCCTCCTCTACTTTCTTCACTGGGTGAAGGTTTATTCCATATTTCTTCTGGTCTATTCCCTGAATGTTGTATTTTGGCATTATGATGTCGGTAAAGCCGAGTTTCGCCGCTTCGGCAAGCCGTTGCTCAATGCGGTTTACCGGGCGCACCTCGCCGCTGAGCCCAACTTCGCCCGCCATGCACCATCCTGACTCTATGGCTATGTCAACATTGCTTGAGAACACGGCTGCGATAACGCTCAAGTCCATGGCGAGATCGGTCACTTTCAAGCCTCCGGCAATATTCACGAACACGTCTTTCTGCATGAGTTTGAAGCCCACGCGCTTCTCGAGCACGGCCAAAAGCATATTAAGCCGGCGTTGGTCGAAGCCCGTAGTGGAGCGTTGCGGCACGCCGTAGGCTGCCGACGATACGAGAGCCTGCGTTTCAACGAGAAACGGTCTCACTCCCTCAATGGCCGAACTTATGGCTATGCCCGACAATCCGTCATGGTCTTGCGACAGAAGCAGCTCCGAAGGATTGCTCACTTGACGCAGCCCGTCTTGCTGCATTTCGTATATGCCGAGTTCCGACGTGCTTCCGAAGCGGTTCTTTATAGATCGCAGTATGCGGTACATGTAATGCTGGTCGCCCTCAAACTGTATCACCGTATCGACGATGTGTTCCAAGATTTTAGGACCGGCAAGCGTGCCTTCCTTGTTGATGTGGCCTATGAGGATGACGGGAGTACCGCTTGTCTTCGCGAAATGCAGCAGTGATGCGGCACACTCCCTCACTTGGCTTATGCTTCCCGGACTGCTTTCCACCGTCTCGGTGGCAATGGTCTGTATCGAGTCGATTATGAGAATCTGCGGTTTTGTGGCATCTGCCGCCTCGAAAATCTTTTCAAGCGACGTTTCGCACAAGATGTCGATATTGTCGATGTTGCCCACCTGTTTCCCGGCAAGCAGCCGTTCTGCACGCATCTTCAGTTGGTGCGCGCTCTCCTCGCCACTTACATACAGAATGTTGCGGTCGCTTATGTTGAGTATGGTTTGCAGTGTTAGCGTGCTCTTTCCTATGCCCGGTTCGCCGCCGAGCAGCACAATGCTTCCTGCCACCAAGCCTCCGCCGAGCACCCTGTTGAGCTCGTTGTCGTGCATGTCGATGCGCGGGTCGTCTACAGCCGGAATGTTTTTCAGCTTCGTAGGCGTTGCCGCCTGCTTTGCGCTGACGCCCATTTTTTGCACAGAGGGGCGGCTGCCGGCCACGCGTATCTCCTTGAAGGTGTTCCATTGTCCGCAACTCGGACATTTGCCTATCCATTTGGCCGACTCAAATCCGCAGTCGCTGCACACATAGGCAGTCTTGTCTTTTGCCATATTTGCATTTTCCTACAAAACTACTAAGAATTTTCGTCGTTACAAAATTTATTGCTACTTTTGCCAAATGAAAAGGATTGTTATATATATCTTTTTAGCAATTTTCATTTGTTCATGCGGCCGTTCCTATGAGGAGAGCAAGCGTTTGTCGCGAGCTGAGAAATATGCCCTGTGGCGTGCCGACTCAATGGCGTTTAAAGTGGCCGTTATGCCCACTCTCGACTGTTTCCCTTTTTATTTAGCAAAGGAAATGGGGTGGGCCGATTCCATGCATGTTGATTTCAGACTTCGCACTTACACTGCGCAGATGGATTGCGACACCGCACTCCAGGGAGGCAGTGTGCAGGGTGCTGTGAGCGACCTTGTTAGGGTGCAGCACATGCAGAAACAGGGCGGCAATCTTTATTGTCTGTCGTCTACGGGTGCTTACTGGCAACTCATATCAAACCGCAAGGCGCGTATAAAGAAGCTCGACCAGCTCGGCGACAAAATGGTTGCCATGACGCGCTATTCGGCCACTGATTTTCTTACCGACCATTTTCTTAAAGGAGTGAAAACCTCGTCGGTGGTTTTCAAAATACAGGTGAACGATGTGAACGTGCGCCTTTCAATGCTTTTAAACAACGAGATGGATGCCATGTGGCTCACCGAGCCACAGGCCACACTGGCTCGTGAGGCCCGCAACAACGTCGTTGCCGATAGCCGCGACGCCAAGCTCAACCTCGGAGTGATTGCCATGCGCGACGAAACCCGCCATGATGCCAGTCGCAAGGAGCAGTTGCGCAAGGTGGTTGCAGCCTACAACCAGGCTTGCGACTCGCTCAACAAAAACGGAATAGCCCATTACGGTCAGGTGGCACGCAAATACTACAAACTCGAAAACGGCGCGTTTGGCAAGCTCCCGCACTTGAAATTCGCGCATATAAAAGCTCCCGTGCAGAGCGACATCGATGCAGTGGCCAACTGGCAGAAATGACAATGCCGTGCCACGGCAATTCCCCGAAAACGAATGCTTTATGAAAACCAACATAAAAGACCTTATTCTCTGTGGCCATAATCTTGGCGAAGCATTGTCGCGCATGAAAAGTTATGCGGCCGACAATGCGCTTGCAGCGGTTGAAAGCGAGATTGACGGCATCGACAACGACTACCGTCTCATGCGCGACTTTATGATGCGTGGCTTGAAAGACCCGCAGGCCGACACCGTTTACCGCAAGATGTTGCGCCGTGCCTACCGCTGCTATTGCAGCATAAAGGTGGCTTCGGTGATAAAAAAACGGTCTCCTTTTTTCTCGGCAAAGACCAATTCCAGAAATACCGACGTGGCCACCGACAGTATAAAACGTTCGCTCGAAGGCTTCGTTCAGGAACAGGCCATGACGTCGCTCGGTCTTGGAACGTCTGATGCAGGTGCTGCAAAGAAACTTTACACCGCACACCAGAACTATATGGATGGCCTCTTCGATGCCATTCTCACGTCTGATCCGTGGGAACAGAGCTACTCCTCGGCAGTCGTTGCACTGCTCGCATCGCCCACAATCGACCAAAATGATGCCGCGCTTCTTGTCTCTTCGCTCACCCTTGCGGTGATGAATGTGTTCGACCCGGCAAAGTGGATCGCACTCGTTGAAATCTACAAGACTGCGCAAAGCGAGGTGGTTAGGCAGAGGGCTCTTGTGGGTTTGGCTCTTGGAATGCCGCGCGACGACATGCAATTGTTTCCTGAAATAGGGAAGGCGGCAGACTGGTTGTGCTCCGACAACGGCGTGCGACACGAACTGCTCGAACTGCAGATGCAGGTGATGTATTGCCTTGACACCGAAGCCGACAATGCCGTTATAAAGAAAGACATAATGCCCGGACTGCTGAAGAGCTCCAACTTGCGCCTCGGACGCAACGGCATTGTCGATGCCGACGACGACACTATGCGCGACATCCTCGACTCAGGAGCCACCGACCGAGAACTGCAGGAGATGGAGGCAAGCATAAAGAAAGTGACCGACATGCAGAAATCGGGCATCGATGTCTACTACGACGGGTTCAGTCAAATGAAGCGTTTCCCGTTTTTCAACCGACTGTCAAACTGGTTCTGCCCCTTCTATATGGAGAACCCTGCACTCGACGGCGTAACACAGAAAATGGGTGAGAGCAAATTTCTTGAAACCTTATTGTCGTCAAGTCCGTTCTGCGATTCCGACAAATATTCTTTCTCGCTTGCAATGTGCTCCGTCATCGACCACCTGCCCGACAACATAAAGGAACTTGTGGGCAGTGGTTCTGCCGTTGAAACGGGAATGACTGCCGAGAAACTCTCGTCGCCTGCCTATGTGAGGCGTTCTTATCTGCAAGACCTCTACCGCTTCTTCCGCCTTAACCAATACAAGAGCAGCTTTGTCAACCCGTTTGACGAGTCGGGCGACGGCACGTCTGCCTTCTTCTTTGCCAACCCGCTTCTTGCCCGTATGGCAGATTGCGATGAATACGCCGAACTTATGGCTTTCCTTGCAAAACGCCGAAAATATGCACTCATCAACCGCATGTGTGGCGACAACTGCGACAGCGCCGACGTGAAACGCTTGCTTGTGTTGGCTTCGGCCAGGCTGCATCTTGGCGACACCGAGAGTGCTTACCGCCTTTACAACAAGGCAAGCGAGGCAAATCCCGACAACATTCAGGCCACAAAAGGACTGGCGCAGACGGCCTATCTGCTTGGAAATTATGCCGAATCCGAACGTTATTACGCCCTTCTCACGGCCCAATTCCCCGACAACAAACGCATGGCTTTGTATCTCAGCATATCGCAGATATACAACGGTAATGTGCCGACGGCAATGAAAACGCTTTTCAGACTGAATTATGAAAGTCCTGACGACGATGACATCATGCGCACTTTGGCATGGGGATATCTTATGGAAGGAAAACCGTCGGAGGCAGGTCGGATATATGACAAGTTGTTGGAGTCAGACGGAAAACTGCCTGCCGACATGCTTGATGCCGCTTATTCAAAATGGTTCGTGCGTGAGATGGATGCAGCTGTGGCCTTGTTCAAGCAGTATATAGAGCTGCGCAGCGTTGACGAAGACAAAAATATATTGCAAACTGATTTTGCCTCCGACCGTATTTTGCTCGAACGCAATGGCATTTCAAGTTCTGAATGCCACATAATGCTCGACATCGTGGCTTCGGCTTAATGCCGTTTTGTGCCGATGGCGCATTGCTTGTTTTGCAATGTGCTTCTGCCCGTCTTGCGGCGGCAGCCTATTTCAGTTGAAGCTGTTTGTAGCCCACAAGGCGTGCGGCACGTTGTCCCGTGCCTTTATAGTAGACCAAGGCCTGATATTTGTTCTCGGTTTGGAAGAAATTGCCTTCGCTTTGTAGCGGGCGTCCTATGCCGTCGCCCCGGTCAACAAGGTATTGGTAGGAGTAGTAACCCTGTTTCAGCAGCAGCGTTGCCTCATACATGTTGTCAATAACGTTGTATTCCATGCGGTATTTTGGCAGAAACCTATTGTCGGTCCATGCACCGTTTATGTATATTTCGCCGTTTTGTCTTGGCGATTTTAGGCGGAAATGCACATAAACATATTCTGACGTATAGTCATTTTCTATGTTGTCGCTGTTGCGTATGTAGAAAGATCCGTTTGCATCCTCGTCGTAGGTGTAGTTGGGTCGCGGCTCGTCGGTCCAGACGTAGGCATGGAAATTTGATCCGTCCCATTCCATTCGTTCCAGTCCCATGGTGGTGTGTGTCACGTCGAGAGCCTCGAATTTGCGGTATTCGTTGCCTCCGTCGAATATAAGGTCGCGGTTGTGCTCCCATCGTGCGCCGTCGGGTGTAATGAATTGCGGCCTTGTGCAGGTCACGGCATTGTCCCATCGGCCGTTTTGCATAACGGTGGTGCTTATCTCTTTGTCGAAGTTTGTTATGCGCAGGTTGCCGTAGTTCACCCCAAGCGATATTTGCTGGTGCGTCTTGTTGGTATCTATGTCGGTGTTGGTAGTGGCTTCCATGCTCACGGCCACGAGTGGCTCGCACAACATGAAGCACACCGTGAGCACGGTGTCGCCGTTGTTCTCGTCGTATATGTGCAGTTTGTAGTTGCCGCTCATCGTTGGTCGGCAGTTGCCGTTGGGTATCTGCAGGCGGTAATGCGTGTACAGTGTGTTGGTGTTTATCGATTCTGTCACGTCGTCTATGATGTCGCCTTCGGCAAAACCCTCGCAGTAGTCGCTTGCAAACAGTTCGTCAGACGGGCTCCAGTCGGCCTCGCAGTGCTCCAACCGGTAGGCATATCGGTGGTAGACGTGGGTGAGATCGTCAAACGAAATGTTTATTGCATCGTCGCCGTTGAGTTTGGCTATGGGCGGCGAGAGCCAGTCGTCGCCGGCCACTACCTGCACCGATGCTATGCCCGGAGCCTTCACTTCGTTTCTTTGTGCCAGTGCCGCCAACGGCATGAAGGCTGCAAGCAGGGCTGCGGCGTTGCATTTGGCATTCATAGGCATCATGGTTAGAATTCAAACGTGAACCTTGCGTTTATCTGTCTGCCCGTGAGATAGTTGGGCACGGCATATTGCTGCCCCGTCACGTCGGTAATCCAGTAGTAGGAGTTTACGTTGTTTATTCCGAAAAGGTTGAGGCATTCAAGTCCTATCCACATGTTCTTTAGGGCGTGCGGTTTCTTCTTTTCGGCATTGCTCACTGCAAGATAGTTCAGACCTATGTCGGCGCGCCTGTAGGCCGAAGCACGGAACACGTTCGATTCAAGCTCCTTGTGCGGAGCCGAGAACGGCAGACCGTCGGCGAAGGCGAGCTTCAGCGACATCTTCCAACGCTTTGTTCCGGGGAAATAGTCGGTGAAGAAGAAATTCACCGAATACCTCTGGTCGGTGGGCAGCGGTATCGATTTGCCGTTGAGCTTCATGCTTGTGCTCATCAGCGAGAAGCTAATCCACGAGTCGGTGCCCGGTACAAATTCTCCATACAGCTTAAGGTCGAGTCCGGCTGCGTGCCCGGTGCTCATGTTGTCGCCGTAGTAAACCACCTTCACGTTGTTCACACTATAAGGCACGAGGTTGCTCAATGCCTTGTAGTAGGCTTCGGCCGAGAATTTGAAAGGCCGTTTGTTCATTGTGAACCGGTAGTCAAACCCGGCGATGAAATGTATCGATCGTTGGCTTTTGGCCTTTTTGTTGAGGCTGGCATAGGTGATGCCGTTCACCGTGGAGGTGTCTCTTATCTCCTTGAAGAACGGGGCTTGGTAATACAGTCCGGTGGCGAAACGCATAGTAACATTGTGGTTGAACGCCGGGATTATGCCCAACGACAGGCGCGGGCTCACTATGGTTTCTTTTGTATAACTCCAATGGCTGAACCTTATGCCGTAGTTGAGCGTGAACAGAGTGTGCTCGCCTTTGCTCGTAAAGCGGTAGCAGTCTTGCATGTAGGCTTCTATTCGGTTGGCGTCGAGCTCGTTTTTCGCACGCATACTGTAAATCAGGTTCAGCTCGTCTAAGGTGTGCGGAATGCTGTAACCGCTTGAATCGCGCATCTCATATTCAACGGAATTTTCGGTTATGTGCTCTTTCTTGAACGTGAATGCGCCCTCTATTTCGTGTTTTTTCACCTTGCTTTGGTAGAGCAGTTTCACGCTCTCCACATGTGCGTTGAGATAGTTTCTCGCATGCTGGAAGTAGGTGCCCACTCCGAGGTTTTCGCTCGTTTCGGTCTGGGTGAGCCAGTATTGTCCCTGTATGTCATATTTCTCCTGCTCCTTTGTGTGGAAAGCCGAGGCTATGAGCGACAGCGATGTGTTCTCGCCGAAGTTGCGCGTGATGTTCAGCGAACCGAAGTATGTTCTGAAAATGTCGTTTTCCTTTCCGTCGAAATACACTTTGAAGGCTTTCACGCTCTCCAATGTTCCGAAGCTTGTTTCACGGTCTTCGGGCGTGAAGTTGTAGTGGTTGTCTGAAATGTTGCCCATGAACGAAATGTTCCACCGCTTGTTGGGGGCATAGGTGAAATATGTCTGGTAGTCGATGAATGTAGGTTCGTATTCGCCTTTCGTGTCCATCGACCCCAAAAGATACTTTGTGGTTTTGTAGCGCAGACCGTTGCTCCACGACAGTTTCTTGTTGCTCACGCCCACAAACGCGCTTGCTCCCAGTAGACTGGCCGATATGTTTGCCTCGAATTTCTTAGGCTTGCGGTAGGCAATGTTCAGTGCCGACGACATCTTGTCGCCGTATTTCGCTTCGAAACCTCCCGTTGAGAAACCTATTTTCTCAACCATGTCGGGATTGATTACCGACAGTCCTTCCTGCTGTCCGCTTCTCACGAGAAACGGACGGTATATCTCTACATTATTTATATATACACTGTTTTCGTCGAACGATCCGCCGCGCACGTTGTATTGCGACGACAATTCGCTGTGCGTCGATACTCCCGCTTGGCTCTGTATGAGTTCCTCCACGGCGTTGCCGCTAACCGATGGCATTGTCTTTATGTCTTCTTTCTTCAGCTCCTGCGTCTGGCTTGTCTGGCGGCGGGTGTCGGTCACGGTTACTCCTTCAAGAGTGTTGTCGTTGCTGTACATCGTTATTTGGAGCGTCTGCTTGCCCCGTGGCTTTCTCAGCACGCGCGTCTTGGTCTTGTATCCAATCATCGAAAACCTGATAACTACCGAGTCGGCTGAGTGCAACTGCATGCTGAACTCACCCTTCAACGAGGTCATTGTCATCTTTCCCTGCTGCATACAGGCTACCGACACAAATTCAAGCGGTTCGGAATTGTCGTCAACCACCTTTCCTTGAAGCGTGAAACTTTGTGCAGCCGCGTTTATGCAGCAGCACAAAAACAGTATATATAGGGCTATTGTCTTTAATTTCATAATAGTATAAACGCTTTTTCTGCCGCTTTATTGTATCGCACGGCCACTTTTAGAGGTCTTGTCTTTGTCGATGTGCATTCTTTGCCTGACAGTGTTGCCAGCCGTTCTGAAATTCGGTAATTTTACAGCAAACATTTGCTGATATTGATATAAATGTGTAATTTTGGGCAATAAACATAAACTTAAGAAATGAAGAGAAGCATTGTCATAACCGGTGGTGCCGGTTTTATTGGCTCACATGTCGTGAGGCTCTTTGTGAAAAAATATCCCGAGTATAGGATTGTCAATCTCGACAAGCTCACTTATGCCGGCAACCTTGCCAATCTTGACGATATAAAGGATGCTCCCAACTACACTTTTGTGAAGGGCGACATCTGCGATTTCGAACTTGTGCAGAAGATAATGAGCGACTATGAGGTGGACGGCGTGATACATTTGGCTGCCGAAAGTCATGTTGACCGCTCCATAAAAGACCCCTTCACTTTTGCCCGCACCAATGTGATGGGCACACTGACACTGCTTCAGGCAGCCAAGATTTATTGGGAGAGCCGCCCCGAGAAATACGAAGGCAAGTTGTTTTATCACATTTCCACCGACGAGGTTTACGGCGCTTTGCAGCTCACCGACCCGCAGGGCATAGAGTCGCCGTTCACTACAAAGGCATCGTCGGAGCATCATCATGCCTACGGGCGTGAGTTCTTCACCGAACAAACCCGTTACACTCCACACTCTCCCTATTCGGCTTCAAAGGCAAGCAGCGACCATTTTGTGCGCGCATTCCACGACACCTACGGCATGCCCACCGTCGTTACCAACTGCTCAAACAACTACGGTCCTTACCAGTTCCCCGAAAAACTCATACCGTTGTTCATAAACAACATACGCCACCGCAAACCTCTGCCCGTGTATGGAGAGGGACTTAACGTGAGAGACTGGCTGTATGTGGAAGACCACGCGCGTGCAATCGACCTGATATTCCATAACGGCAAGGTGGCCGACACCTATAATATAGGCGGCTTCAACGAGTGGAAGAACATCGACATAATACATGTACTCATTAAAACCACCGATCGTCTGCTCGGACGCAAGGAGAATGAAGACCTCGGATTGATTACCCATGTGACCGACCGAATGGGACATGACATGCGCTACGCCATTGACTCGCGCAAATTGCAGCGTGAGTTGGGTTGGGAACCAAGTCTGCAGTTTGAAGAGGGCATAGAGAAAACCGTGCGATGGTATCTTGACAACCAGGCGTGGATGGACAACGTAACGTCGGGCGACTACCAGAAATACTACGAGAATATGTATGGCAAATAACCGCCAGACAAGCATCTGTAAAACCCCGTAAAGGTGACATTATAATTATTAATGTTCGGTAAAAATTTGGTCTAACATAGTAAAACGCTGAAATGTTGTTCTTTATAAAGTAGTGGGAAACATAGGGCTTACTTTGTCTAATGTATAGCTTCCTATCTATTGCCCCTGAAAGGGGCGCATATTATAGGATAGGGGCTTGCCCCT
>CAVKCP010000012.1:0-42706 GCA_963654815.1 Lachnospiraceae bacterium | reverse complement strand
AGACGGATTGGACCGAAAAGAGACCGCAAGATGACAAAACGCAACCCGTTATATTATTTTTTTGTTTTACGGTGGGAATTTATAGAACCCACCTATAATCAGAACGTAGCCGTTTGGGGCGTGAGGTGCATGCGCCGCATCTCGTGTCCGCCCCAAACGGTATCGGAAACACGACGGAATCCCAACGACGAGTACAACCGCTCGGCGTTGGGATTTTGCTTGTCTACAATCAGCGCGGCAGGCAATCCGGCCGCAAAGGCACGCTGCGACATGGCCTTAAGCAGTGCGGCGGCGATGCCACGGCGGCGGTATTGCGGATAGACGGCAAGCGAGTCGATGTAAAACTCGCCCGGGAACGTCTCGTCGTCGATGCCCGTGAAGTCGCGCTGCAAGCATTCTTGTGCCTCTTCAAAAAACCTTTGGCGCAGGCGGTGCAGGTCGGCCCCGTCGTAGGCCACGCATGCCCCGGCCACAGATCCGCCCTCATCGAGCGCCACAAGGGCATTGCGCCAGCTATACTGCGAGTCGTCCATGCGCACGAGGCGTTCCATCATGCGGCGGAAATCGTCGAGAGTGTGTCCTTCACCGGCCAAGAAGCGACAGCAATCGTCGCTCATGGCAAGCATTATAAGGCGCGCGATGTCGGCCGAATGGGCCACGGTGGCGCAAGTAACGGTAATGTTTTTCATACTAAGGCGTGTTCTAAAAATTCCACACATTGTTAAATTCCTTTTTAGGCGGATTGTTCTTTGTGTCTTTTTGCATTTTATCCGGCATCTTTTTCTCTTTCTTTCAGTCGTATAGCCCGCTATACTCCTTCAAGAAAAGAAGAAAAATCTGCTCGGCTAAAATGCAAAAATCCATCAAAGGTAATTTTTAGAACCCGCCTTAGATTATCAATATTTGTCAAGCACTTTTTTCAGTTTCTCAAGCCTTGCGGCATGTCTCTGCTTCTTCGAGGGAATAAGCGTCTGTATGATGCCAAGCAAGTTGAAACCCTGCGAAGGGTTGGGCAGCGAGGCATTCTCGCGCACCGACCGCAGCGCAGCACGGCTGTCAAACTGCCGGCCGGGCGTTGTCACCACCACTTCCGACAGCACTACCTCCTGCGGAATGAGCCATATCGTGTCGGAGGCAAGTTCGGCCTTACCCACACGCCGCTGCATATAATACTTGCGCGACACCGTGGCACTCGTGAAAGGCATAGCCATTGCAAAATGCCCCGTGGCATCGGTGGCGGCACGCAGACCGTTGTCGGCAGCCACCACGGCACCGGCTATGGGCAAATGCGTGTCCATGTCGGCCACGACATGCCTGCGCTGCGCCTGCACGGGAGCAGCGGCAACGGCCAAAGCAAGTGTTGCGAGAAGCTGTTTCATGCGGCAAATGTAGGAAAAACAGGCCGTGCCGCAAAACCATTTACGCTTTATTAATACGGCTTACGATAGTTTGGCACGACGCACGCCGGCCGCAGCACGCACGCACTGCAACTGCTGCACGCTCATACACCGCACGATGCACGCACGTGCAGCAGCCGCAGTACGCCGAAAAAGCGCGGCAGAAAATTTGCCGATACGGAAATATTTACCTAACTTTGCAGCCGTAATCATATTTACAGGAGAACAAAAACGGGGAATTCCGACAGCAAGACCAGTGTCGGAATTCTCGTTTTTATTGTCCGATTGAAAAACATTTTAAAAACAAAGAAATTATGGCTTACATGTCACAAGAAGGCTACGACAAGCTCGTGGCCGAACTGAAACAGCTCGAATCAGTAGAGCGCCCCAAGGCATCGGCCGCTATCGCAGAAGCCCGCGACAAAGGCGATCTGAGCGAGAACTCGGAGTATGACGCCGCAAAAGAGGCCCAGGCTCACTTGGAGGACAAAATCAACCGCATCAAACTTACCATTGCCGAGGCAAAAATAGTTGACCTCTCGCGCCTCAGCACCGACATGGTGCAGATAATGTCGAAGGTGGAAATGACCAATCTGGCCAACAAAGCAAAGATGACATACACCATCGTGAGCGAGAGCGAAGCCAACTTGCGCGAGGGAAAGATTTCGATCAAGACCCCGATAGCACAGGGACTGCTCAACAAGAAAGTGGGCGACGAGGTGGAAATAAAGATTCCGCGCGGCACAATACACCTGCGCATCGACAAAATCAGCATCGAATAAGGGAGGAAACAGGCATGGACATATTCTCAAAAATCGCCGCCGGCGAAATACCGAGCTACAAGTGTGCCGAGAGCGACAAGTTCTACGCGTTTCTCGACATCAACCCCATAGCCAAGGGACACACCCTCGTCATACCCCGGCGGGAGGTTGACTACATATTCGACATGGACGACGAGGAGCTCGCCGAGTATCACCTGTTCGCCAAGAAAGTGGCGGTGGCACTCAAACGCGCATTCCCCTGCAAGAAAGTGGGCATGGCAGTGCTCGGCCTCGAAGTGCCGCACGCACACATACACCTCGTTCCCATGCAGTCGGAGAAGGACATGATATTCTCCAACCCCAAGCTGAAACTCAGCGAAGAGGAGTTCACCGAGATTGCCGCGAAGATATACGGCGAGTTCAAGAAACTCTGAACACGCGGCCTTATACAACGACAACTTACCTACGACGGCTGTCCGGGGAAACTCGCGGCAGCCGTCATTCTTTAAGGCCGGAAGCCGCGCCACACCGCACACCCTACATGCACACAACGGCACACGGCCACAGAAAACCAACAATCTGCAACCGCAAACAACAATAACAACAACTATGAACGAGAATACAAGCGCAGAAAAGGAAGAGTTTCTGCAACTGCTGCGATCGACAAAACGCGACGGCGTGGAGGAAGTGATAGAAGACTTGGAGAGCCTGGGGTTCTTCACCGCGCCCGCATCGGCAGGACATCACCTCAACACCGAGGGCGGACTAGTGCGCCATTCGCTCAACACCTGCAAGGCGGCACTCGCCATCTGGGAGAGCATGAAGGCTCTTGAGCCCACACTCGAAAGCGAAGTGAAGCGCGACAGCATAGTAATAGCTACGCTGCTGCACGACGTGTGCAAGAGCGACATATACAAACGCACGGTGAAGAAGCGCAAGAACGCGCTCGGAATATGGGAAGACAGCGAGGGATACAAGGTGTCGTACAAGAATTTTCCCATGGGACACGGCGAGAAATCGCTCGTGCTCGTGCTGTGCAGCGGCCTCGATTTGAGCGACGACGAGATGCTCGCCATACGATGGCACATGGGTGCTTGGGGCGTGAACCAGAACAGCTACGAGGACGTGCGCAGCTTCGACACCGCACAGAAGCTATATCCGCTCGTGGCCATAGTGCACGCCGCCGACTGCATGGCAGCCAACATCATGGAGCGCACAGGCTCCGACCTTGACGAACTCTAAGCCGCACCGCCGCACAAGCCACACAAAAAGGCAAAAGGAGAAAGCACCCGCACTTCTGGCGGCACGCTTTCTCCTTTTGCCTTTTTTAGCATCATGGCGGCGTATCAGACGTATTCCCCACCCTTGCGCATCTGCACTTCGTTGATCAGGCGGCGTATGTTCGACGACGAATCGTCCTTGCGGCATATCAGCAACACATTGCCGTGCATGGCCACAATGTAGCCGTCGAGACCGCTGACAACGGCAAGTATGTCTTTGCCGGGCATCCTTATTACGTTGTTGTGGGCGTTGTCGAGCAGCACATCACTGTCCACTATCACGTTGTCGCCCTCTCCCTTGCTCTTCGCCTCATACATGCTGTGCCACGTACCGAGGTCGGCCCAACCGAAATCGCACTTCATTACGCACACGCGGTCAGACTTCTCAAGAATGCCGTAATCAATAGATATGTTGGGATATGAGGGGAAATTCTCGTGTATGTAGGCGTTCTCCGCCTCGATTGAATAATCGGGATGCTGCCTGTCGAAGTTGCGCAACACCTCGGGAAGGAGCTTGCTGAAACATTCGAAACCGTAGCGGGCGTTGGTGAGAAACATGCCCGTGTTCCAGTAAAACTCACCACTTTCAACAAACATCCGGGCGAAATCGCGCTCGGGTTTCTCGGTGAACGACTGCACACGGTATACTTCTCCCGACACGGGCTCGCCCAGCTGGATGTAGCCGTAGCCCGGTTCCGGGCGCGTGGGACGCACTCCCATGGTGAGCAGGCAGTCGTGCGAGGCCACGAAATCGAGCCCCTCGTTGACATTGCGGCTGAATGCCTCGTCGCCGAACACCACCTGGTCGGAAGGCGTTATCACGATGTTGGCATCGGGGTTGAGCTTCATTATGCGGTGAATGCACCACGTTGCGCTCGGCGCAGTGTTGCGGTGTATGGGCTCGGCAAGCATGTTGTCGGGCGGAAGGTCGGGCAGCATCTCGCGCACAATGGCCGCGTAAGCCTCGTTGGTGTTTACATATATGTTCTCTTTGGGCACAATTCTCGCAAACCGGTCGTATGTGCTTTGCAGCTGAGTGCGTCCTGTCCCGAAAAAGTCGATAAACTGTTTTGGGCGTTCCTCGCGGCTCACCGGCCACAGGCGGCGGCCTTTTCCGCCTGCGAGAATTACGCAATAATTGTTGTTCGTGTTTGTCATGTCAACTTGTGATGGTACTGTTTTTCCAACGCCGAAAATAGAAACTTATTATTACCCGGCCAAGTTTTTTAATTTAAATTTAGGATATACAACGAATAATAAGCCGCAGTGCAAAGCCGACTGTGCAATCGGGCACACGCAGGCGGCACACCCGTGGTGCGCCGCCATATAATGTTGCCGGTGTCGTTACGCCCTGTTGCCTGTGCGGTCATAATCAGTCGGCGTTGCTGTCGATCACCTTTTTTGGTCCGCGCACGCGGTCGCCAGCCTTAAGTCCACTCTTTATTTGGATGTTTATTCCGTCGCTCAAGCCCGTAACCACCTTGCGCCGCTCATACGAAACGGCATCGCCCGCACCTTTTACAACATACACATAGGTGTTGCCATCGCTGAATTCTATGGCGCTTTCGGGCACAGTGAGAGCGTTCTTTGCCTCTGCCAGCACAATCTCGGCGTTGGCGCTGTAGCCCGAACGCATCTTGTCGGCCGACGGAACACGCACTGCCGCCTTTATTTCAAACTGGTTGGCGCCGTTCTGGTCGGTTGATTTCGGGGCTATATATTCGAGTGTTGCGTCGAGTTTCATGTCCTGCATGGCTCCGAGCGTAATCTTCATCGGCATCCCGGTAACGAGGCGTCCCACCTCGGTTTCGTCGATGTTGCCGCGGAATATGAGGTCGTTCATGTTGGCCACCGACGCTATCGTGGTTCCGTCGTTGAACGTGTTGGAGAGTATCACCGAGTTGCCCACCTTCACGGGAATGTCGAGTATCACCCCGGTTATGGTAGAACGCACGAGCGTGGAGCTTGCCGATGCATTCGACTTCGACACTCCGTCGCGCACAACTTCTAGTGCATCGATGGCGGCGGCGGTTTCTTCGCGTGCCTGGCGGTAGCTCTGTGCAATCTTGTCATACTCGTCTGCCGACACAAGTCCCTTGTCGTAGAGCGTCTTCTCGCGCTCGTAGTCGGTGCGTGCCTGCTTCTCGTTGATGCCGGCAAGCCTTACCCGAGCCTGTGCCGAACTAAGTTGCGACATGTCGGGGATTACCTTCACCTTGGCAATAACCTCGCCCTGGGCCACGGTTTCGCCCGCCTGTTTCAGCAGTTCGGTTATGATGCCGCTTATCTGGGGCTTCACCGCCACCTCGTTGCGCGGTTCTATCTTGCCCGTAACCACGGTTGTCTTGCGTATGTCCATTGTCTTGGCGGTGAATTCATCGTATGCCACCGGCTGAGGGCGCGACTTTATGTAGAGAAACACGAACATGCCGATGAACACGACAGCCACCAGTGCGGCCACGATAAACTTGAAATACTTTTTCATATATGTCTTTCTTCTGTTTTTATTCATTCATTTACATTCTGCCAGCGAGGCATCCCCGGCGGCCCTACTCGTCGCGCATGGCATCGACAGGCTTTATGTGCATGGCGCGGAGAGCCGGTGCAAGTCCGGCGAGAATGCCGAGCACGCCCAGCAAAACCACCGCCCCTATGGCCGTGGCAAAGTCGATCTGGAAGCGTGCCGCAGCTATTCCGTCGGTGGTGTTGGCCATTTCGAGCAGCTGCAACACCAATACCACGAACAGGATGCCGCTCATTCCGGCCACGGCGGTGAGCAGAATGCTCTCCGAAATAATCTGCCCGAGAATGCCGCGCGGCGTTGCTCCTATGGCGCGGCGTATTCCTATCTCCACGGTGCGTTCCCTAACGGTCACCATCATGATGTTCGACACGCCGATAGCACCCGCTATCAGCGTTCCGATTCCAACGAGCCAGATGAGCCAGTTCACCCCCCGGAAGAGGCTGTCAACCATTGAAAACATGGCTTCGGTGTTGAAAATCATCACTCCTTTATCGTCGTCGGGCGACACATCATGCGCTGCTGCCACCACCGAACGTATCTTGTCGGCGAGCTTGCTCATTGTAACTCCGGGCTTTCCGGTGACGAAGACAAGGTCGATGGCATTGCCCTTGTTGTACACCTGCTGCATAAGTGTGAACGGAAGGAGCACCGACTCCTCGTCGTTTCCGTTTATGTTGATGTTGCCCGAGGCATAGTTCACGCCCACGACACTGTAATATATCGAGTCGATGCGCACCAGAGTGCCGCACGGGTCGCCCCCGGTGGGGAACAGTTGCTTGTAGATTTTCTTGCCAAGGACGCACACTTTGCGCCGTCCGGCAATGTCCATGGGGTTGATGTAGCGTCCGTAGAACATGTTGGGCGTGCTCACCTGCTGCATTTCGGGCATCACTCCCTTTATCACTCCGCCTGCCTTGCGGTCGCCGCAGACGGCATTTGCCCCCCAGGTTGACAGTTCGGGCGTAACCACGTCGAGCTCGCCCACCTGCTGCCGCAGCCTCTCCACGTCGGCAGAGTTCATGTTCCACTGCCGTCCCTTGCGGAATCCGTGGTAGGGTTTTGTGGTGGGTTGCGCCCAAACTACGGCCGAATTGGTGGCGAAGCCGTCCATGTTGGCCTGCAGCAACTGCTTCAAGCCCTGTCCGCCGCCTATCAGTCCCACGAGCATGAACACTCCCCAGAACACGCCGAAGCCCGTGAGAAACGTGCGCGACTTGTTGCGCGAGAGCGTGTCGAGTATTTCTTTCAGTCTGTCAGTGTCAAATCTCATCATAATTCAGGTTCTCCTTTCATTCGGCACGCAGAGCCTCTATCGGTCTTACGCGTGCCGCACGCCGGGCAGGGATAAGTCCGGCGAGTGTGCCCGAGGCTATCATCACAATCGTAGCCTTGACACATACGCCTATGCCCACGGTGGGGTTGACGAACATCCTTGCCTGAAACAGACCCGTGTCTATGGCCGTCTGCCCTATGGTGGAGTCCATATACAGCGTGGCGGCTATGCCGAGCAGCATGCCGATATAGCCGAAAAATGTGGTGATTGTTATGCTTTCGACCATTATCAGGCGCAGCACCGACCATGGTGTAGCCCCTATTGCCTTGCGTATGCCTATCTCGCGCGTGCGTTCCTTTACTGTTATGAGCATTATGTTAGACACTCCCACGATGCCCGAGAGCAGAGTAAGAATGCCAATCACCCACAGAGCGGTGCTCACGATGTTGTTGGCCGTGTTCATTTGCATGTTTTGTGTGAAGCGGTTCCATATCCACACGGCGGCATCATCGTCGGGCGCTGCGCGGTGAAGGGTGTTTATGCGTGCGCGGTAGTCGGCCTCGAAGGCTTCGTTGTCGGCCTCGGTGTCGAGGTTGCCAAACGAGAAAACGATGTTGCCCACCTCGTTGCCACTGTTGTATATGGTGCGGAACGTGGTGAAGGGAATGAACGCGTCGTTGCCCATTCCGTTGCTTTCGCTCTTGTAAATGCCTGTGACGAGAAACGCGAGGTTGCCCACCTTCACCGTTTTCCCGGCGAGAGAGAGCGGTTTGTCGGGCAAGAGTTCCTTGGCAATGTTGCTGCTCACGACTACGGTCTTGCGCTGTTGGCGCATGTCGAGGTCGTCGATGAAGCGTCCGCGCAGCATCTTGCGCTTGTTAATGGTGATATCGTTGGGATACACTCCGGTCACGCTTACGTCGGCAGTGTAGTTTCCCCCGTAAGTGAAAGTCTGCCCCGACTTCACCAGTTCGGCCCCCACGTCCTCCACGTTGGCGGCAAAACCGTTGCGCGTCACGCCCAGGTCGGTGTCGTTGAGCTTTATCTCGCGCCCCTCGACAAGCCCGTCGTGCGCCTTCGAGGTGCTGCCGCCGAACACCATCATCGAGTTGGCAAGGAAGTCGCCTTGGTTGCTTGCCAGCGCATTGAGCAGTCCGTTGCCCGCGCCGAGCAGCACGATGAGGATGAAGATGCCCCATGCCACGGCAAAGCCCGTGAGCGCGGTGCGCAGCTTGTTGCGCTTTATTGTGGTGAAAGTTTCGTTGAATATTTCCAGGTTCATGTGCAGAAAGTTGTGCAGCCCCATGCCCGCAGTCGGCGGGCGAAGGCTTATTTCATCACTCCGTTTATGCCGAACGGACTGGCATGGTGGTCGAGGTTCTCCTCGATGCGGCCTATCAGCCCGTCTTTTATGTGCACTATCTTGTTGGTTTCGTTGGCAACGCCGCTCTCATGAGTAACCACCACGATTGTAATGTGCTCTTCGGTGTTGAGTTTTTTGAGCAGTTCCATCACCTCGACACTGGTTTTCGAGTCGAGCGCACCCGTAGGTTCGTCGGCCAGCAAAATCTTGGGCTGAGTTATGAGAGCCCTCGCTATGGCCACGCGCTGCTTCTGTCCGCCCGACATCTCGTTGGGATAATGGTCGGCCCAGGGCAAGAGTCCGAGCCGGTCGAGATATTCCTGTGCAAGGGCGTGGCGTTTGCGGCGGCTCACGCCCCGGTAGAAGAGGGGCAACTCGACGTTCTCCACCGCCGTCTTGAACGGTATAAGGTTGAACGACTGGAATATAAAGCCAATCATGTGGTTGCGGTATTGGGCGGCACGGGTTTCGCTCAAATCCTTTATCAAGGTGTCGCCCAGCCGGTATTCGCCCGAGTCGTAGTTGTCGAGTATGCCGAGAATGTTGAGCAACGTTGACTTTCCCGATCCCGAAGCTCCCATAATCGACACGAACTCTCCCTCGTCTATGTCGAGACTTATGCCTTTGAGCACATGCAATGGCTGTGCCCCACGGTAGGTCTTGTTTATGTCTTTTAAGTGTATCATCTTATTGTTTAGACTGCACAAGTGTGCCGAAAGTTGCACTTTATGGCCTCTTTGCCGCATTTTTCTGTCTTTTTACTGAAAAAACCACGCCTTAGCCGTGTTGCGGAGAGGCTTTTACCGCCACGTGCGGCATACGGTGCACACGCGTGCGGCGCATGCATCACGCACATGCACCAACCGCTGCACGCACGCAACGCTTACGCTGCACGCCGCCGCACACGGCTCGCCCCGATGGCAAAAGAGGCCTTATTTTGGCCGAACGAGGGTTAAAATGCACGGGCATAGCCCGTTAATCCGAATTTTATTGCTACCTTTGCCCATATTGATTTTTACCTGAAAATTCACAAAGTCCACCTATATAATATTATGAAGAAAATCCCTATCCTGATTTCAGCAGTGTGTCTTGCCGCCCTGCCAATGGCTACACAGGCACAAAGCGACTTCAAGCTGACGCAGCAAAGCTTAGCCAATGCCGACAACGAGCCGCGTCCTGTGTTCCCAGTTCCCAGCGAGCGGCAGCTCAAATGGAACGAGACCGAGTTCTATGCATTCTTCCATTACGGCATGGACACCTACACCGGCAAAGAGTGGGGCGACGGAACCGAGAGCGAAAGCACGTTTGCCCCCACCAAGAAGCCCAACCCACGGCAATGGCTCGAGGCTGCCAAGGCTGCCGGAATGAAGGGCGGAATAGCCGTGGTGAAGCACCACGACGGGTTCTGCCTGTGGCCCACGAAGACCACAACACACTGCGTTACCAATTCGGGCAACGCCAACGCCACGGCAACCAACATTCCGAAGGACTTCGCCGAAGCCGCCGTGGCACTCGGCATGAAATATGGTTTCTACGTTTCGCCGTGGGACTTGAGCAGCAAGTATTGGGGCGAAACCGACGAAAACGGCAAATACACCGACAACTACGCAAAGAAAGTGTTTCTGCCGCAGTGCGTAGAACTGGCGCAATACGGCACCAGCCAGTTCGAGATGTGGTTTGACGGAGCCACCGGAGGCGACCATGCCGGAGCCTACGGACGCACATCGGGCACCGAGAAACGCACCATCGACAATGCACAGACCTACTACGACATTCCCAATCTGCGCGACTCCATACACAATCTCCTGCCCGACTGCGTGATGTGGGGCGTGGGCGGCGAAGCCCGATGGATAGGCAACGAGAGCGGATATGCCGGAGAAACGTGCTGGGCCATGGGCGATGCCGAGACCGGCGATGAGCAGGGTTGGCAGTGGCATCCGGGTGAAAGCGACGCAAAAGCCACCACCGGCGGATGGTTCTGGAAAGAGAACGAGACGGTATTGTCTGCCGAAACGCTCTTCAAGATGTATCTGGAAACGGTGGGACGCAACGCAACGTTCATCCTCAACCTGCCTCCCGACCGCAGCGGCGAACTGCCTGCCGCCACCGTTGAACGCATGGGCGAACTGGGAACGATGCTCAAAACACGGCTCGGCAACGACCTTGCACCGAGCGCCAAGATTACCGCCAGCGACACACGCAGTGCCGGAAGCAACCGCAACTATGCCGCCACCAACATGACCGACGGCAACAAAGACACCTATTGGGCTGCAAGCGACGGCGTGAACCAGGCCACAATAACGCTCACATGGGACACGCCCACAACGGTGAGATATGTGGAACTAATGGAATACATACGCCTCGGACAGCGCGTGAAGGGCTTCACCGTGGAGACAAGCGAAGATGGTGAGAACTTCACAAGGCGCGCTTCCGACATTCAAACCACCACCATAGGCTACAAGCGCATCATCCCTCTCAACGGAAGCACCTCCGACAGCTACTCGGGCAACGGCTTCACCGTGAAGGCTCTGCGCGTGACTATCAACGACAGCAAGGCTTGCCCCACGCTGCACACGCTGTCGGTTTACTAACACCTAATACCCAAACCAACGATTATGGACATAAGGAAAAACATAAGTCTGGCCCTCGCCCTCCTGCCAATGGGCGCAATGGCACAGAGCAACGGCACCACCCTGTGCGACTTTGAAACCGCCGAAAGCTACAAGTCGGTGGGTGTTTACGACACATGGGAGCAGTCGCCGTTCCGCACCGGCAAGCTCACCGGCAACGCAAAAGTGGTGAAAAACCATCTCACCGACATCGACGCGCTGCTCGGCTACGCCCCAAACACCTCTAACCGCATTCTCGCCGTGCAGCGGTCACGCTTCGGAAGCAACACATTCGGTGCTCTCGTAGGACTGAAAACACCGTTCGCCCTCACCAAGACAACACAATATGTGCATGTGAAGATAAACACTCCCAAGGGCGGCAAGGTGATGCTCATAGCCCTGGGCAACCGCGACGACCGCCAATGGCAACCTGCTCTCACCGAACAATGCTGGAGTCAGTGCACAAGCAAGATTTCGGCCGACCGCTGGTGCGATGCCGTGTTCCCCATATCTGGCTCCGACGGCATCACCATACGCAACCTTCTGGTGGTGGTCGATGCCACATCGCCGCACGACATGACCGAAGATTTCGCCGCATACATCGACGACATCATACTCAGCGACGAACCGCTGCCGTTCTTCTCAAGCAATCCCTACACAATAAACTACGACGAACAGACCACCTTCTCGCGCTCCGACCGCTACACAAGTGCCGTGTCGCTCACCAGCGGAGACGGTGTTCAGAGCGTGGAAACGGGACAACAGACCTCGAAGAAGCTCTACATAAAGCGCATGGACAACTGCTTCCTCGCCAAACCGGGCGAGAAGGTAACGCCGAAAGTGACGTTCAGCGGTTCGTGGATGGCTGGCTACGCCTACATCGACAAGGGCAACGACGGCGCATTCAACGTGGGTTATGACGACAGCGGCGTGACCGACATGGGCGACCTCATGTCGTATGCACTCTACAAGGGCAAAGACAGCGACGGCAACACCGTGAGCGCATCGCCCAGCAGCAACCCGCCCGCATTCACCATACCCTCCGACATGAAGCCGGGCATATACCGCATGCGCTACAAGGTGGACTGGGATTGCGTCGATCCGGGCGGCAACAACGGCACTACAAACAAGATTACCGAAAACGGCGGCATCATCGTCGACACGCGCATCAATATCCACGGCACCACGGTGAGCCTATTCCGCGCCGTCGATGGACTTGGAGGCGGACTCAACGGCGACATTCTTCTGGGCGACGGCAGTGCCGTAACCGACAAGAAAGTGCCATTCGGCAAAGACCTGAAAGTGCGTGTCAAGCCTGCACCCGGGTTCCGTTTCTCACACCTTGTCATACGCCACGGCTACAATATCGACGGCGACAGCCTCATCAACGAGAACCGCCAGTGGGAGGAAGTCACCGTGCGCGCATCACAGTTCAGCGACAACGAATACACCATCCCGGCCAAACTTGTGGACGGCGACATGCGCTTCGTGCCCTATTTCAGCAGCGATTCGGGCGGAAGCGACACGAAAGGCGACTACGCACTCAACTTCGACGAAGGCCAGGAAACGAAATATTCGGAGGAAAGCAAGCTCAGTTTTTTTGAAATGACCACGTCGTCGGGTGAAAAATCCGGCCTCGTGGTCGACCAAAACGGCAAGGCTATCTACCAAAACATCACCCCACAGACAGTGTATTGCAAGGCAGGCGACAGCATTACTGCCTCTATTGGCTACACGGGCAACGCCCTGATGAACGCCTATCTCTACATCGACACCAACCAGGACGGTTCGTTCTTCGCCCAAACAGGCAGCGACGGCAAGCCGGGCACCGACAGTGAACTGCTTGCCTACTCGTTCTTCGACGGGCACAACAGTCTCGGGCAGACTACCACGGCGGCCGAAGCGGGATGCACACTGCCGCAGTTTACCATTCCCGAAGGCACTGCCCCGGGCACATACCGGGCCCGCCTGAAGCTCGACACCGACAACATCGACCCGGCAGGAAAATACAGTGAGGGTCAAACCGACGGCATCGACTGCACGGGAGGGCGCATAGTTGATTTCCTCGTGAACGTGCATGGCGACACAGGCACGCTCACTGCCGACGGCATAGGAGGCCACATCGTGGGCGCATTCAACACCGGCATAGGCACCGAAGCAACCTACCGCACGTCGTTAAGCGTGCTGCCAATGGCCCCGTGCGAGGGTTATCGGCTCGAAAAGCTAACCGTGCGGCACGGCCACAACCTCAAAGGCAATCAATACATACACGGCAACCGCCAATGGAGCGAGTATGAAGCCGCCGATGCCGAAGAGGGCATCGAACTGGCAATACCCAAGGACAGCATCGACGGCGATGTGCTTCTCACTGCCGTCTTCGCCGCCGACGGAAGCGAAGAATACAAGCTGCGCTTTGCCGACGAGTTCAACTTGCCCGACGGAAGCATGCCCGATGCAAGATGCTGGAGCCGTTGCTCGCGCGAAAGCCCCACTTGGAAACGCTTCACCGCACAAACCGCCGACGGACAGGCAGCCACTGCTTTCACCCGAGACGGGATGCTCGTGACGCGCTGCATAGCCAACAGCAACGACGACGAAGGCCAGGTTGAGATGATAAGCGGCGCGATAGAGAGTGCGGGCAAGTTGTGTTTCACCTACGGACGTGTGGAAGGCCGACTGAAAACCAATCCGCACACGGGCAATTTCCCGGCTTTCTGGATGATGCCCGAAGACGGTTCGGCAGGTTGGCCGAATGCCGGTGAGATTGACATCTGGGAACAGATCGACACCGAAAACATCTCCTACCACACCGTACACACGCATGCCACCTACGACTTGAAGCTCGCTTTGCCCAACTCGGGCAACCTCCCCACCACGGCCAATGAGTTTCATGTCATCGCACTGGAATGGACTCCCACGCTGCTCACATGGTATGTCGATGGCAACAAAGCCTTCTCCTATGCCAAGTCAAGCCAGCAGGATTTGCTCGACAAGGGTCAGTGGCCGTTCGACAAGCCCTTCTATCTGATACTTAACCAGAGTGTGGGCAACGGAAGCTGGGCAAAACCGTGCGACGTGGACTATGAGTATGAAACGCTTTTCGACTATGTGCGCATTTACCAGAAGGACGGACAGGACATCACTCTGCCCTCGGCCATTGCCGAAACACGGTGCGGCGGCAAGCTCGACGTGTATTCACGCCACGGCGGACTGCTGCTTGTCAGCCCCGAAGCACGCTCCGTGCGCATAGCCGACACGCTCGGCCGAACGGTGTTCAGCGGCACGGTGCAGGGCAACAAGGCCGTAAGTCTGGCCAAAGGAGTATACATTGTTGACGGAAAGAAGGTAATGGCGATATGACATTGCGGCCTGCATGGCATTGAAAACAAGCCGAACAGAAAACCGGCAAACAGTTGCACAAAGCGCTGTTTGCCGGTTTTTGTTTTCATATTATATGTCTTTGCATCGGCAGAGATGTTTGCCTTTGCCGACGGTTACATTTGAAGCCGATCGGAACAATAGGCGAGTACGGCCGGACGGTGGGTGACAAAGATCACCGTGCGAGTGTTGTCGGCGAGCAGATTTTGCAGCAACCGGCATTCGGTTTCGCCGTCGAGTGCCGACGTAGCCTCATCGAAAATCATCACAGGACGGTCGCGCAGCAATGCACGGGCAATGGCTATGCGCTGCGCCTGACCCTCGCTCAGTCCGCCACCCTGCTCTCCGCACACGCTGTCGAGCCCTCCTGGCAGTTCAGCCACGAAGTCGGCGCAGCTCCGCCGCAACGCCTCTATCATCTCGGCATCGGTTGCCGAGGGTTTGCCCATGCGCAGATTGTCGCGTATGGTGCCGCTCATCAGCGTGTTGCCCTGCGGAACATAGACGAAATTGCAGCGCGACAGCGGCGTGAGCTGATGCTCGCCCCGCCTGTCATAAAGCTTTATCGCGCCGCTGGCGGGTTGCATCAGCGCGAGAAGCAGGCGCACAAGGGTGGTTTTTCCAGCCCCTGTTTCGCCGAGGACAGCCGTGCACGAACCCGGACGGAAATCAAACGACAACCCGTCAATCACGTTGCGCGTGCCGTTTTCGTAGGCATAAACCACGTTTTCGAGCCTTATTCCGCACGGAGCCTCAACCCACTCGGCATCGCCCTGCGGTTCGAGCGGTTCCTCTTCAAGTTCCATGAGCCGCTCGGCGGCGGTGAAGACGCTGACGAAAGCGGGCGCGAGCTTGGTGAGACTGCGTGCCGGATTCTGTATTTTGTTTACCAGTTGCAGGAATGCAGTCATGCCGCCGAAGGTGAGCGAACCTGCCGACATGCGCACGGCGGCCCACAGAAACGCTATGAGATAGCCCAAGGCGAAGCCGACGTTGAGCACAAGTCCCGAGAAAACCGAGAAGCGCGTGCGCTTCACAACATTTGCCCTCAGCTTGCTTTGCGTGCTTTCGAGGCGGCCCACCATAAGGCGGCACGCCTCAAGAGTCTTCACCACCATGCGGTGTTGCACGGTTTCCTGCAACACGCTCTGCACCCGGCTGTCGGAGTCGCGCACCTCGCGTGTGAGGCGGCGCATCTGTGAAACATATATCTTGCTCACCGCGATGAACACCGGAATGATTGCAACCAGCAGGCAGGCAAGCATGCGGTCCATTGAGAATAGGCAGAAGAACGCGCCCACAAACATGGCGAGCACCGAGAGAGTGTTGGGCATTGTTTCGGTGAGGAAGCCAACGACGCCGGCCACATCTATTTCAAGTCGGTTGAGAACATCGCCCGAATGGTGGCGTCCGCGGCTGTGCCATCGCGAGTGCAGCAGCCTGTCGAGCATGCGTTGCTGCATTCTGTTCTGTGCGCGTATGCCGAGAATGTTGCGCACCCATATCCCCGCCACGCTGCATGCGAAACTGCACAGGATGAGCAGTCCCATTAGTGCCACTGCAAGATAGATTGACCCGCGCACCGAACCGGCCGCCACGTCGATGGCATGCTTCACCGCCCACACCTGTCCGAGGCTCAGTGCCACGTCGGCCAGGCCGAGCAAGGCGTTGAGCAGAGCCTGCAAGCGGTTGCCGCGCCATTCGCGCCACAGCCAACGCATGATGTCGCGTGCCGGGTAGCGCGTCTTGGGCAGTTTCAGAAGGTTGCGTATCGTCATTCTTGTTGCATTTGCTGTATTGTCATTCCTTGCGTGCGTCGGCTCCCCACATCATCTTTTCGCGCAGCGAGGCGAAATATCTCTGTCCGCCGCGCTTCACTATGCGCGTGGTGAACGGAGCCTTGCTTATTGTCACGGTAGTGCCCTCGGTGAGCGTGACGCTGCGTCCGTCGATGGCGGCGAGGAAGTTGTGCGACCGCGATTCCACGTCGAGCGTGATGCAACTGTCGCCGCTCACCACTATGGGGCGCAGGCTAAGACTGTGCGGAGCCACCGGAGTAAGGCACAGCGAACCGGTTTGCGGCACTATTATGGGGCCTCCGTTTGACAGCGAGTAGGCCGTCGATCCGGTGGGAGTGCACACAATAAGTCCGTCGGCCTGGTAGGTCACGAGATATTCTCCGTCTACACAGGTGCGTATGGTTATCATCGCTGCCTCGTCGCGTTTAAGCACTGCGATGTCGTTGAGCGCATAGCGGCAGCTCTCTATGGGCTCGCCGTCGGTGCTAATCTGTATGGCCGAGTGTTCCTTTATTTCGTAGTTGCCGTCATACACCGCGCTTATTGCCGCGCCTATTTCGCCCGGCAGCACATCGGCAAGGAAGCCGAGCCGTCCGGTGTTCACCCCGATTATGGGTATTTCTTTTGTTCCCACGCGCACGGCGGTTTTGAGAAACGTGCCGTCGCCGCCCATAGATACGGCGAAGTCGGCGCTGAACGCGTCGCCGTCGAACACCTCCTCGCCTGCCACGGCATCGCCGTATTCGGCCGAGAGAAGCCCGTGTAACTCGCGGTCGACAATCACCCTCGCGCCGTGCGAGTGCAGGCAGTCGAGCAGCCGTGTTACCGATGATGACTTGCGGGGCTGGTGGGTGTTGCCAAACAGGGCAAACGTGAGTTGCTTGTGGTTGTCCATTTCTTGTGAATATGCGTTTGTATGCTGCCGCACGGGGTTCATTTCAGCGGATAGGCATGAATTGCCGGGCAGCAGAATGTTTCTCTACAAAGTTACTGCAAAGCTTAACCAATGCCGCACAGAGAATGCGTAGGCAAGCCAAAATTCCATATTAATTAACGTTAAGGAATGTTTGTTAACACGCGAGAATGCCAAAATTCTGCACCGGGAAACATCCGGTGCGGAAAAACACAAAATCAGCCGCAGCAAGACAACCCACTGATTTTCCGCATATTAACCATTTTTCGCGGTTTCGTGGCATACCGACAGTTCTTCAAGTAAGGCTTGTTTCGACATGAAAGAAGCCTTACTTGGCAAGCAAACAAGTCTTGTCCGCCACACAAAGAAGCCTTGCTTGCCGCCCGAACAAGCCTTGTTTGGGCAGAAACACGCACCGAAACGCCCCGAAAACCGTGCTCCACCACGCCAAAACAAGGCCGTGGCAAAGGTTGCGGCTTCTGTTTCATGTGCCGCAGACGCAGTTGCACGGGGCGCGTTTTTAGCAAACAAATGTGAAAAAGGCGGGCCACACAGGCGCAAACTCCAACTTTGCAGCCACGGCGACGGCACATTACCGATATTTTTTTGTAAGTTTGCAAAAACGCCGCCACCCGCACCCCGCGCGGCAAAAAAGCTAACGCTATGGCAAAAGTATATGAATTTCTGGCCAACGGCTTCGAGGAAATCGAGGCTCTGGCACCCGTTGACATCCTCCGCAGGGGCGGTGTCGAAATCAAGACTGTAAGCACAACAGGCAGCGAGTATGCCGAGACATCGCACGGAATAACCGTCAAGGCCGACCTCAAGATAGAAGATGCCGACCTGAGCGATGCCGACGTGCTGCTCATTCCGGGCGGAATGCCGGGAGCGAAAAACCTTGATGAGCACGAGGGCGTGCGCCGCGCGCTTGCCGACCATGCCGCCAAGGGCAAGCTCGTGGGTGCTATCTGCGCCGGACCTATGGTGCTGGGACACCTCGGACTGCTCAAAGGCCGCCGCGCAACATGCTATCCCGGATTTGAAAACCACCTTGAAGGGGCGCAATACACACACGAACTGTTCACCCTCGACGGCAACATCATAACCGGCGAAGGCCCTGCCGCCACGCTGCCCTACGCCTACAAGATACTCTCGCTGATAATAGGCGAAGAACGCGCAGCCGCCATCGAGAGCGGCATGATGTACAGCCACCTCATGCAGGAGGCCCGCAAATAAAGCACAAGATATGGACTACGCTATAATAGTGGCAGGCGGCAAAGGCCTGCGCATGGGCAGCGACACGCCCAAACAGTTTCTGCCCGTCGGCGGCACACCCGTGCTCATGCACACGATAAGGCGTTTCAAGCAATACAGTGCCAACGTGGCTGTGATTCTAGTGCTGCCCCACTCGCAGCAGGAACACTGGCGGGCTCTGTGCCACAAGCACGGCTTCGACGTGGAACACACCGTTGTCGACGGCGGCGACACGCGCTTCATGTCGTCGAAAAACGGCATAGCCGCAATACCGCAGGATGCCCACGGCGTGGTGGCCATACACGATGGCGTGCGCCCCTTCGTGTCAACCGACGTGATAGCACGCTGCTATGAGGCGGCACGCAAGTATGGAGCGGCCATTCCAGTAACGCCCGTCACCGACACACTGCGCCTCGTGGCCGACACCGACAGGCCGCACAACGTGCGCCGGGCCGACTACCGCGCCGTGCAGACACCGCAGGCTTTCGACATAGCGGTGGCACGCAAGGCTTTCGACACCGGCTACAACGACCTCTTCACCGACGATGCCTCGGTGGCCGAAGCGGCAGGTTACAGCGTGACCATGGTCGACGGCAACCGCGAAAACATCAAAATCACAACACCGTTCGACCTGCTCGTGGCCGAAACCATAATGAAGCAGCTCCACGCCGACGGCAAACACACGGCGGCAGAAAGCGGCCACACAAAAGTTTGATGGACATTCTCGAACAGGACATAACCTATCTGCCCGGCGTAGGGCCGCACCGGCGCGACCTGCTGAGAAGCGAGCTCGACATAAAGACATGGGGCGACCTGCTCGAATACTACCCCTACAAGTATGTCGACCGCAGCCGCGTGTATGCCATAGACGAACTCACAAGCGACATGCCATTCGTGCAGATACGCGGCAAGATACTCTCGTTTGAAGAGAAAACGCTGTCGGCACGCAAGAAAATGCTCACCGCCTACTTCAGCGACGGGCACGGCGTGGCCGACCTCGTGTGGTTCAGCGGCACGCAATACATACTCAAAAACTTCCGCGTAGGCGAAGACTATATCGTGTTCGGAAGGCCCACCGTCTACGGCGGCAGGTTCAACATCGCCCACCCCGAAATAGAACCGGCCGACCAGCTGCGGCTCAACGAAATGGGCATGCAGCCCTACTACACCACCACCGAGCGCATGAAGAAGGCGGGACTCACCTCGCGCACGATGGAGAAGATAGTGAAAACGCTGCTCACCAAAATCACCACTCCGCTCGAAGAAACGCTTCCACAGGACATAATGAAACGCCTGCGACTCACCGACCGCGACACGGCCATGCGCTGCATACACTATCCAAAGAACGCCGTCGAACTGAAAAAGGCGCGCGAACGCCTCAAATTTGAGGAGCTTTTCTATGTGCAGCTTAATATATTAAGGTATGCCAGCGACCACCGCCGCAAGTTCCGTGGTTATGTCATGGGGCATGTGGGCAACCTCTTCAACACCTTCTACGCCAACAATCTGCCCTTCGCCCTCACCGGAGCACAGAAGCGTGTGATGCACGAGATACGCGACGACATGCGCTCCGGACGGCAAATGAACCGCCTGTTGCAGGGCGATGTGGGTTCGGGCAAGACTCTCGTGGCCCTCATGGCCATGCTCCTGGCCGTCGACAACGGCTACCAGGCGTGCATAATGGCTCCCACCGAAATCTTGGCCGAGCAGCATCTCGACACGATAAGGTCGTTTCTTGGCGACATCGGAGTGCGCGTTGAACTGCTCACGGGAATGGTGAAGGGCAAGAAACGGCGCGAAGTGGCCGAAGGACTGGTGTCGGGCGACATCGACATACTCGTTGGCACGCACGCAGTGGTGGAAGACACGGTGCAGTTTGCACGCCTCGGTCTGGCCGTAATCGACGAACAACACCGCTTCGGCGTGGCTCAGCGCGCCAAGCTCTGGGCCAAAAGCGACAACCCGCCGCACATTCTCGTGATGACGGCAACACCCATTCCGCGCACACTCGCAATGACTATCTACGGCGATCTTGACGTGAGCATCATCGACGAACTGCCTCCCGGACGCAAACCCATACACACTCTGCACAAATACGACAACCAGCTCACCTCGCTCTACAACGGCATACGCCAGCAGATAAGGCTCGGGCGGCAGGCCTACATCGTGTTCCCGCTCATCACCGAAAGCGAGAAAATCGACCTGAAAAACCTTGAACGGGGCTACGAAACGCTCTGCGAAGCTTTCCCCGAGTTCAAACTCAGCAAGGTGCACGGCAAGATGAAGGCCAAAGAAAAGGACGAAGAGATGCGCAAATTCGTGGCCGGCGAAACACAGATACTCGTTGCCACCACCGTGATTGAGGTGGGGGTGAACGTGCCCAACGCCTCGGTAATGGTGATACTCGATGCACAACGCTTCGGACTGTCGCAGCTGCACCAGCTGCGCGGACGCGTGGGTCGGGGCGCCGACCAAAGCTATTGCATCCTCGTTACCAACTACAAGCTGTCGGCCGAAACACGCAAACGCATCGACATAATGTGCGAAACCAACGACGGCTTCTGCATTGCCGAGGCCGATCTCAAACTGCGCGGGCCCGGCGACCTTGAAGGCACGCAGCAAAGCGGCATGGCTTTCGACCTGAAAATAGCCGACATCGCACGCGACGGACAGATTGTTGCCGTGGCACGCGACGAGGCACAGCGCATAATCGAAGCCGACCCCACATGCACAAGCCAACGTTTCACACTGCTCTGGAAACGGCTCGCGCAACTGCGCGAAGACAACATCAACTGGGCGGCAATAAGCTGAAACAACGCGGACAACACACCACCGAAGAGCAAAAAAGATGCATATAGTTAAAAAGCACAGCAGCACAACCTGTGCTTTGCAAACAGTTAAAAAGGCAACCAATACGGCAAAATTTGTGCAAAACATTAAAAACGAGCACCTTTTTATGTTAAATAATTAATAAAAGCCGTTAATTAAGTAATCGTTTTGCAATATTTTTGCTATCTTTGCATTGCAAACTCCAATGATGTTGAACGCACAAAAACGTTCAACGACCACCTTTTGAAGGAACAAAAAACTTGTTCCAGCTTTAAAGTCGAGTCCAAAACATGAATTTTAGAAGAACATTCAAAGCACTAGCAATATCAGCCCTGTTCGCCATTTCGGCAATGTCCGCACAGGCACAAGACCTCCTCGCCCGCCAAGCGCCGGTCGATCGCAAGATGAAATCAGTTGATACCATCATGCTGAAAAGCATCGTCGCACGCGAGGAAATGGAAAATCCCTCATCCGATCTCTACCAAAACTGGGACAACAAATACGCCCATCGCGCCATTGAGTTGCCCGACCGCTACCGCATCGACCTCAGACATTTCTGCATGCCTACACCGAGCCGCGTGATAACAAGCAACTTCGGCTCACGCTGGGGACGCCAGCACAAGGGCCTCGACATAAAAGTTTACATCGGCGACAGCATTCGCGCCGCATTCAGCGGCAAGGTGCGCATCGTGCGCTACGAGGGCGGCGGCTACGGAAAATACATCGTAATACGCCACAACAACGGCCTCGAAACAATCTACGGACACCTCTCGGCACAGCTCGTGAGCGAGAATCAGGAAGTGAGAGCAGGCGAAGTGATTGGTCTTGGAGGCAACACCGGCCGAAGCACCGGCTCACACCTGCATTTCGAAACACGCCTCTGCGGCGTGGCACTCAACCCCGCTTTGATGTTCGACTTCCGTGCACAGGACGTAACGGGCGACTACTACACCTTCGACCGCAGCACCTACGACACGCAATCTGCCGAAGCTACACGCCTGCGCGGCAAGCAAGACGGCGGCAACTACTCACGCGAAGACGTGACAGGAGCCTACAGTGCCAACGAACGCACCGCATCGGGACTCACCGACCAAGTGCTCTATCATAAGGTGGCAAAGGGCGAAACGCTCGAAAGCATAGCCCGCAAGCGCGGCGTTACGGTCGATCAGATATGCAAACTCAACCACATCACACGATCGATGCGTGTCCGCCCGGGACAAATCCTGAGATATTCATAAACAAGCTATTTCATATTTTATCATACTTCTATATCATCCGCCGTGCAGAAAAGCGTTTCTTGCACGGCGGTTTTTTGTTGCCTGCACCGCGATTTCGTTCACTTAGCATTTCCACGGAAAAACTTTTATGAGTAAATTTGCACACAACAAGACTACACCAACAACCTGACACACATAAAAACCACACCATGCACAAACTGACACTTGCATCGCTCGCACTCCTCACGGCACTCGCCGCCGGAGCAGCCACGCCCCAACGCTACAAGATCGACCTCGCCGGAACATGGCATTTCGCACTCGACCGCGACACAACCATGACCGTTGCCACCATGCTGCAGCACCCGGGCAACGAGACAGCAACGCTTCCCGGCACCACAGACACCAACAGCAAAGGCACGCCACTGGCACAGTTTGACGAAACGACACACCTCTCCCGGCGGTTTGCCTACACCGGACGGGCATGGTATAGCCGCGAGATTACAATCCCGAAAGAATGGCGCAAGCGCACAATGAAGCTCCACTTGGAGCGCACAAAATACACGACGGTATTCGTAGACGACCGTCTTGCCGGAACATGCAACGACATATCCACGCCGCAAGACTACGACCTCACACCGCTTCTCACACCCGGCAAGCACACAATAACAATCATTGTTGACAACGGCGGAGGCATTCCGCAGCAGACAATAACATCGTCGCACGCCTGTTCGGAGGACACACAGTCCAACTGGAACGGCATAATAGGCAACCTATATATAGAAGCTCTGCCTACAACGAGCATAGGCAACGTGCGTTTCGAAGGCGGCAACGCCAACCCGACATGCTCGTTCCGGGTAGAGGGCAAGGGCAAACTGAAGGGCGAAATAACCGTTTCGGTGGCCGACACACGCACCGGCGCCACCATTTTCACCACCAAAACGCGCGGCAACTACACCGCCCGCGAAACGCCATACAGCATCGCGCTCGGCGCACTTGCAGGCAAACTCGACGAATGGAACGACTGCCACCCTACGCTATACCGCCTCAACGTGACGGCAGACAACGGCAGCACGGGCGCAACCACGTTCGGCATTGCCGACTTCAAAGCCTCTCACGGACACTTCACAATAAACGGTCGCACTACATTCCTGCGCGGAAAGCACGACGCTGCGGTGTTCCCTCTCACCGGCTACGCACCCACCGACCGCAAATCATGGGATGATTATTTCGCAACCATGCGCCAATACGGCATCAACCATGTGCGTTTCCATTCGTGGTGTCCGCCCGAAGCGTGCTTCGAGGCAGCCGATTCCGCCGGCATCTACCTGCAACCCGAACTGCCATTCTGGGGTGATTTCAATGCCGCCGACACCTGTCTGATGCAGTTTCTGCACAAGGAAGGACTTAACATCGTGCGCCGTTACGGCAAGCATCCGTCGTTTGTGATGATGGCTTTGGGCAACGAACTGTGGGGATCGGAGCAAGAAATGAAACGCTTTGCCGACGATTTCCGCGCCGCCGACAGCACCATTGCCTACACACTTGGCACAAACTGCTTCCTTGGCTACAAAGGAGAGCTGCCCGGAATGGACTTCTTGGCCACCTGCCGAATAGGAGGCGAGGCGTGGGGCGACTATTCCACACACACACGCAGCTCGTTCTCGTTTGCCGACGCACACGAGGGCGGACTGATAAACCATGAATATCCCAACACGACAACAACTTTCGACAATGCCACACGCAACGCCACCATGCCGGTGGTGAGCCACGAAACGGGGCAATACCAGTGCTACCCCAATTTCAGGGAGATGCAAGAATACACGGGAGTGATGCGCCCCTGCAACATGGAGACATTCGCCCGCCGACTCGCCCGAGCCGGAATGGGCGACCAAGCCGATGCCTTTTTCCGCGCGTCGGGGCTTTGGTCGGTGGAGCTTTACAAGGCCGACATCGAGATGTGTCTGCGTTCTCGAGGCATAGCTGGGTTCCAGTTGCTCGACCTTCAGGACTATCCCGGACAGGGATCGGCCTATGTCGGCATTCTCGACGCGTTCCTTCGGTCGAAGAATCTCGTCACGCCCGAACGTTGGCGGGGTTGGTGTTCGGCCACAGTGCCGATGCTTGAACTGCCCCGATACTGCTTCACCGACGGCGAACGAATAACCGCCAAGGCCGTGGTGGCCTCATATTCCGACTCCAAGCAGTCGCCCTCCACGCTGCATTGGAGGCTTGCCGACAGCCAAGGCAACACTCGCGCCGAGGGCCGCAACGCCATAGCCGCGCTTAACGACGGCGGAATTGCCGACGCAGGAAGCCTCGACATAACCGCGAAAATAGGCAGCACAGACCGCAGTGAGCGGTTGACGCTGAGCGTGGAAGTTGAGGGCGCACAGCAAAAGAATTCTTATCCGATTTGGATTTACCCTCGCCACAACTTCGACAAAGAGTTGGCCGATCTCAGCAAGGGCATAACCGTTGCCGACACACTCACTGCCGACATCGCGGCAAAGCTTGAAAAGGGCGCGAAAGTGCTGCTCATGCCGCGTGAAGGAATGTATGCCCGGCAGACAGTGGGCGGCTTGTTCACCACCGACTACTGGAATTTCCGCATGTTCAGCACCATTTGCAAGAACAACGGCAAGTCGCCGTCGCCCGGCACACTCGGCCTGCTCACCAATCCGATCCACCCCGTTTTCAACAGTTTCGCCACCGAAGAACACACCAACTGGCAGTGGTTTGACATAGTGAAACACTCGCGTCCGTTCATACTCGACGCATCGCCGAAAGACTACCGGCCCATTGTCCAGGTAATCGACAATGTGGAACGCAACCACAAACTCGGCCTCGTGTTTGAGCTATCTGTGGGTAAAGGCAAACTGCTCGTGTGCATGGCAGACCTGCGTCAGGCCACATCGCACGCCGAGGGACGCGAGTTTTGGCTCTCTATGCTGCGCTACATGCAGTCGGCCGAGTTCACCCCCGCAAGCAAGACAACGTCTGCACAACTCATAAAGATGCTCACATCGGTGCCCGATGAAAGCAACACTCAGGAACTGAGAAACATAAGCTACGACTAAAACACGCACAAACAAAGGAGCGGAAGAATACGCGACGCGCCAGTGAAAAGCCCTCTTGGCCACACCACGGCATTCGCATTTTCTTCCGCTCCTTTTTTTGTTTACTTCCTTTCGCGGGCTTTCCGCCCTTCTATTCCTTTGTTTTCAGACAGCTTTTTATCACCGCTGCCACCTCACGGGCGCACTGGCGGTCGTTGAACTTGCGCTCGGCAAGATCGCGTCCGCGCCGTCCCATCTCGGCGGCAATGTCGGGATTTGCCTCGATGTAGGCTGCCGCATGCGCCCAACCTTCAACGTCATTGTAGGCCACCGACACTCCGCAACCCTCCGAATCGAAGTCAACCGGTATCTGCGGATTGCGGCTGCAAATCACAGGCAAGCCCAAGGCGAGAGCCTCAACTACGGTGGTTAGCCCGGCGGTGTAGCGTGTCGGTTTGCAACACACGCACACACACGCCGCCTTGTCAACCTCGACTGCGAGTTCATAAGGCAACAATCCCATAATTTTCTTCACCTCCACATTGTCGGCAGGGCGCAGTTTTTCAAACGCTTCAAGGTTGGGATTGGGCACAGAAGGGTCTTTGTTTATGCCCACATACACCGTGAGCCGACATCCTGCAGCATTGAATGCGTTGACAAGCGTGGCCTGGTCGCGCTGCTCTTTGCCCGTGGATATGAAGCCACTGCGGCTTTGGCAGGTGCGTATTCGGTCGTAGAAATCGAGGTCGGCGCCCCAGTGGCCCACCACCATGCGTTCCCTGCGCGCCTTGGGCGAATGCAATGAGTCGTCGACAAGTTTCTGCGAGAAGAAAATCATGCGGTCGAGCCCACGGTAGAACAATCTCCCGCCCCACTCGCGCAGTCGGCTACTGGGTGTTATCACCGGCTGATGGTGCCACACAATCACCGGTTTGCCAAACAAACCGAGTGCCCGCAGCAGCACAATGAGTTCAAGTCCCTTGTAGTGGGTGGCATACACCGCGTCGATGTGTCGGCTTGCCCGCAGCACATGCCACGCCGTGCGCAGAGTCTCGCGCCACCTCGGCAGCCCACGGCTCGACTTGTGCCACACCACCGAGATGCCCTCGTCGGGCAGGTGGGCAGCACCGTAGAGATAGTGTGAAGGGAACTTTCCCTCGTTCATGCGCCCGAGAATGTACTGAATGTCTTGTGTATGGTAGAAATAAACTGTCATGCTTTTCTTTTTATTGGTATCTGGCAAAATCTTTGTCCAACATGGTAAAATGTTGAATGCCCGTCTTTATAAGGCTTGGGAAAACGCTGGGCTTACTTTTTTCTATTGCACAGTTTGCTATACATCGCCCCTGTAAGGGGCGCAGATTATAGGATAGGGGCTTGCCCCTATCTACTAAAGCATCATATTTTTTTGCCCCTGTAAGGGGCGTATATTTCAAAATCATAATGAATTATGCGCCCCTTACAGGGGCAAAATTATTGAAATCCACTAACACAGGGGCAAGCCCCTGCGCTATAATATGTCGTCCCTACGGGACTTATCAGTTGCAAAGTTTTTTGCCGAACACCAATATTTTCTTTTGATGTATAGGCTGCGCCGAGGCCAGTCAAGCCCGTGTCGCGCGCGGCACACGCCGTATTGGTTGTCACGGCAGGGCCGGCATGGTGCAAAGTTAGCCATTATCTGCGTGAAAACCGCGCCTTGCGGCATAATTTGCCCGTATAGGTATGGCTGACAGAAAAGAAAAGGGCGGAAACCGCTTGTGTGCAGTTTCCGCCCTTGCCGTTATGTGCCGCGCATGAAGACCTATGCCCTTTGCGCGGCGGTTGAGTCGACTTTTACTCGTCCCAGTTGTTCCACGAGTTGTCGTTCCGGTTGCCTCCGGCCTCGAAATCGTCCTTGTCGTTAGGGTCAATACCGTGTTGTGTGTCGCCCTCGATGTTCTGAATGCTCGATGCTATCATCAGAGCCTCAACGCCGGCAGCCACTGTCAGCATGCCCGGCTTAATGTAAGTCTTTTTCATTTTCGTTTATATGTTTTTCTAAGTGTGACATCATTTCACCACAACCTTCTTGCCTCCGGCCACATAAATGCCGCTTGCAAGACCTTCGGTAGATGTAGTGCCGCGGCGCACAATCTGTCCGTTGAGGTTATACACATTGCCGTTGCCAGTCTTGCTGCCGTCGGTGGTGTCGAAGTTCACGTTGTCTATCGCGGTGGTGGTGTCTTCTATGCCGTTTATAACAAACGTGGTTTTCTTCTCGCTGTCGGTTTGTGTGGCTTCGAGCCAACCTCTGAAGCCCTTGGTCTTTGTTCCCACCGTGCGGAAATACCACAGTCCGGCCACCGAACCTTCGGTTTGCTTGCCGCTCAGCACATAGGAATTGGCCGGGATGAAGAGTTCGTCGCCGTGGTTGACATAAGTTCCACGGAACTTCACGGTCTGTCCGTCGCAGCTTGTCTCCTGCTCCACAATAGTCGGGATTTCGGTTTCGTCGTCAACGAAGGGCACGCCCACGATGGTGTAGTATGACGTGATTGCCTCGCTCATGCCCTCGGCCTGCTGCGGAGTCTGGTCTTCGGGCATGGCATTGTCGGCCTCGGGCTTCATTATATAAAGGTGTCCTGCCTTGATAGCCACGTTGTCGTCGTTGTCGCGGTCGAGGTTTACGCCGGTGAAGATGATGCGTGTGGGATTGGCCTCGTCGGCCCCCTTGAACTCGGAGAGCTGCGTTGCGCTGCCGAATGCGTCCTTCACCTGTCCTGCGGTAAGGCTCACGGGCAGCACAATGGAGTTCCACTTGCCGCCGTTGAGCGTGCGGCTGAGGTAGAGAGTGCGCTTCACGTTGTCCTTGCCAGTCTCGGTGCGCTGGTTGTTCAGATAGTCGTTGCTTGTCTGAAGTTCGTCGAGCACAAGCGTTTCATTGATGTCGCCGAGATATTCCACCTGGAAATTGTCGAAACAAGTCCATGCGTTGGCATCGGCATTCTCAACGCCCACGCCGAAAGAGAGCGACTGGTTGTCGCCCACATACACCGTGGCGCGCACGTCGCAGTGGTTTGCCGTGTTGTCGAGATATTCCGAACCGCCCACATAGGTGGTGGGCACAGTGCCTGCCACATGGTTTAGAGCCACTGTCTTCTCGCTGCCGTTGCCGTTGTCGGCATTGGCAAACATATAGGCAGCACCGTTTGTTGTGGTGGTGAAGCCCGTGCAGCTCACGCGGTAGTAGCCCTTGCGCACCATGTCGGCCGCAGCTATTGTCTGCGTCACGGTGCCGTTGCTGCCGTGTATGCTGGCCGTCCACTTGCCGCCGTTGGTTTCCTGTTGGTCGCCGTCGGCAAGGCCGTTGCCCACATAATAGGTGTAGCCCGCCCTCAGGACATTCACTGTTGACGTGGTTTTGCTGTTGTCGAGCGTGAGCGTACAATCCGAAGGTGAATGCGTATGGAATATTGTCGGATTATAGCCGTCGCACTTAAACACCGAGTCGGTGGGCATCTCGTCGGGAGTCTTTGTTGTTGTCACCGTCTTGGTCACTTCATGGTAACCCTCCTCGTGTTTTCCCAATATGGTTGTGTAAGTCCACAGACACTGGCCCGAATAGGTGTAGGTATAAACCGTTTCGGTTTTGCGCATGGCCGAGTCGGGAGTTAAGTTTTCGGTGCCGTTGGCGAGAGTGCCGCCCTGGTCGGCCCCGGTTTTCCAGTTGGACACGTCGAGGTCGTTGCGCGCGAAGTCGTTGTCTTTCACGAGAAACGTAGCCCTTGCCGGTTTGCTGTCGCTTGCAAGCACCTTCGAGAAGTAGTCCTTGCGCTCCTGTTCGGTCACGATAATCCACTGTGCATCCTCTGCCGTGGCTATTGTCTTCTCGCCTCCGAGCTTGCCGTTGTTGGCATAGAGATAGAAAGTACCCCGATAATCGGCATCGGCCGAGGTGTTGCTCGAGGTCACGCTGATGTTGTAGACATTGCTCTTACCCTCTACTGCGGTGAACGTGAGCGACGAGAGCGTGGCCGAAGCCGCACGGTCGACGAAGAAATTGCCCTTGTCGTGTTCAGACACCTGGCCGTCCATATAGGTAAGATAACCGTTTGTCGTGCCGTCCTGCTGCTTCACAGTCGACTGCAACAGCCATGTGCTGCTGTTTTGCGACAGCGTGAACGGAATGCCCACTGTGGCTACCGTGGCTTCGGTGCCCCAGTTTCCGCCCTTGCCAAGAAACTTCTGCTGGCCCACATTCCACAGATAAACCGTCTTGCCTTTGGCGTCGGCGGGGGCAGAACCCGTCCAGTCCTGCGCGTCGGCAACGCCGACATTCAACATTGCCGCAACTGCGGCCACTACCATAGGGGCAGCCTTGCCGCCCACGAGTCGGCCCGCAATTTTCCGGGTACGAGCCAACATGCCGGAAATGCCTCCTGAAATGGCATTCCGACCATTAATTACATGATTCATAAGAAAGCTAATATTCTATTTCTATATTAATGCCTTTAAAACTGCTATACATTCTGGTTTCGTGGCGCGAAATTACCAAAAACTTCCTTTCCCGGGCAATTTCACATGTTTAAATAACGCTAAAATCGGCGTTTCTCTTACATCTTTCGCCTTTTAAAACACCAAAGCGGCGTCTGTCACATGGCATTTAGGCCGTCTCGACACTTCAAGACGGCTTCCAGCCATTGTTTTTTCTGCATGCTATTGCCCGCCGAGCCGCGAGAAATAGGTTATTATCTCCTCCCAAGTCTTGAAGTCAGGGCTGCCCCACTCTATCACCGTGCCCATAAACTCCGGGCATGGCTGCCTGTCGATGAGGTAGTCGGCGCAGAGCAACTGCGGCCTGTTGGCAAACACCACGCGCCCGTAGGCCGGCGCACTGAGATATTGTTCAACCCAAGCCATGTCGTCGGCCATTTTCGCGGGTGCATTGGTGGGCGACGGGGCAAGCACATACACGCTGTAATTCTCGATGAGAGCCTCGTAGGCCTTGTGCATGCTTGCCGTGGCCTTGCCGTAGGAGTCGCGCAGAGTGTCGATGCCGATGCACACCACGGGGCGTTCGCGCCCTTCCTGACGGTCGTCGATGTAGCGGATGATGGGAATGAGATAGTGCATTGCCACCTTGTCTGACAGGCGGTGTCCGCCGTGGAAATGCACCGCCGTGGGATAGTGTTCGCAGAACAACCCGAACGTGTCTACCACGTCGTCTTCGTCGCCGAACATTCCAACTACACGTGCTTTCTCTTCTTCGCCAGTATTCTCAAAGCAGTGGGCAGTGGCTTCGGCATATTCCTTTATGAGCGCCTTGGTCACGATAAAGTCCTGTATGCCGTCGGCACGCGGGTTCTGAAACGTCTGCTTGCCTATCATCCCGTGCTTCGACATGGTGTCGCCCATTTGGAAAGCAGGGTTAACGAGTATGCGGTAGAAGCCGTGCAGCTGCTCGGCATACATCGCGCCCATCGACGAACCCACGATAAGGTCGGGCTGTTCGTCGGCACACATCTGCCGCAACAATGCCATGGCCTCGGCCGGATGCAGCGGCAGGTCGCGCGCCACTATGGTGGCGTTGGGCATGAGAGTGCGCAGCATGGCCACCGTGCCCGACTGTGCCGACGATCCGAAACCGTGCACATACATGATTTTCTTGCCCGACATGAGGGCGGGATATTGTTTTACATACTGGTTTTCCATATCATTCCTTTCGTTACGTTTTCACTGTCACGGCGCGCGGCGAGGCTTCGGCACACAGCGTGCTGATAGCCGTCATTGGGGCAGATGCCTTTTGTACCGCATTGCAAAGTTACACATTTTGCGGCCACGGGGCATTGCATGGGCCAGAAAAAAAACGAGGTTTCGACGTGCTGCGTCTGCCGCACGCACGTTCAGCATGCGCAGCACACACGTGCAGCATACGCCGCACGCCCGCAGAAAGCCTTCCTTCCAACAAAACAAGCACCGTTCTGCACCGCGATGTAGGCTTGCACAAAAAACGCCCGTGACTGCATTGCTGCGTCACGGGCGCGTGTTTTCTTTGTTGTTATTGATTAATGGCGACAAAAGGTCACTTTGTGGCGGTTCAACGGGCGGTTATTCGCACCACCGTGCCTTGCCTGTGGAAACCGACAGACATGGCCTCGGCCACGGTGACAAGCACGCTGTCGAGCGGATGGCTGCGCTGCACGGTGCCCGTGAATGTCGCGGTGTCGGGCACGTTGCTATCGACCATGATGCGCTGGCCATACGTCTGCGCGAGCACCGAGGCCACTTTTCTTATGCCGGCATTGCTGAACCGCAGCTGACCGTTGTGCCACATGCCGTCGAGGGCAGCGTCGGTAGAGGCCACGGTGAAGCGGTGTTTGGGGCAATCGAGCAGCGATTTCTGCCCGGCGAGCAACGTCACTGCCCCGGCTTGCCGCCGTGCCCACACCTCGGCTGTGCCTTGGGCCATGCTCACCGACGCGGTGTGCGTGCGCCGGTCGTTGTCGAAGTTGAACGATCCGCCGTCGGTGGCCACAACGATCACGTTGCTCTTTACGGTGAACTGACGCCGTTTGTCGGCCACGATTTCGAAGTATGCGCGTCCGCGCAGGTCAACGCTCCGCACCGAGTCGGCGAAGTCGCGCAGATAACGAAGCCTTGCCCCCGGCGCGAGCCACACCCGGCTGCCGTCGGGCAGGATTACCTTGCTCACCGCGTTGGGCGGAACGGTGACATAGGTGTAACGCATCGACACGCCCGTGGTGTCTTTGCCGCCCAAAAACCACAGTGCCACGGCGGCCACGATGAGCATGAGTGCCACGGCGGCATAGCGCCACGCATGGGTGGTGCGGGCTGCGCGGCGCTCGTTAACCCGCTCGCCGTGCAGTTGGCGGCGTATGTTTTCAAAAGAGTCAGACACCTGCCGTGGGGGCATCGAGTCGGCTTTGAGGGCGAGGTAGAGCCTGCGGCACTCGTCGAGTTGGCGTGCATTGTCGTCGGATTCGCCCACCCATGCGGCAAGACGGGCGAGGTCGTCGTCGGAACAGGTGCCCGCGACGTAGCGTCCTATGATGTCTTTGTCAAAATTCTCCATATCCTTCAAAAAATCTTTCGTTTGTCATGTTTCCCGATAAAGGCCGGACTTCGTTGCTTGCCGGCGTTGGTTGCACGGCGCGGAATGCTGCCCGGCACATAGCTTCAGTCTTCGTGCAAGACCGAGCGCAGAGTGTTGAGGGCGTGGTAGATGTGCGATTCGACGGTGCGCACCGACAGTCCGAGCACGCTTGCGATGTCGTTGTTGGGCATGTCCTGCATGTAGCTCAGGCGGAACACGTCGCGGCAGCGTTGCGGCAGGCGATCTATGGCTTCGTCGATGCGCCGTCTAAGGTCGGCGTTTTCGGCGTTGGCCATCGGCGACGAGGCGTAGTGCGGGTCGCCGGCTTCGGCTTGCCGCATCGCAATCTCCTCGATGAGAGCCACGCGCGAGGCCGCCACGTTGCGGTGACGCAGGCAGTTGAGCGATCGCGTGTAGACCGACTTGAAGAGCATTGCGCCCACGCGCGGCCCCATTTCGGTTTCCTTGCGCCGTCGCCAAAGGTCCATGAACACCTCGGCCACGACATCCTCGGCATCGCTCTCGCCCACAAGTGTGCGGGCGTAGTAGTAGAGTTTGGGATACAGGTCTTTGTATAATGCCTCGAAAGCGATTATTTCACCGTCAGTTGCCATAATTCAGTAGGATAGGTTTAAGGTAGTTATTTGTTTGCCACCATGCGATGGCAGGGTTTCCCAATGTGGGAGTTTGCATGCCGCTGCGGCTTTACCGTCAGGCGGCCGAGTGTTTGTTTGCGTCGGCCGGAGAGATCATTGCCGCAGCGAGTAGGTGCGCATGAAGTCGCCACTGGATGTTGCCACGACAATGGTAACGCTGTCGGCCGTGAGCAGCCGTGTGTCGATCGACACATATTGCCGCACGGTGTAGTATTGCGGCACGCCTCCCTGGTCGTGTTGCAGACGCATGGTGACAGTCGTGGTGTTGTCGGCATTCACTGCCGTTCCGCAGTTTTTCAAGCCGATTTTGTGCACGGTGTCGGCAGTATCGGAGTGTCCCGACTTGAAAAGCAGGCACAGGTTGATGTATTTTCCGCCCTTCGATGCCCACGCGCTCTCAACTCCCACGGGGTCGGCCACGTCCTGCGCGTCACCTTGCAGAGGCGAGGCGTGCAGCACGGGCACTTGCGACAGCCCCATAACCTGCACTTCGCCGCCCGCCGAGGTGACGGAGCGCGCATCGTAGTAAAGCAGTGCACGGTAGGCGGTGTCGGCCTTGGCAGCCCACGATGCAGACACCGTTCCGCTCGCGGTGAGGCGCACTCCGTTGTCGGTGTCGGCATAGTCAATCGTCTTGTCGGCACGCGTGTGAGCCTCAACGAGTTCGGCGACGAGGTAGGAATACTTTCCGTCGCCCGAGTCGTAGCTCTCGTTTGTGCAGGCCACGAATGCTGCCGACACGGCCACGGCAGCCGCCATCAAAAACCGCCGCATCATGACTGTGGCGAGTTAAGCCGCAACTGGTTGAGCGCGGGGTTGGCATACATGTGCAGAATGCTCTCGCGCAGGAAACTGCGGTCGGGGTTTGGCAGTGTGCACTTGTCTATCTGCGCCTCGACATAATCGGCAAACGCCTGTCGATCGACCGTGGTGTAGTGGGCGGAATGGGCATCGTTGCCCGACAGCATGTCGATGGCCGCGTAGTTGTTGGGATAGAGTTGGTAGCCGGCGAATATCTGCCTGTCGATGTGCTGCGCCACCTTGGCAAAGAACTCGGTTTTGGGCGTATCGGCGGCAATACTCAGAATCCAGTCGTCGATGCACGGCGCGCACTGGTAGTGTATGCGTCCCTTGAAGCCCATGATGCCTGTCTGCATGCTCAACACGTCGTCGCCCGGCGCTTTGCGCCACCCTTCTACGTCGCGGCGGAGCTGGAATTCCTGTGCTTTGAGGAAATCGCAGGGGTCGTATTCGTAGGATATTGCCAGCGGAACGATGTGCAGACTGGCAAGACGCTGTGCCGCGTTGCCCTCGCCGCCCATTGCCATCATCTTCAATATGGCTTCCTGTGTGCGGTCGTTGGAGTCTTTGGCGCGCCCCTCGCGCTGTGCTATCCACACGTTGTCGTGCTTCTGTTCAATCACAAGGTGCATGTATTCGGCCATGCGTTTGCTTGCGGCGAGCATCTGGCGCAGCGGCAGTCCACGCTCGACGATGAACGACTTGTTGACACGCACGAGGTCTTTCACCCACGGAAGCGAGAGCAGATTGTCGCCAATGGCAATCTCGCATGTGGTGGGAGAACCTGCGTCGATGAGCAAGACATCGAGCAGTGCCGAGTCGAGCACTATGTCGCGGTGGTTGCTAACAAACGTGTGGCAGGCCGTGACATCGATGCTTTTCACGTCGATGTCGCACCCTGTGCTGGCCTTGGCAAGCAACTTTTTGATGAAATCATAGCAGAATGCCTTCTGAAAATCGAGGCATGTGGGGCAGGAGTGCATCTTGGCGGCAATGGCGTCAAGGGGCACGCCGGGATAAAGGTGGGCGAGCACCGCGCGGAACTGCGGGTCGGCCAGTAGACGGTCGTAAACCGCCGGCAATTCATCCGACTCAAAGGGGCGGATGGAATCGAATGGCTTTAATGTTTCACGATCCATAGTATGTGGTGTTAAGGGTTGTTTCCGGGAAAGGCCGGAAGTCTTTTCCGCCCGCAGACAGGCGCTTGGTGCCGGTTGCGGCACGCGCCTGTGCTATGGCTGCTGCGGTCAGAACTGGTTTTCAACGATGTCGCTCAGCACGTCTTTTATGTCGAGTCCGGCTGCGCGCACCTGCTGGGGAATGAAGCTGGTGGCCGTCATTCCGGGCGTGGTGTTTATCTCGAGCATGTTGATCTTGTCTTTGCCTGCGGCATCCTTGGTTATTATGTAGTCGATGCGTATGATGCCGTTGCAGTGCAGGATGTCGTAAATCTTGCTCGTTTCCACGGCTACCCGCGCCGCAGTGTCGTCAGAAAGGCGTGCCGGGGTTATCTCCTTCACCTGTCCGTTGTACTTGGCATCGTAGTCGAAGAACTCGTTGGCGGTAACGACTTCGGTTGCCGGCAGCACCACCGACTTGTCTTTTGTCTTGTAGCATCCTATCGATATTTCGGTGCCTTCAAGATAGCTTTCAATCATAACCTCGTCGCTTTCCATGAACGCCACGCGCAAGGCCGGAGCCAGCTGGTCGGCATTTTTCACCTTCGACACGCCGAAGCTGCTGCCGTCGGCGGCGGGCTTCACGAAGCAAGGCATGCCTATTTCGCGCTCAATGTAGTCGTCGGCATACCTGTTTTCCTCTCCCCGGCGCAACAGAAGGCTCTTTGCCACGTTGATGCCGTAGCCGCGCAAGTAGTTGTTGAGCACATACTTGTCGAACGTCATGGCCTCGACCAACACGCCGCTGGTGCTGTAAGGGATGTGCAGCAGTTCGAAATAGCCCTGCATCACGCCGTTCTCGCCGGGTGTGCCGTGTATTGTTATGTAGGCATAGTCGAACACTACGACCTTGCCGTCGATTATGCACGAGAAGTCGTTGCGGTCGATTTTCACCGTACTTCCGTCGTCGAGGTCAACATGCCAGTCCTGCCCTTTCACGTCAACTATATAGACATTGTAGCGTTCTTTGTCGAAAAAGGAGTAGAGTCCTTGCGCCGACCGCATGGAGACATCGTGTTCCGACGAGTCGCCGCCGCACACGATGGCTATGTTTCTCTTTATGGTTTCCATATATTATTTGTTTTATTGTTCTTCGAAAGTGTTGTTGGTGGTGCCGTTTACATATACGCGCCACTTGGCGATGAGTGCTTCCATGTCGGCAGGCAGGCTCGAGGTGAAGTCCATCTGCTGCCCCGTTGCGGGATGCTTGAAGCCGAGCGTGCGGGCATGCAGGGCCTGGCGCGGGCAGAGCTTGAAGCAGTTCTGAATGAAAGCCTTGTAGGTTGTGCTGCGGTTGCCGCGCAGAATCTCGCAGCCGCCGTAGCGTTCGTCGCCGAACAGGGGGTGGCCTATGTGGCGCATGTGGGCGCGTATCTGGTGGGTGCGGCCGGTTTCGAGTATGCACTCAATGAGTGTGACGTAGCCGAAACGCTCTATCACGCGCCAATGTGTCACGGCTTCCTTTCCGATGCCCGACTCTGGAGAGTAGACAGTCATGCGCAAACGGTCTTTGGGGTCGCGTGCTATGTTGCCCTCGATGCGCCCTTCGTCCTCGGTGAAATGCCCCCACACGAGGGCGTTGTAGCTGCGGTGCGTCGTTTTGTTGAAGAACTGCACGCCGAGCGAGGTCTTGGCCTGCGGTGTCTTTGCCACCACAAGCAGTCCGCTGGTGTCTTTGTCAATGCGGTGCACAAGCCCCACTTCGGGGTCGTTGGGGTCGTATGACGCGAGATCGCGCAGATGCCAGGCCACAGCGTTGACCAGAGTGCCGTGGAAATTGCCTGCCCCGGGATGCACAACAAGCCCTGCCGGCTTGTTCACCACCATGAGATGATCGTCTTCGTAGGCCACATCGAGCGGAATATCCTCGGCCTCTATCGTTGAGTCATGGCGCGGGCGGTCGAGCATGAGCGTCACTACGTCGCCGGGACGCACCTTGTAGTTGCTCTTCACTGGCCGTTCGTTTACATGCACGAAGCCTGCGTCGGCGGCCTTCTGTATGCGGTTGCGGCTTGAATGCTGCATTTTCTCGCACATGAACTTGTCAACGCGCACGGGCTGTATGCCTGGGTCGGCCACGAAACGGAAATGCTCGTAGAGCTGACCGGTTTCGTCGTCGGAAGCGGCTTCGGCCCCGGCATCAAGCAGAGCATCGTTGTCGAATATTTCGTCTTGTATGATATTGTCGTCCATAAATGTATTGTTGTGCCCGTTGCGGGGCAGTATATATTATATAATGTGTGCCACTGTCTCGGCATCACTCCACATCGCCGTCGGCGGGCGGGCCGTCAACCTCCTGGAAATCGTCAACGTCGTCGCCCGAATCGTAGTAGGGTTGCTCGGCATCGATATAGCTTATGCTGTCGGATGCGCTCATGCGTCCGTCGCCCACCTGTATTGTGAGCACGTCGTTTATCGACACCTTGTCGCCGGCCGACACATGGCGGCCACCCACCACGATGCCGTAAACCCAGTCTTTCTCGCCCGGCACATATTCGGGCTGCGACAGTTTGAAGCCCATGGCGGTGAGCTTTGCCATGGCTTCGCGCAGCGAACTGTTGTCAACCACGTCGGGAACGGTGAGCGTAGGGGTGTGCGACGCGTTTACAACAAGATAGATTATGTGTCCCGACTTCACCCGTTCGCCTGCCTGAGGGTTCTGCTCGAGGATGCATCCAGGCGGAAGTCCGCGCACATAGCCGGTGTCGCTCACCTGCACCACAAGCCCCGACTCGGCAAGAAGGTGTTCGGCGTCGGCGTAAAGTTTGTGCCGCACGTCGGGTATGGCTATCGCCTCGCCGTGGTGGGTGTACCAGTCGAGACCGTATTTCACGCCTCCGCATGCCACAAGGCACACAATGGCCATGGCGGCAAGGTTGCCCCAAAGGTAGCGGCTGGTTATCTTTCCGAGGAATTCCGAGGGTTTCATACTTTAGTTTGTTCTGTTTGTCACACACGGCACACGCCCCTTTCAAAGCGATGGCACGTTGTTACGGTGCGGCGTGCAACGCACTGGCCGCACAGCCGTACTATTATGCAAAAATACGAATAACCTCGCAAAGTGCAAAACAAAAAGGTGCATAAAGTTTTTCAAACGCCCAAAACGCAACGTGGCAAAGGGTAGCCATGCGCAAGAAACAGAAGCTCCGGCACTGCTTTCATCCCACCGAGCTTTGTTTCTTACATTGTTTTTTCATTAGTATTTGGATGCGAACACATGGGATTTTATTCACATTCTTTTCCGATTTTAGAGCAAGACAAACAGAAATTGTCCGATTTTGCGGAATCGTTCATTTACACTTTGTCACTTAATTTGCGGCTATCTCGTTCTATTTTCTTAACTTTGCATCATCCTACTTGGCGGCGCAAGCACATGCAGAAGCCCAAGGGTGGGATGACATATATGAATAAGCGTTTACTTGACGCTTTGTTCTTGACGTGCAGAAACTTCGCAACTTTCAATCACAGTCAAAGGGCAAGGCAACGGTAGATGCCTTGTGGGTGTGTATACACCTAGCTTGTGGTGTGTCCTTTTATATCAGTGGGACATGCCACGGGTGAGGTATATCATATCGGCGTGGGCTTCTGCGTTGCTCGTTCTGACTGTGATGGGCAATGCGAAGGCCTCTGCGCGTGGGACGGGTGACGGTACAGCGACCCACGCTTTTTTCATGTATGGCCAAAATTCCTTATATTCTTTTAGTCTTGACGGTTGCTGCAAGAATGATGAAAATATGTGCACCATTCGTCTGTTTGCCAAAAGGTTGTCGATGACAATAAAAAAGCCGGTCGATAACAAGTTCTTCGTTTATGTCTTTCTTCTGAATTTGTTGTCTGGTTTGGCATATCTACATTTTCAGAGCAATACGTTTGCCATTACGTGCATTGTTCTTCTTTCGGCTTTTATTGCCTACGTTGAGAGTTGCGTTTACTGTCTTATCACGCCTAATGTCATTCGAAAATTTTACTCTCTTGCCGTCATAGTCCTACATAATATAATGGCTATAACAGAGTATTTCCTGCTCACAAATTTCGGTCTTGTAATAAGTCACGAAACCGTTGACATTATAGCAGACACCAATCCCGTTGAAAGTGCCAACTTCATTGAGACATATATCAACATCGGAACAATCCTGATTTATGCCGGCAGTTGCATTGTTGCCAATGCATGCATTATGTTGCTATCGCGTTTTGTTTTCAAGATTCGATACCGGACGGTAGCTTTGGCGTTGTCTTCACTCGGTCTATTCCTCATGCTTTATTGCGGTTATGGCTTTGCAATATACCATAATGGAATGGGCATTCCGCAAATGTCAACCGCTACAAGGACGGCATACGCAGTGTATTTCACCCACCAAAAAGCTAAACAGAACGATGCTGTAAGGATAACATGCGAGAATCTGAAAGTAAAACAAGATATCGGCAGAAAGCCAACGGTGCTGGTCATCATAGGAGAGTCATTCTCTGTCTATCGTTCCTCATTGTATGGTTACGGTAAAATCACCAATCCACTCTTGGCGAAATGGCATGACAGCGGCAATTTGTTTCTTTTCGACAATGCCGTTACACTTTACGCTGCAACAACTGCATCTATGTATGCCGATTTTTCTTTAGACTCCTTGGGCGTGGATTTTGCCACAAAGGCATTATTCCCTGCTTGCTTTAAGCAGGCCAATTATTATACTGCGATGTACGACAACCAATACTTTGCCGGGCAGGGTTTGTCGTTCATTTGCGACAGAAAACTATCCGAGACATTGTTTGACTACAGGAATACCAAGAGATTTACTTACGACGAGGACATGATAAAGTCTATAAGGAAAAACAACGAGAAGCCCTCTTTGTATGTGGTGCACCTTTGGGGGCAACATTATACATATAAAGACAGATTTCCACAAGCATACGCCAAATTCACTGCGCAAGACTACGACGGAAATATCCCGCAATATCAACGCCAGACAATGGCCAACTACGACAATGCAACTCTGTATAACGACCATGTTGTGAATTCCATTCTGGAAATGTTCAAAGACGACTATTGTTATGCCTTGTATTTCTCCGACCATGGAGAGGAAGTGTATGAATTGAGAAACTTCATGGGACATGGCAGTGCCGAACATTCACCCAATCCCAACTATCAGCTTCGCGTGCCGTTGATGGTATGGCTGTCGCCTTCATTTAAAGCAGCAAATCAAAATTTGGCGACGAAACTTTCAAAAGCAAAACACTACCCCATCTGCACCGACGACATTGGACATACAATCATCGACATGTCGGGCATCACATGCAAAGACTTTGCTCCGACACGCAGCTTTATAAACGACAAGTTTAACCGGAAGAGACATAGAATGGTAATGAACTCGGTTGACTATGATGCCGAACTCGTAAACTTATGACTTTCTCTTGTCACCTTCTTCCTTCAATTTCTTCTGTTCACGATCAAAGTTCTCCAAAAAGCGCATCTCTACCGGCGAGAGGTTGTTCTTGGTGCGTTCCTTGAATTTGTCGTATTCTTGAGTAGTTGCCACCTCCTGCCCGTTTCAACAGGTCGTCGTTCATGGCAAAGCCTTTTACAATATACTCCTTCAACACCTTGGTTGCCCATATACGAAACTGAACGCCGCGGTAGGAATGAACACGATAACCAACACTGATTATCATGTCGAGGTTACAGTAAGCGACAGAGTATTTTTTACCATCTGTGGCAGTCGTTGCAAAATTTGCAATAACCGAATCCGCTTCAAGCTCCCCGTCCTCCAATACATTCTTTATATGGCGTGAGATAGTGGACTTGTTGCGCTGAAACAACCATGCCATTTGGTCAAGTGAGAGCCAAACTGTATCGTTTTGCAGCTTCACTTCTATCTGTGAAGCGCTGTCAGGAGTTTGATATAATAGAAATTGCCCTTTATCCATTGTTGTGCTATTGCTTGTTTCTCAACTCTTCAATCAAGTCATTAACAATATACGTATCACTCATCAGATGCAAGCCAAGATCTTTGTCATGCAGCATTTGGCAGACATCCGAGTCATAGAATATCTGCAATGCACTGTCGGTAGATATATGCAATGTGTCGGCCAACTGTTCTATGATACGTGCTATTTTATTCCATAACAAGAAATCCAACATAACTATACCCTTTCGTATGATTTGAATTGCAAACACTTATCTGCTATATCTTGACTCAAGATGCAAATCTGATGGTTAGGCTTGTGATAGACCAACTGGCGAAGAGTATGCTCAACATCTGCATAACCATTGATATAGGCTTCAACTGCATCAATGACACGATCATCAGCAACACCACCTTCAATAATATCATACCCACTCCAAGGTTGCTTTCCTTTTCTGCTGTCAACAATGAAATCGAGCCTTTCCTTATCGTAAGCATCAAATCGTTTTATCTTGCAGTCTTGTGGTTGAGTGAACTCATAGATATTTACTATTGCCTGTTCGGCTCGTCTGATGGTTTTGGTACGAACAGCCCATTGGGAAGCCTGTTCAAACAGGGGAGTGAGATAAAAGCCTGGACCGAAATCCAAGTCTTTTCTGCCAATGCTTACCAACGGTTGCTCCACAATGACATTAGAACCGTGATACAATGTTTGCTTTTCCATTATTCTTCTCTTTCCCAGTTTTTAAGAGCCTCAACCACGTCATTTGCCACGGCCTCACGGCTCTCTGTATGCAGAGTGTCATAGCAATCCTGTATGAGGCTCTTGATAAGCCCCACCTTATCCAACCGTCTTCTCATTTCTGACGGTGATATTCCCATTTTCTGTGCCGATGCCTCGATAGCCAGCACAGTAAAGGCAAGGCGGTCGAACTCAGGCGAACCTTTGAGTAACTTTTCTCTATCCTCCATACATATTATAATAATGTAGGGTTCAACAACTCGGAGACATCCACTTTCAAGAGTTTTGCCGTTGCGTCAATAGTGTATATGTCAGACTAAGTAGGATTTTGGTTTCATCAGGAAATGGTAACCGCTCCTACATTCAACGCTTCCGCCAACCATTTGCCGGTTCTATACTTTTCTGCAAATACTACTTTTATCCCGTTAAGTTTCTGTCCTTCAATTGCTCATAAACAGTATTTAAATGCAAATTTATGGATTTTCCTTGGCATTCCACTCGATTTCGGGGTCAAACAAAGAAAAGTTGTCAAAATTTTGCGGTCTGCGTATTTCGGGCGTAAAGTACGAGGAATATACAAAAAAGAGTTACACCATTGGTGTAACTCTCTCATGTTTTCTTGGAAGTGGTACCACCAGGAATCGAACCGGGGACACAAGGATTTTCAGTCCTTTGCTCTACCAACT
>CAVKCP010000011.1:0-42990 GCA_963654815.1 Lachnospiraceae bacterium | reverse complement strand
GGGGCAAAATACGGTAATACATAATAGATAGGGGCAAGCCCCTATCCTATAATATTCGCCCCTTTCAGGGGCAACGGATTGCAAACCGTGCAATGCGCAAAGGTAAGCCCCGGGTTTTTCATAACATTATAAAGAACATCCGTTCAACGTTTTACGATGTTATATCAAATTTTTACCGGACACCAATATTTACAAATCGGAAATTTGATACCAATATCGAATTTTGCGGTAAAAGCACTGCAAAATCTTTCAAATTTTGCGGTGTTTTTACCGCAAAATTCGTAACTTTACACCCGTAATCATCCTACGGAGGCACGAAACATGGAATTATTGAAGCAACTTTCAGACAATCTTATCAAGCGTACCGACACCCGATACCTTAGATATATGTATCATCAGATGCCGTGGACAAACCGTATGACAGCCCTCGTCGGCCCCCGTGGAGTGGGCAAGACCACGCTCCTTTTGCAGTATATCAAGCTGAATCTGCCGATGAAAGATACGCTCTATGTTAGTGCAGAGTCAATTTATTTCGCCAGTCATGGTCTCTTTGACACGGCAATGAAATTCAGTCAACTTGGCGGCAAGCATCTTTTCATCGACGAGATACACAAGTATAAAGGCTGGGCTACCGAGCTCAAGATGATATACGACAATCTGCCCGATCTGCAAGTGGTGTTTACGGGTTCGTCGGTGCTTGACATATATAAGGGTACGGCCGATTTGAGCCGTCGTGTGTTGGTATATAACATGCAAGGATTGTCCTTCCGCGAATACATCGGAATGGAAAAGGGCATTGAAATCCCGGTATATACATTGCAACAAATTGTAAACAACGAGGTTGTCTTGCCCGAGCAGATAGAACACCCATTGGCCTTGTTCAATGATTATCTGCGCCAAGGCTATTATCCTTTCTATAAGGACGAAGGCTATAATATGCGGCTCAACCAAGTTGTAAGCATGACATTGGAAACCGACATACCACAATATGCCAACTATACGGTATTGGTGTCAAGAAAACTGAAGGAACTGATGCAGGTTATAGCCGACAGTGTGCCTTTCAAACCCAACATGAGCACCCTTGCCACTACTATCAAGGTTGACCGCAACAACCTGCCTGATTATTTCGAACTAATGGAGCGAGCCGGATTGATAGCGCAACTTCATGAAACGACCGGTGGCGTGCGCGGCTTGGGAAAAGTGGAAAAAGTGTATCTTGACAACACCAATCTCGCCTTTGCCCTGTCGGCTTCGTCGCCGAACATAGGCAACCAGCGAGAAACATTCTTCTTCAACCAAATGCGTGTAAACCATGCCGTGTTCAATTCTCCTATCTCCGATTTCCTTATCGACGGCAAAACATTCGAGATAGGAGGCAAGAAAAAAGGCCAAAAGCAGATAGCAGAGGCCGAAGAAGGCTATGTGGTGAAAGACGACATAGAGACGGGTATGGGAAATGTCATACCGCTTTGGGCTTTCGGAATGAACTATTGAGGCTGCTGTTTTTGTACAGTGCAAAAATTCTAATGGCGCACATGTTCGCGGCAAATAATTGCGCGTGTGGAAAAAACGAATTAACTTTGCATGTCGCAAATTGCAACGCTATTGGCGCGTACTGCTGCAAATGGTAACAGATGCGCCGCATTTTCTGTAAAAACATAAGACGATGAACAAACAGACAACATTGGCGTGCTTGGCCCTGGCCTTGGTTTCTGCCACGTCGGCGGCACAGGACGATGCCGCAAAGTATGCAAAAATAGCCACTGGCGTGACAACATCCATGTCGCCCTCGGGCAACTATGTGGTGGGAAATGCCGCCAGTGCGGGAACCGACATGTTCCGCAGCTTTGTCTACCAACCCGAAAGCGGGACACTTGCATGGAGCACGAGCTATGCCGAGAGCGACCTCGACAAGAGCGGACGCTTTCTTGCCGTTAACGACAACGGCGACATTGCCGGAGCAATAAAAGACAAAGACCTTGTGAAGGACTACCCCGCCACCGACTGGAACGATGCCTACACCGTGACGTTCACAAGCGCGGCGGTGTGGCGAAACGGCACGCTTTTCCGCTTGGGACTCGGCACACGCACCATTGATGAGCTCAGCGACGAATTTGACGGCAGCTATGCCCGCGCCATAAGCAGCGATGCCAGCACTGTGGCGGGCTATATATATAAAGGTTATGTGGAGAGCGTGCCGTGCGGATGGACGTGGAACGCCACCACAAACACCTACGACTATTTCGAGTATGCCATGCCCACGGCCAGTGCCCTCGGCACCGTTGCAGCACTGTCGGCCGACGGTAGTGTGGCCGTGGGGCGCGTGAGCTATGGCGGTTGCAGCCGCCCCGTGGTGTGGACCAGCCACGACCGTGCGAAGGAAATAACCCTCGGCGTTGCCACCGAGAACATTTGGAGCGCGGCAGCCGATGCCGTCAGCCCCGACGGAAAGTATGTGCTTGTGCACATAAACAGCGGAAAGACACCGCGCCTTGCCGTATATAATATACAAGACGGGCAGACTGTAGAAGTGCCTCTGTCGGGTGTCTACGACATACAGGGCCTCTGCATCGACAATGCAGGCGACTTCTTCTGCAAAATCACCGACAACAAGACTTATGCCGAAACCACCTATTACTATTCGGCAAGCACCGCCACGCTCGTGCCCATGGAATATTTCATGCAGACCTATGCCGGAACGGTGGGCGAAACCGCAGTTGACAACACGTCTACACCGGCTGCTATGTCGGCCGACGGAACTGCCGTTGCTGGCTACACCTTGCAGTCGGGCGACGGAACTGCATGGTGGCTGCATGCCGACAAGTCGGGCATCGTGGCTCCGGGAGCCGATGACGTGCGTTTCTTCGCCACCGGACTTTCCACCGCCGCAGTCACGTTCAAGCCTGTGGCAAACGTACCTGACGGCCTGTCGCTGCTGCGCTACGACGTGTTCTGCGACAATGTCAAGGCGCAAACAGTGTCGGCTGCCGATGCCGCCGGCACATCTGTCGTGAGGTGCGATGTGGAGGCTGCCGAGGGAAAGCACAGCGCCTATGTCGTGGCAGTCTACGACAATAATGGCAAGGAAATTATGTCGGCACCGTCGCAGTCGGTAACTCTCAGCGTGCCCGACTCCTATCAGCTGCCCATGACCGATACTTTCGAAAGCCAAGGACTCGACGAGAACTGCTGGAGCAAGGAACTCGTGAAGGGCAATGCCAGCGAGATACTCGCATGGAACGTGTCGGGCGGCGACTTCGAGAACAACACCTACTTTGCCAACGTAACCACCATATCGAGCGACCCCTATGAGGCTACGCTCACATCACACTTCTTCGATGCCACTGCCTCGGTGTCGCCTTATGTGGTGTTCTATGCCAACATGACCTATGTAAACGCCGTTCAGACCAACCTCGGCACCGATTTCCTCGACATCGAGGGCACAACCGACGGCGAAAACTGGGTTGCCGTGGGATCGGTGGCAGCTGCCGACGTAGCACCTTACAAGTGGAATTTTTATCAGTTCGGTCTCGACCAGTTTGCTGGCAAACCTTTCGCGCTGCGTTTCAAGGCGCACGGCGAGGGCAAGGCACAACTGCGTTGGGCTATTGACTATGTTACGGTGGCCGACAAAATGACCGAAACCGCACCCGAAGGACTGACGGCAACGGTAAAGGACGGCAAGGTGCGTCTCGAGTGGAAAAACTCCGCCGGACTTTACGAGGCATCTTATCTGGCCAATTCAAACGTAATTCCCGACTACAACGTAGGTAATGCCGGAGCTGATATGCTCTCGGCTGTCGATTTCACACCCGACAGTCTGGCGGCTTACGTAGGCAAATATATCTCCACGGTGGCCACGTTTGTCTACGATGACCCGTCGCTCAACTCCGAAACCAACACCAAGGCCGAAGCCATTGTCTATGCCGACGGCACAGAGGTGGCACGCACGGCATTCCCTTCGGGAACGGCCCAGCTGCCCTACACCAGTGTGACAGCCCTCGACACGCCCGTGAAGATAGAGGAGGGTAAGACCTACCGCGTAGCCGTGCGCATACACGACTACGACAGCAAACAGTCGCCCCTTTACTATCAGGCCGACAGTAACTGTGCCATTGCAGGCGTAACCGACCTGTATTCTGAGGATGGCGGCAGCACATGGTCAACCATATCTGAGTTCAACAAAGACGACGAGACAGGCCGAGCCTACTGTGTGTGGCCCATACGCATTGGCATCTCCGATGCGTCGGAGGCGGTGAAGAACGCCACGTTCGACCGCGCCCTGATAGCCTACAACGTCTATCGCAACGCCACACGCATCAACACCATGTCGGTGTATGAGGCACACCACTCCTTTGTAGACACTCATCCCTATGCCGACTGCGAAAATGTGTATTCAGTGCAGGCCTTCTACACCAACGGCGATGTGTCGGTGCCGTCGAAGCAATGCATCGTTGGAAAGGTTACGGCCATAGACAAGGGCATCGCAGACAATGCCGTTGACGTGAAATTCAGTGCAGCCGGAAACCGACTGCTAATAAGCGGCGACTTCGACAACGCCACACTCACCAATGCTGCAGGACAAACCGTGGCAAAAACGCGATCGGCTTCAATCGACACAACGTCGCTGCCTCATGGCGTGTATGTGCTCACCGTAACCAAGTCGGGGCGTAGAAACACCTACAAGATTGCCGTGAGATAAGTCTGCCGCAGACCCTGCCGTATGCACGGCAGGGCATCTTTCGCATCCGAAAACTGGGAGTTAGCGTTATTTTTAGTAACTTTGCAACAATCAATAACATTGCGGATGTCTTGCCGAGAGGCAACCTCTGGCTCGCAAGCAACAGCCGGAGGCATCCGACAGACAAACCCACAATAAAAGAAAAATGGCAGAATCGAATTTTGTAGACTATGTAAAGATATATTGCCGATCGGGCAAGGGAGGCCGAGGGTCGATGCACTTGCGGCATGTGAAATACAATCCCAACGGCGGACCAGACGGAGGCGACGGCGGACACGGCGGAAGCATCATCCTGAGGGGCAACCACAACTACTGGACATTGCTCCACCTTAAATTCCAGCGGCATGTGTTTGCCGAACATGGAGGCAACGGCGGACGCGACAAGTGCCACGGCAAGGACGGCAAGGATATGTATATCGACGTGCCGTGCGGCACTGTTGTCTACAATGCCGAGACAGGAAAATATGTGTGCGACGTGACCTACGACGGTCAGGAAGTGGTGCTTCTAAAAGGCGGACGTGGCGGATTGGGCAATTTCCAGTTCCGCACCGCAACCAACCAGACTCCGCGCTACGCCCAGCCGGGTGAGCCTATGGAGGAAATGACCATAATACTCGAGCTGAAACTCCTCGCCGACGTGGGTCTTGTGGGCTTCCCCAATGCCGGTAAATCCACTTTGTTGTCGGCTGTTTCGAGTGCGCGTCCCAAGATAGCCAACTATCCTTTCACCACGCTTGAACCGTCGCTCGGCATCGTCGACTACCGCGACCACAAGTCGTTTGTCATGGCCGACATCCCCGGCATCATCGAGGGAGCAAGCGAGGGCAAGGGACTCGGACTGCGTTTTCTGCGCCACATAGAGCGCAACTCGCTGCTGCTGTTCATGGTTCCTGGCGACACCGACGACATAAAGCGCGAATATGAGGTGCTGCTCAACGAGCTGCGGCAGTTCAACCCCGACATGCTCGACAAGCACCGCGTGCTTGCCGTAACCAAATGCGACTTGCTCGACGATGAACTCGAAGAAATGCTTCGCGAGACATTGCCCACCGATTTGCCCGTGGTGTTCATATCCTCGGTTACGGGAAAGGGCATTGCCCAGCTCAAGGACATACTCTGGACCGAGCTCAACAGCGAAAGCAACAAGTTGCAGGAAATAACAGCCGAGGAAACACTCGTGCACCGCGACAAGGACATGAGCCGCTTTGCCGAAGAGCTGCAAGCCGAAGGCGAAGACGAGATAGTGTATGTAGATGCCGAGGATGTGGAGGATATAGACGATTTCGAGTATGAGGAGGACGACGATGAGTAAGCGTCCCGAACTCATGCACTACGACATCGCGCCGCGCGTGACGGCTTTCAGCACCACGCGCCATGGCGGGGTAGGTGAGGGCAACTACTCCGAATTCAACATAAACCCCTATTGCGGCGACAAGCCCGAAGCGGTGTCGGCCAACCTTGAGGCTCTTGCTTCGGAACTTGGCACGCCTTCGTGCAACATAGTGATGCCCCACCAGACACATGGAGTGGAGACGCGTGTTGTGGCCAACGACTTTTTCGCGTTGCCATCCAGCGTGCGCCAAATGGTGATTGACGGCGTGGATGCTGTGCTCACCGATGTGCCTAATGTGTGCATAGGCGTGTCAACGGCCGACTGCATTCCCGTTCTTCTCTACGATCCAAAACACCATGCAGCTGCGGCAGTGCATGCCGGTTGGCGAGGCACGGTGAAATGCATAGCCCATCATGCCATTGTCGCAATGCGGCTTGCTTATGGCACGCGGCCCGAGGATTTGCTCGCCGTCGTGGGACCGGGCATATCGGTTGACAATTTCGAGGTGGGCGACGAGGTGTACAACGAGTTTGCTGCCGCCAACTTCGACATGGACACCATAGCGCGGCGCAAGGAAAAATGGCATATCGACCTGCCTTTGTGCAACCGCCAGCAGCTTGAAGCCTCGGGATTGGCACCCGATAATATAACTATGTGTGGCGTGTGCACCTACGGCAACGTGGTCGACTTTTTCTCGGCACGCCGCCTCGGCAAGGATTCGGGACGCATATTCACCGGCATAATGCTCGGCGAATAAAACCGCCCACGGGTGTGCCGCACAACATCTACAACGACAATACACTGACCAAATGAACATACGGACAACAATATCATGCGCTGCCGCCCTCTTGTGCCTCACTGCCTTCATGCCGGTGAAGAACCAGTTTACGGCGGCAGAGCAGCAACAGATAAGCATGCCTACACCCGGTCTGTTTGCACGAAGCGATGCCTTCAATGTCGATTTCGCTTCGCTCAGACAGTCGGAATACTCGTTTCCGCTCCCAGTGGGCAAGGCAACGGTGTTGAAGAACAACAGCATGGAAATAGTGACAACCGAGGGCGATGCCGTGAAGGCTATGTTCGACGGCACGGTGAGGCTCTCGCGCAAGCACAGCGACTTGGGCAATGTCATTGTGGTGCGCCACGGCAACGGTTTGGAAACCGTGTATGCCAACAACGCGCAGAACCTCGTTGAGGTGGGGCAGACCGTGCGCGCTGGACAGACAATAGCCATCGTGGGCACCAAGAACGGCAAGACCTACTGCGACTTCTCGATAATGGTGAACGGCGGACGCATAAATCCCTCAACAATAATCGACACGCGCAGCCATCGTCTGCGCCGCCAAACACTGCTGTGCGAGCGCAGCGGTGCTTATGTAAACGTGAGCGTGGTGGGCGGTAAGGCCGATGTGGAAGAGAGCGCCACCGAGTTGGAAATGGATGAGTTTGAGAAAACCGGAACTTTCAAGTGGAACCTCTCGGCTATAAGCAAGGAACGTTGGGCCTATCCGCTGCCCGGCAGCAAGGTGATAAGTCCGTACGGGGGCAAGCGCCGGCATTCGGGCGTTGACATAAAGACTGTTCCCAACGACAACATCCTTGCCGCATTCGACGGCGAAGTCGTACGATCGTCACCCTATTCAGGCTATGGCAACTGCATAATAATAAAGCATTCAAACGGTTTGGAAACGCTTTACAGCCACCAGTCGAAGAACCTCGTGAAGGTGGGCGACAAGGTGAAGGCCGGGCAGGTGATAGGACTTACAGGCCGCACTGGCCGCGCTACAACCGAGCATCTGCACTTCGAGACCCACTTCCGTGGCCGCCGTTTCGACCCGGCTCTCATTTTTGACCATGTGAACAAGTCGCTGCAGCAGGTCACGCTCACGATGAACAAAAACGGAAGCATTTCGTCGCAGCGCAACTACTATGCCGAAGGCGGAAAGAAAAACGATGCAAAACGCCGCAAATAAACGCGTTGTATGTGTGCAAATGGTTAATGTATGCTAAACATCGGCAGCGAAACGTGGCGAAATAACTAAATTTGCAATAGAATAGGAATGACCGCTCCGCGAGCGTCATTGCATAAATGTGTAATTTAAAGAAATATGAACGCAAAGTCATTATTATTTGCCTTGTCGCTCGCATCAATGACAGTGAGCGCACAGGGAACGTCGGGTATCGACAGGAACAACATGAACCCGTCGGTGAAACCTGGCAACGATTTCTATGAGTATGCCATTGGAGGATGGCGCAAGGCGCATCCTCTCGATGCCGAACATGCCCGCAACGGGTCGTTTATCGACCTCGACGAACTCAACCAGAAGCGCATCCTCGGACTCATAGAGGAGTATTCGTCGAAACCGCAGGAAAAGGGTACGCTCGGCCAAAAGATTGGTTCGCTCTACAACCTCGCCATGGACAGTGTGCGCCGCAACCGCGAAGGGGCTGAACCTTTGAAGCCCGTGCTTGCCAAAATTGCGGCCATTGCCGACCGCCGCGAGTATCAGCTCGTTGTGGCTCAGCTCGACCGCTGCGGCATAAGCTGCATGATGTATGGTTTGGGAGTGGGTGCCGACATGCGCGACGCTGCCAACAACATAGTGGGAGTGTCGCAGGGCGGCCTCGGACTGGGTGAGCGCGACTATTATATAAAGGACGATGAACAGTCGAAAAAAGTGCTCGATGCCTACAAGAAATACGTCGTTGACATTCTGAAATTGGCCGGAAACGATGCCGCAACCGCCGAGAAGAAAATGCAGGCTACGCTTGCCATTGAAACGCGCATAGCAAAAGCCAGCTACGACAACGTGAAGTTGCGCGACGTGGAAGCCAACTACCACAAGATGACCTACAACGAACTCGTGACGAAATTCCCCGGAATAGACTGGGGCAATATGTTCCTTGCACAGGGATTTCCGCCGTTCCTGTATGTTGACATGGGTCAGCCCGAGCCTCTGCACGAGGTGGAGAAAATACTTGTCGAAACTTCTCTCGACGACCTCAAGGCTTATGTCGAGTCGCATGCAGTTGCCAGTGTTGCCAATTATCTTGACGACAATTTCCGCAGCGTAGTGTTTGAACTTAGCAAATCTCTCTCGGGTGTTGAGCAAGACCGTCCGCGATGGAAGCGTGCCACCAGTTTGGTGAGCAGCGTTCTCGGCGAAGCCATTGGCAAACTCTATGTAGAGAAGTATTTCCCGGAGAGCAGCAAGCAGCACATGCTGCGCCTCGTGGGCAACTTGCAGACCGCCCTTGCGCAGCGCATCGACGAGAGTTCGTGGATGAGCGAGGCCACCAAGACGCAGGCAAAGGACAAACTTAGCAACTTCATCGTGAAGATTGGCTATCCCGACAAATGGAAGGATTACAGCAAACTGCAGATTGACGACAGCCTGTCGCTGCTTGAAAACATGTGCCGTGTGTCGGAGTTCATGTCGCAGGACTATATCGACCGCAAGGTGAACAAACCCGTTGACAAGACCGAATGGCAGATGACTCCGCAGACTGTAAATGCATATTACAACCCCACCACCAACGAGATATGCTTCCCGGCAGCAATACTCCAGCCGCCGTTCTTCGATCCCAATGCCGACGATGCGGTGAACTATGGTGGTATCGGTGGCGTGATAGGCCATGAAATGAGCCACGGTTTCGACGATCAGGGCAGCCAATTTGACAAGACCGGCAACCAGAACAACTGGTGGACTGATGCCGACAAGAAGAATTTCGAGGCACGCACCAAGGTGCTCGCCGACTATTTCAGTTCGGTTGAGGCTCTTCCCGGCAAGACGATAAACGGTCGTTTGACGCTGGGCGAGAACATCGGCGACAACGGCGGACTCAATATTGCTTTCCGTGCAATGCAGAACTCGCGCAAGGAACATCCTCTCGGCAATGTCGATGGCTTCACGCCCGAACAGAGATTCTTCCTTTCTTGGGCTACGGTGTGGGCCGGCAACGCTCGTCCCGAGTTTGTTGACCGTCAGCTGAAAACCGATCCTCATTCACCTGCCGAGGCTCGCGTGAACGCAGCTCTGCCGCAGATTGACGCATGGTACACCGCATTCGGCGTTAAGAAGGGCGACAAACTCTTCGTGCCGAAGAACAAGCGTGCACACATTTGGTAAGACGATAATCAATGATACATAAAGGGGCCGTGTCCATGTGGACACGGCCCCTTTGTTTGGTTAGCCTATGTTGCAACTGTGTGCGCTGCATTCCACGGCATGAAGCAGGGCGTTGCCGCTACTTGCGGTTCATGCTTTGCTGCCGCCTGTATTCGGTGGGCGACATGCCGAGTTGGCTTTTCGTGAATTTGCCGAAGAACGAAAGGTTGGGAAAATTGAGCGTGTCGGCAATCTCCTTTATCGACATGTTGGAGTTGCGCAGGTAGCGCACGATGGTTTCTGTCGTGCTCTGGTGAATCCATTCGAGTGCAGTCTTGCCGCTCACGTTCTTTGAAATGAACGACAGATACTTGGGCGTTATGCACATGGCTTCGGCATATTTCTTTACCGAACGCACGCGCCCGTTGTTGGCCGAGAGCATCTTTATGAAGCGTGAAAACAGCAGGTTGGCCTGTTTTATGTTGCCTCCGTTGTCGGCATACTGCACATGTGGGGCGATAATGGCACACAGTTCGTAGAAGGCGCACTGGAATATGCTGTGCATAATCTCCTTGTGGTAATAGCCGTGGGGGTAGTTCACCTTGTGGGCTATTATCGTGTAGTATTTAAGCATGAGTGCCTGCCGCTCGTCGTCGAGGTGTATAACCGGGTTCTTTGCTATGTATGTGAGGGTGCTCAGCACATCGTTGTTTATCTGCAGGCTCTGTTGTGCGGCCTTGTAGGATAGCCCTACAATCTTCGACTCGAAGTCGGGCGACATCATGTAGTTGTCGAGAAACTGGTCGGGAAGGCACACCAGCACGTCGCCTGCCGCCGCATTGTATGTCTGTCCGTTTATGTCGCCCTGTATGCGGCCTTTTGCCACATACATCATTATAATCATATCGAGCTTTATTGTGCCCTCTATCGGTGTGACACCAATCTTGTCTAGAATCATGATGTCGCCGTCGGAATATTCGGCAGTGCGCTTGCTGAGAATGAAATCAAAATCGATTTTCTGTTCTTTTTTTTCTTGCTCCATTGGTGATAATTTCCTTGTTTGTTTGCAAAATTAGCCATTATTTCGCAAAAGGGATTTTTCGTTTTGTCCTAAAAAATGTTCATTAAACGAATAAAAGGGCATTTGTGGCTTATTTTTCTATATATGGACGTAGTTTGAAGGGGTGTTGTCAGCTGTTGGTGGCATTGCCTATTCAGTTGAAGGGGATGCTTGTGCGGTGCTTTGGAAAATGTATTGCCGTTGGGGAAATAATTGATGTTGTGGAGATGTGAAACTTGACTTACGGACATAAAAAAAGGGGCTCCGCTGAGTCCCAACCTTTGTTAACCTTAAATCTAATACCATGAAAAACATTGCAAAGATACAGTTGTTATGTCATCCGTGCAAATTTTCAGGCAGAAAATCAGGTCTACGAACCGTTAAATAGGTGTTTTCTTGACATAAATCAATAATATATGCCAAAAATCTTACCATTTCCTTTCTACACACAGACTTTTGTGTGTATCAATCTACACATTGATTTTACGTTTGCAAAGTTAATTTGGCGTTGTTACGCAGTCTTTGCTGCGGTGTGACAAAGTCGTTACATGTGCCGTGGCCTTTGCTGTTTGCATTGTAGCGGCATTGTAACTCTGCGGCAAAGGTTTCTCAATATGGTTGGTTTATCTTTGCAACTGTTGAGATGAACGATGTGATGAAAAGACTGACCTGACCTTTACATATTAATCTTAAAACGACGATTGAAGACCGGACAAGCAATTGTTCCGGCCTTTTTTAGTGTGTCTGTGCCGGGAATACGAAAAAACGCACGGCATGAAATGAACCGTGCGTTTTCTCTTTCAGTGTTTTCCTCTGCGTGTTTGTGTGTGTGCTGCCGTGCAGCGGCGTGTCATTTGAACACGCAGTAGGTGGGCAGTCCGCGCCAACACTGCGGTTGCTGCAGTCCGAGGATGTGGGCAATCGTGGCTGCGGTGTCGTATTGTATCACCGTGTCGGTTATGGTCATGCCGCTTTTAACGCCTTTTCCACAGATGATGTAGGGAATTTCCATTTCGAGCAATGTCTGGCCTCCGTGTGAACGTCCGATACCTCCGTGGTCGGCAGTAACGATAATAATCGTGTCGTCGTATATGCCGGCATCTTTGAGAGCCTGGATGAGGCGTCCAATCTGAATGTCGATGCTTGCAAGCACGTCGTAGTAGGCAGGCGTGTCGTGGCCTATTGCATGTCCCACATGGTCGATTTGGTCGAAGCAAACGGCAAAGAGCGTGGGTTTTTGTGCCTTTATGTAGGCTTCGGCCATGCGGCACAGCTGGGTTGAATCGTGCTCGTAGTTGGATGCAACGTCAACATAGTTGATAGCCGTGGAGTCTACAAGATATTTTATACCGTCCCATTCGGCAATGCAACCCGATGTTGCCTTCGGGCGTTGCTCGCGCAAAATGGAGAATATTGTGGGATAGATGCCGCGTGAGTTGGTGCACATAGAGGGCACTTCGGGCACTCTTGAGTTCCAGTTTGTGTAGCCGTGCATTTCGGTAGGAGCACCATTGAACATCGAAGCCCAGTTTATTGCCGACTCCGATTTGAGCACACAGCGTTTCTTCAGAGTGTAGCATCCGTTGTGCATGAGGCTTTGCAGGTTGGGGATGTCGTGTGCTTTGGGCACGCTGTATGCCCCCCATCCGTCGAGACCGATGAGCAGAACGTGTTTGGCTATGGCTTTTGTGGCCGACATCGCGGTTGTGGCTGTCATGGCGATGAGGGCAATCATGATTATTGTCTTTCTCATTTTTTCTATTGGTTTTTATCTGTGGTGTTATTTCTTGTCGTTACTTATATGGTTTGTGTTCCGGCTTTTACTTCGGTGTCAATCTTGTTGTCGCCCCACATCAAAGTAACCTTAAACGGCACATTGGTGCTTATCGTCACCTTCGGCTTTTCGTTTTGCGAGCTGCGGCGTGCTATCTTGAACGACACATTACCACTTTCTCCGAACGGATAGCGGTCGATGCCGTAGCCGTCGAGAAGCGAGACATCAATGGTGATATGACCTTCTGCAGCGTTCGGGCGGATGCCGAATACAAACTCGAAGAGGTCGGATATAGGTGCAAGTCCTGTCCATCCCACGAAATCGCGGCGTGCCATGAAGCCCGGTTCGGCACTCTCCGGTGCATAGTATTCCCAGAATGTGCCGGTTTTCTCATACACTTTGAGCACATTGTCGTAGTGGTTCATTGCGATGTCGTGTGCCAGTTTGCGGTAGCCCTTGTCTATAAGACCGGAGATAACCATGTAGTTGGCACCCGTCCAGACACCTCCCACCCAGTAACGGCCGTTGGCTTTGTATTTGGGATTGTCGGCCGCGAGCGACGGAATACGGTGCGGACGGTTGAATTTAGTGGTGTCGTCGAGATGCTTTACAAACCTGTCGAGGCGGTCTTTTGACAATACGTCGGTCTGCAACGCCCAATAGGCGTAAATGCCCTGAGTGGTTGACAGCGAGTCGTTGTCGTATTGGTCGTAGAGGAAAGCGTTATGGTCGTTCCACATATTGTCGTTTATGTAGGCCGTGAGACGTTTCACATCGTCTTCAAATTCCTCAATCTCCTGCCATCGTTCAAGGAAGAACCCCATCTTGAGAAGTATGTTGGCTGTGAGAATCTGTTGCAGACAGGCATCGAGCCAAATCATGTGTCCGTTGCTGTATATGGTGTTGTAGCCATCGGACACACGCGGCATGTTGTCCATTCCGGTTCCCCAACCGCTGCTCCAGTAGGTTCCGTTGCGCCATGTGCGGTTGAGTTTGAGCCATTTGTAGTAGGCTGCGAGCACTGGGAAAACCTTGTTCAGACGGCTGTCGTCGCCAGTCTGTGTGTAGTAGAGCCACTCTGCCCACGGCAGAAGGTTTGGTCCTGTCGATGTAGGGTCGTAGCGTCCGAAGCAGTCGGAGCCGTCGGCGCGTATCTCACGGCATATAAATCCGTCGGGATGTTGCTTTGCATAGAAATTGTCGAGCGTTTTCTGGAACGGGAAGAAGCGCGAACCATATCGGCAGAACATCGAGATGAAGGCGTTGTCCCACATGAAAATGTTGCCGTTGTAGGCCGGGGCGATGTATGACGACACGAAGCCCGAGTCGTCGAGAGGCTGGCAGATGTTCTTGATGCCTATCTGCCACGCCTTCCAATACATGTCTATTTCTTTCTGGTGTCCGTCCCAGTAGGGGGCAGGCAACGTCTTCTTTGCCTGTTCGAAAGTGCCGGGCTTGATTTTTTCCACTTTTGCTGTGCGGAAAGAATTCTCGGCCACAAGCGTCTGCATGACGTAGGTGTTCTTGTAGGGCAACTTGTATAGAGGCGAACCCGATGAAATCAGGTTCTGTGCGAGTGCCGGCGCAGTTGCCAGCAGTGTCAGGCACGATGCTATAATGTGTGCTTTCATAAAATCTTTTTTAGGTTGCAATATGGCGAAGTGGCGTAGTTTCATTTCGCGCCCATGAGTCTTTTTATTTTCCAGAAGATGTCGGTGTTTTCCATTATGCCGGTGAAATTCTCCGAACCAGGGCCGAATGCATACACAGGCACCATAGTGCCGGAGTGGTCTTTGGTTGAGAAGCAGCACACAACCTTGCCCTCTTGCTTGTCGCCACTAACGAGTGAGAGTCCGCCGGTTTCATGGTCGGCGGTGACAACGACAAGCGTTTCGCCGTCTTGAGCTGCCCATTGCATCACGCGGCCAATGGTCTGGTCGAAATCCAACGTTTCTTTCATCAGCAAGTCGAGCTGGTTGAAATGCCCGTAGTCGTCGAGTTGCGACCCTTCAATCATCATAAAGAACCCGTTTTTGTTTTGGTTCATCAGTTCGATACCCTTCATCGAAGCCCGTGCGAGCAAGTCGCCGCGTTCGTCGGGCAACGGCGTGTCAACGTCGTAAGGCACTGCAAAGAGTTTGCCGTGGTTCCAGCTGAAGAAATCGTCGAGCGTGCGTGCCACATGATAACCCTTTTGTTCGAGTTCAGCAAACACGTTGCGGCCGTCTTTGCGGTTGGTGAATTTCTGTGCGCCGCCGCCGAATGCGAAGTCAACGCCGCTTGTCGGGTAGTCGCCTATGAGTTCTTCCTCGTTGTCACGGTCGATGTTGTGTCCGCAGAAATCGCATGGTGTAGCGTCCCAAAGGCGGCATGTCACGGCAATGCCAGCATCTTTGCCAAGCCCTTTGGCCACGTCGACGAGTGTGGTGAGCGGTTTTCCCTCAGGGTCTACGCCCACGGCGTGGTATATTGTCTTGTGTCCTGTGGCGAGCGAAGTACCTCCCGAACCCGAGTCGGTGATGAGTCGGTTTGAAGCCCAAGTCTTCGACAGACCCGTATATTGTGCGTTTTCAATCCAAAGCTTGCCCCGGTTGCAAGTCCATGCAGTGTATATGTGCATCAGACTCATGCCGTCGCCAATCATAAGTATCACGTTTTTCACCTTCTTTCCCTTAGGCGGAGCAATCTTTTCCACGGCATAAGGCTTGTCGAATGTGAATGTCTGCGTGGGCATGTTATACTGTGCCGACACACTGGTAGCGCACAGCGCGAGTGCGGCTGTGGCCAGAATTTTCGTCAATTTCATATTTGTCAGGTTATTAAATTGTCATCGTGGTATTGTAGGTGGGGTGCATGCCAGAGCCATGCAGCACCTGCCTATATATGCAAAGTTAGTGCTTTTTTCCGAGAAAGCACGCCATGACACACAATATTAGCATTGTATTAATGTCTGGTCGCATGTGAAAAAGAAATAGTGGCGGTGCGCCTGAAAAAGGAAAAGAGAAAGAAAAAAGCGGAAAGGGCGTTCGGTTTCATGCCCATTGAAAATGCCATGCAGCATGAAACCGAACGCCCTTTTGTGTATTATATATTAGGTGTGTCCCACACCTTTGTCTTGGTGCATGTCAAAGGCAGTTCCTGATTTCCCACCTTGATTACGAAATCGCCTTCTTCGAGTATCCACTTTCCGTCGGCACCTACGTAAGCGAGGTTCTTGGCAGGCAGTTGGAATGAAACGGTCTTCGTTTCGCCCGGTTGCAGTTCAATCTTGGTGAAGCTGCGCAGACGTTTGTTGTCGGGCACCACCGAGGCTACAAGGTCGCTGCTGTAAAGCAATACGGCTTCCTTTCCGGCCTTGTTGCCGGTGTTCTTCACGTCTACCGTGAAATTGATTGTGTCGTCGGCAGCGAACGAAGTCTTGTCTGCTTTCAGGTTGGAATATCCGTATGTGGTGTAGCTCAGGCCATAGCCGAAAGGCCATTGGAGCGAAACCTTGGCATCGTAGTTGTATGCTCCCTCCATAGTACCGATTTCTTCAGACACTTTATAATCGTAGGTGTGGAGCGAATTTATCTCCTTCGGATAGGTGTAAGGCAGCTTTGCCGAGAAATTCGCATCGCCGGCAAGCAGGTTGGCGAGTGCATCAGCGCCGTAATTTCCGGGAAGCATGATGTCAACCACGGCTTTTGCAAGCGGTTCGATGTCGGCTATCAGGCGCGGACGGCCCTCGTTCAAGATGAGGATAATGGGCTTGCCCGTCTTGGCAAGAGCCTTCACGAGGTCGCGCTGGTTGGCAGAAAGCCACAGGTCGTTGAGGTTTCCGGGAGTCTCGCAGTAGGAGTTCTCGCCTATGCAGGCCACAATCACGTCGGCATCAGCCGCTGCGTTGACGGCCTTTGCTATCTGCGGCTCGTTCTCTTCATAGTAGGCACCGTTCTCGTTGTATGTCACTCCCTGCTCGAGGGTGACGTTCTCCTTGCCATATTTGTTGCACATGGCTTCGTATATGGTGTTGTATTTTGTTGCAAGATCCTCAGCTTTCGAACCCTGCCATGTGTAGCTCCAACCTCCATCGAGGCAGCGCATCTGGTTGGCATTGGGTCCTGTGAGCAGAATCTTCTTGCCTTTGGCCAGCGGCAGAATGCCGTCGTTCTTCAACAACACCTCGGTTTCCTCTGCGGCACGCAGTGCTTTTTCGGCAAACTCGTCGCATCCGAATTTCTCATAACCTTTGCCTCCGGTGTTGGGATCGTCAAACAGTCCGAGACGATATTTCACTCTCAGGATGCGGCGCACCGCGTCGTCGATGCGTTCCTTGCTCACCTTGCCTTCTTCAACAAGTTGTTTGAGCAAAATGCAGAAGTCCACGCTGTACGGATCCATTGACATATCAACGCCGGCATTGATAGCTATGCGAATGGCATCCTTCTTGTCTTTCGCCACTTTCTCGCGTGTGTAGAGGTTAGTGATGTCGGCCCAGTCGGTGACAATCATTCCATCCCAGTTCAAATCTTCCTTCAACCATTTCGTGAGATACTCGTGGCTGGCATGAACGGGCACTCCGTTGATGCTGCCGGAGTTTACCATTACAGTGAGAGCACCTGCCTGTATGGCTGCTTTGAAGGGCTCGAAATATTTCTCTCTGAGCATTGACGGCGACAGATAGGCCGGCGTGCGGTCTTTGCCCGACCATGGTGCGCCGTAGGCCATGTAGTGTTTCAGGCTCGTTGCCACGTTGTATTTTCCGAGATGATTTAGGTCGTCGCCCTGATAACCCTTTATTTCTGCCTCGGCCATACGGGCATTGACGATGGCATCCTCGCCGAAACTCTCCCAAATGCGCGGCCAACGCGGGTCGCGTCCAAGGTCTACCACGGGATTATACACCCACGGGCAGTTGGCAGCCCGGCTCTCGTAGGCGCAAATCTCGGCACCGGTGCGAGCCAGTTCGATGTTGAACGATGCTCCGAGATTTATGGGTTGAGGAAACAGTGTACCCCCTTGCACATAAGTCACGCCGTGGTTGTTGTCGAGACCGTAGATTGTGGGGATGCCGATGTATTTCATCGACTTTTTCTGGATAAGCCTTATCCATTTTTGCCATTGGGCCACGGTGGCGGCATGTGTGGCAGGAGCATTGAGAACGGATCCTATCTTGTATTTCGATATGCAAGTGTCGAGCACCGTTTCATTTAAGTCCCACTCTCCTTTCTGTGTTCCCTTGCCATTCTTGTCCTTGGTTTCTTTCACCGATCCCAGCACGTCGAGGTTCAGTTCAAGCATCTGTCCGATTTTCTCGTCGAGCGTCATCTTTTTCAGCGTAGTCTCTATTTTCGCTTCAAGTTCCGCATCCTTCGGGATGGCAGGTTTCACACGCTGCGCGGCAGCGTCCATTCCAAGCAGCGCGAGGGCTGCAAAAATAAAAATCTTTTTCATATCTTCGGTTTGCTGTTTATACTGTCATGCGTTGTCGTTTCCATGATGCAACCCAATCGGTAAAGCCAAAAACAGGCGTTTGTCTATGGCATACAACCGTTCGGGTTTTTGTATTGTTTCTGTCAAGTAGTAGTGACTACAAAATTAATAAATTTGTATTTGTTGGCAAACATATTGGGTGACAAACGTCACGGCCGTTGTAATTTGTTTGCGAAAGTTTGTCATTGCAGCACGATATGGCATTGATAAAAAACACCTGAAAGGAGCTTATTCTCGGATTTTATGTTTACCTTTGCCGTAGGTCAATACCCCGCTTGTTTCAGTTTTTGGCAGCACTGGCGCAAGTGAAAGTCCTGTTGCAGTGAAATCTCTTGCAACTTATTGTTGCACAGATGTCCTGCTTTCTTTTCAAATTAATAGTCTGCCTGACTGAATAAATAATTACGGGTCTGCTAATTTAAGTATTTTGAAGGAAACAGACTGCGCCCGTGAGTGTGGAGCAGACTGTGCCCAAACTGAAAGTTATGAATATTTTAACCGGAACACAGATGCGTGAGCTCGACAATTACACAATCGAGCACGAACCTATAACATCCATCAACCTTATGGAGCGTGCCGCGAAGGCCGTCACTGAGGCCATTACAGAAGAATGGGCGGGCAATTTTCCCGTTGTAGTTTTTGCCGGACCGGGCAACAACGGAGGCGACGCTCTTGCCGTTGCAAGACTTCTTGTCGGCCGTGGCTACCATGTTGACACCTATTTGTTCAATGTCAACGGCCACCTTTCCGACGATTGTTCAGCCAATAAAGATCGTCTTGCAGCCCTCCAGCACAATGGCATATTCAACGAAATAACGCACGATTTCGATCCTCCGAAGCTCACTCCCGACACAATAGTGGTTGACGGTTTGTTCGGTTCCGGGCTTGACCGACCGCTTACCGGCGGTTTCGCATCGCTCGTGAACTACATCAACCAGTCGCCGGCACATGTTGTTAGCATCGATATTCCGTCGGGTATGGCCGCCGAGGACAATCCCACCGATGCCCGTGCAAGCATAGTAAAGGCCGAACTTACACTCACCCTGCACCAGAAGAAGCTCTCGATGCTGTTGCCCGACATGCAGAAATATCTCGGAAAGGTGCGCGTGCTCGACATCGGTCTCGACCGCAACTGCGCCGCAAACATGCCTTGCCGCTACACAACACTCGACGAACAGTATGTGAAACGGCAGATGCTTGTCCGCAACGATTTCGCCCATAAAGGCGACATGGGACATGCCCTGCTCATTGCCGGGTCGTATGGAATGGCCGGAGCATCGGTGCTCGCGGCAAGGGCATGCCTGCGTTCGGGTGTGGGCAAGCTCAGTGCGCTCACGCCAAAGTGCAACTACGGCATAATGCAGATGTCGGTGCCCGAGGCAGTGGTGCTGCCCGACAGGGAGAACTACTTTTCAGAGACTGTCCCTGTCGACCGTTACGACGCCATAGGAATAGGGCCTGGGCTCGGACAGGAGGAATATTCCGCGCTCGCAGTCATGTCGCAAGTGCAGCAGGCACAGTGCCCTGTAGTGCTCGATGCCGACGCTCTCAACATTCTCGGGGCACACTCGGCATGGCTGGGCCAACTTCCAGAGGGCGTGATAATGACTCCGCATCCACGCGAATTCGACCGCCTCGCCGGCATGCCAATACACTCTGCCTACGACCGCCTTGCTGCTGCAATCAACATGGCCGTGTCGCTCAAGGCATATATAATGCTCAAAGGCCACTACACCGCACTTTGTCTGCCCGACGGCAGCGTGATATTCAACACCACCGGCAACTCGGGCATGGCCACGGCAGGCTCGGGCGATGTACTCACAGGGCTTCTCACCGGTCTCCTCGCACGCGGCTACAACCGCAAACATGCCTGCATCACGGCCATGTATGCACACGGTCTTGCAGGCGACATAGCCGCCTCGCGCGTGGGAAAGGAAAGCCTCACGGCCAGCGACATAATAGCATGCCTGCCCGACGCTTTGATGAAACTATACGAATAAGAACCGCGCCGCACAATACTTGGCGCACAACAATACAGCAACGATGAAGAAAAAACTGCTTACACTTATCCTCGCCGCCATTGCGGCAGGTCCGGCCGCAGCCGACAATGCGGTTGAAGGGCTCACCTATTTCCTTCCGAAAACCGCAGTGCGGATGTCGGTGCTTGTTGAGAAGACAACGTTCAAGCCCGGCGAACTTGCCGACTATTCGGATATATATTTCAAGGTTTCTGCCGCAACCGAGCCTTCCACATCCTATCGTATAGTGGGCGTTACGTTCACACCGGTGGGTCTGCCCGACAGCTCCAAACGCTACACGGTGGCCATAGACAAGAAACATAGCATCATTTCGGTTGACTGCGACCGCAACGGGGTGATAAAAGCCATAAACGACAAGGTGGCCGACACCGCGCAGCCAAAACCGTTCAAGGCCGCCCGCAAGGCCATGCAGCTCGACCCGCGCGACTATATGAGCCAGGATATGCTCACTGCCGGCAACCTTCCGAAAATGGCTCAGCTCGTGGCGCAGGAGATTTACGACATCCGCGACAGCCGAAACCAACTGTCAAGAGGCGAAGCCGACAACATGCCGAACGACGGAGCGCAGCTCAAAATGATGTTCAGCGAACTGAAAAAGCAGGAAACTGCACTCACGCAGATGTTCACCGGCACTACCGACCGTGACACCATTGAGAACGTGGTGACCTTCGTGCCGCAGAAAGATGAGCCGCGAAAGGTGGCGTTCCGCTTCTCGCGCGCCTTCGGCTTTGCTGCTGCCGACGACTATTCGGGTGCACCTTATTATATTTCTGTGACCGATGAGAACGTGGTTGCCGATATGCCCGACGATGCAAATGTGGCAAAGAAAGACAAGGACGACTTCCAACTCGCAATGAATCTGCCCGGAAAAATAAAGCTTACGCTTACTGACGGCGACAACGAGGTGGCTTCCTATGAAACATGGGCAGCACAGTTCGGGCGCACCGAAACCCTCAGCGGCGCATTGTTCGGCAAGAAAATCACGTCGCACGTCACGTTCGACCCCGTGACGGGAGCGGTAGTGAAACTGCACACCGAACCATTGGAATGACATAACGGCGGCTTCTGCCGCCTACAATACGCTATAAACAAGTATTGGTGTCTGGTAAAAACTTTGCAACAGACAAGTCCCGTAGGGACGACAGATTATAGCGCAGGGGCTTGCCCCTGCGTTTATGGTTTTCAACAATTTTGCCCCTGTAAGGGGCGCATAATTCATTGACATGTTGAAATATACGCCCCTTACAGGGGCAAAAGACGGTGATGCCTAATAGATAGGGGCAAGCCCCTATCCTATAATATGCGCCCCTTTCAGGGGCAATGGATAGCAAACCGTGCAATGCTCAAAAGTAAGCCCCGAGTTTTCTGAAATCTTATAAAGAACAGACATTCCACGTTTTACAATGTTAGACCAATATTTTACCGGACACCAATAATAAACAAAACGCCGTGCAACTCTGTATTGAGCTGCACGGCGTTTGCTTTTCGCGTCGGTTTGCATTATGTTTGCCTACATTACTGTAAGGTCAACCTTCTGCACGTCATGGCTGTTGGGGCCGGTCATCACTTCGATGAGGCCCGGGTCGATAACATAGTGGCACTCACTGTCGTAGTATTTCAGCAGATCGGCACTTAGACTGAATGTCACGTCCTTGCTTTCGCCTGCTGCAATCTGCACCCGCTTGTAACCTTTCAGTTCCTTCACGGGGCGCGAGATGCGTGCCACCGGGTCGTGGGTGTAGAGTTGCACCACCTCGCAGGCATCGCGTTTGCCCGTGTTCTTCACCGTTACCGTAACCTCCACACTGCCGTCCTGTGTCATTGTCGGAGCCGACAGGCGCGGAGCAGAATACTTGAATGTGGTGTAGCTCAGGCCGTAGCCGAAGGGGAAGGCCGGGTCGTTGCGCACGTCGAGGTAGTTGCTTTGGAATTTGATAAACTCGGTGCGGTCGTCGCCCACGGGTCGGCCGGTGGGCAGATGGTTGTAGTAGAGCGGCTCCTGACCCACATGCTGCGGCATGCTCACCGTGAGTTTGCCCGACGGACATTTGTCGCCGAACAGCACGTCGGGTATCGCGTCGGCTGCCTCGCTGCCCGGAAACCACACGTTGAGTATGGCCTTCACGTTGTTCTTCTCCCAGTTCATCGTTGTCGGACGGCCAGAGAAATTGAGCAGCACAAGCGGTTTGCCCAAGGCAACAAGTTTCTGAAGCAGTTGCATTTGGGTGTCGGGCAACCCCAGGTCGGCCCTGCTTGAAGCCTCGCCGCTCATGTCGGCAGCCTCGCCCATGGCACACACTATCACGTCGGCGGCCTCGGCCACGCGCAATGCTTCGGCGTTGAGTGCCGCGTTGTCGCCGCGTTTCAAGGCTTTGTCAAACGCCGAAGCTTTCTGCAAAGCCTCGTCGGAGCAGAGATTGCAGCCCTGCGAGTAGAGCAGTTCGGCCTTTCCGGCGAGAGCCTCGGCCATGCCTTCCTTCAGCGAACGGTATTTCTCGGGCGCACGAGCCACTGTCCACGATCCGCACATCTGTTCGGCCTCGTCGGCCAGCGGACCAATGAGCGCTATCTTTCCCTTTTTCTGCAACGGCAGCACGTTGCCGTCGTTTTTAAGCAACACGAACGACTCGGCGGCAATGTCGCGTGCCGCCTTCCGGTTCTCGGCTGTATATATGTCGGTCTTGTGCCGCTTTGTATCGCAGTATTTGTATGGGTCGGCAAAAAGTCCGAGCTTGTATTTCGCCTCCAGCACCCGGCGGCAGGCCGTGTCGATGTCGCTCACCGACACCTTGCCTTCCTTTACCGACTGTTCGAGCGTGCGTATGAAGCCCTCCGACACCATGTCCATGTCGGTGCCTGCCTTCAGTGCCTGTGCCGACACGCTTTGAAAGTCGCCCACGCCGTGCGCCATCATCTCGCGCACCGAAGCATAGTCGGTAACAACAAAGCCGTCAAATCCCCACTGTTTGCGCAACACGTCGTTGAGAAGCCAACTGTTGCCTGTGGCCGGGATGCCGTCAACGAGGTTGAACGACGACATCACGCTGCCCACGCCGGCTTCAACTGCTGCCTTATAGGGCGCAAAATACTGGTTGTACATGCGTGTGTGGCTCATGTCAACGGTGTTGTATTCCTTTCCGGCCTCCGCCGCTCCGTAGAGGGCGAAATGCTTCAGGCAAGCCATGATGTTATGTTTCTGGGTGAGGTCGCCCTGATAACCGCGCACCATTGCAGCCCCCATTCGGCTACTGAGATACGGGTCTTCGCCGTTGCCTTCGCATATTCTGCCCCATCGCGCGTCGAGAGCCACGTCAACCATCGGACTGAATGTCCAGCAAATGCCGTCGGCCGAGGCTTCCTTGGCGGCCACGCGTGCACTGCGTTCCACTGCCTCGTCGTCCCAAGTAGATGCGAGGGCGAGCGGAATGGGGAATATAGTTTCATAGCCGTGTATCACGTCCATGCCCACAATAAGCGGTATTCCGAGGCGGCTCTTCTTCACTGCAAGCTGCTGCAAAGCCTTTATGGCTTCGGCACCCTTAATGTTGAACACTCCGCCCACGTTGCCTTTTGCAATTTCGCTACCCGTAGGACTTGTTGCGGCACCGCCAGTAGTGATGTCGCCTGCAACGAGAAGGTTGAGCTGCCCGATTTTCTCTTGCAGCGTCATGCGCCCCATCAAGTCAGACACAAATGTTTGCATGTCTTGTTTTTGGGCAAAGCCCGCAGCCGATGCAAGGAGCATAGCGGCTGCAACCATTGTCTTTTTCATGTCTTGGCAGTTCTACTTGGTGAGTTTGAAATTGACTTTTAGCGGCAGATTGTCGGCTGCATTTCCAATGAGCGCGGTGAAGTCGCCTTCTTCAGACACCCATGCCTTGGCACTGTCGTCGTAGAAGCTGAGTGCCGAGTTGTCTATGGTTATCTGCACATCCTTGCTCTCTCCCGGCTGAAGGCTCACCTTGGCAAAGCCTTTCAGTTCTTTTTCGGGGCGCGGCAGCGATGCCTTTGCATCGTGTATGTAGAGCTGCACCACCTCCGATCCGGCGCGCTTGCCGGTGTTCTTCACGTTCACGGTGAACGTGATTTTGCCGTCGCGTGTCATCGACTGGCGGTCGGCGCGTGCGTCAGACATCTTGAATGTGGTGTAGCTCAGACCGTGGCCGAAGGCGAAAAGCGGCTTTGTCTTTTCCTTGTCAACCCAACGGTAGCCCACGAAGATGCCTTCCTTATATTCCTCGTCGATTATTTTCTTGTCGGCACGCCACGCTCCCGGATAGGTGCCCAGCTTGTGTGCGCCTACGTCCTGCAGTGTGGCCGGCCATGTGAACGGTGTCTTTCCCGACGGGTTGGCATCGCCGGTGAGCACCGATGCTATGGCTGTGCCTGCCTCCGAACCGAGAAACCATGCCTGCACTATCGCGCCCACACTGTTCTTCCACGGCATTGCCACGGCGTTGCCCGATATGTTCACCACCACTACATGCTTGTTGGCCTTGGCCAAAGCCTCTATCACGCGGTCTTGGTTGTAGGGCAGTTCGAGCTGTTTGCGGTCGTGACCCTCGCAGTCCTGGTAGTCGCTTTTGTTGAGTCCGCCGCAGAATATCACATAGTCGGCATTCTTGGCCTTGGCCACGGCATCGGCTATGAGCTGCGCTTCAGTGCGGCTTTCGCTCAAATCCTGCCCAGTTGTCACGCCGTTGTAGGCTCCCGTCACGTCGCCCACATAGCCGCGTTCGTAATCAACTGTTATGCCCTGCTTGGCGAGGCGTGCCCTTATGCCGTCGAGCGGCGATATTTCGTGCTGCACTTTGAGCGACGACGAACCGCCGCCAACGGTCATCATCTTCACAGCGTTTTCACCTACGACGAGCACACGGCGTGTGTTGCGCGTGTCAATGGGCAGCACGTTGCCACGGTTTTGCAGCAGCACGATGCCCTCTTCGGCTATGTTGCGCGCTGCGGCATAGTGTTCATCCGAGCAGAGGAAACCCTGCGGGCGGTGGCGGTTCATTGATGTGCGGAAGAAAAGGCGCAGCACGCGGCGCACCTTGTCGTCGAGTTCCTTGGTGGAGTATTTGCCCTCTTTTATGGCTTTGAGGTATGGCTGTGCGAGATAGTAGTTTTCATAGGCGTTTGAAGCCCCCATGGTGAGTCCGTTGGTCCATGTGCCGAACTCCATGTCGAGGCCGTTGGTTATAGCCTGGTCGGTGTCGTGCGTGCCGCCCCAGTCAGACACCACCACGCCGTCAAACTGCCAGTCGCGTTTCAGAATGTCGTTGAGCAACCACTGGTTGTGGCAGTTGTGCTGGTCTTTATAGAGGTTGTAGCCGCCCATTACGGCCCAAACTCCGGCTTCCTTCACGGCTGCCTTGAATGCAGGCAGATAGATTTCGTGCAGTGTGCGGTCGTCAACTATAACGTTAACCTGGTGTCTGTATTCCTCGTCGTTGTTGAGTGCGTAGTGCTTCACGCATGCCGAAACGCCCTTTTCCTGCATGCCTTTTATGTAGGGCACCACCATGCGCGAGGTGAGGTAGGGGTCTTCGCCCATATATTCAAAGTTGCGTCCGTTGAGCGGCGTGCGGTAGATGTTCACGCCGGGACCAAGAATCATGTCCTTGCCACGGTAGAGAGCTTCCTCGCCGAGGCTTCTTCCGTAGAGAAGCGACATCTGCGTGTTCCATGTTGCGGCAAGACATGTGAGTGCCGGGAATGCCACACACGAGTCGTTGGTTTGTCCGGCCTGTTCCCATTCGTCCCAAAGCACATCGGGACGCACACCGTGCGGGCCGTCGTCGGTCCAGAAATCGGGGATGCCGAGACGCGGCACTCCGGCCGACGAGAATTTGCTTTGTGCGTGGATAACTCTGATTTTCTCTTGCAGTGTCATGCGACTGAGCGCGTCGTCAACCCTCTGTTCGATGTTTTTCGTGTCGTCGAGATAGACGGGAAGTGTTTGCGCGCCTGCTGTTAGCGTTGTGGCCAATGCGGCGATGGCTAATAAAAGATGTTTCATTTATAGTAAGGATTTAGTGTTCTTGATTGCTCTACGCTTGGAGGTATTTCCTCGCGCGGTTTAGGTTATAGTGCAAAGTTAGCGGTTTTTTGCGGCTATTGTGAGACAGTAAGTTGCAAAAGTGGATAAAAGACAGCCTAATGTTTGTGAAAAATATTGTAAATCAAAAGGTTGTGTTTGATGAGGTGAACGCGAAATATAGATTGAATGTGAAGGCCAGCCATGCATTTTTCCCGTGGAAACGGCTTCCAGAACACGTTTTGGCAGGACTTTGCCGGCGTTTTTATACAAAAAAAGCGCACCGGAAGAAAAGACTTCCGGTGCGCCGTGTAAGTTATAGCCGCTGTGTGGCGTGAGCCGTCAGGCGGCTGATGCGATATTAGTCGAGCTGAGCGAGCTTGTTGTCAGAGCCAAGAACGTCAACGATCTTGTGCTTGTACATCTGCTCCATGAGGTCGCGTGCAGGACCGCAGTATTTGCGTGGGTCGAACTCTGCGGGCTTCTCTGCGAACACCTTGCGTACAGCAGCGGTGAATGCCAGACGAGAGTCAGAGTCGATGTTGATCTTGCAAACAGCGCTCTCTGAAGCCTTGCGGAGCTGCTCCTCGGGAATACCAACTGCATCGGGCAGCTTGCCACCGTTGGCGTTGATGATGTCAACATACTCCTGGGGAACCGATGAAGATCCGTGGAGAACGATGGGGAAGCCGGGGAGCTTCTGCATGATCTCGTCGAGCACGTCGAATGCCAATGGAGGAGGAACGAGACGGCCGGTCTTCGGGTCGCGTGTGCACTGCTCGGGCTTGAACTTGTAAGCACCGTGGCTTGTGCCGATAGAGATAGCCAGCGAGTCAACGCCGGTGCGGCTTGTGAAGTCGATAACCTCTTCGGGCTTTGTATAGTGAGAAACCTCAGAGGCAACCTCGTCCTCAACGCCTGCGAGAACGCCGAGCTCACCCTCTACGGTAACATCAAACTGATGTGCATATTCCACTACTTTCTTTGTGAGGGCAACATTCTCCTCGTAGGGAAGAGACGAACCGTCGATCATGACCGAAGAGAAACCGAGGTCTACGCAGCTCTTGCAAAGCTCGAAGCTGTCGCCGTGGTCGAGGTGGAGAACAATCTCAGGATGCTTGCAGCCAAGTTCCTTAGCATACTCAACAGCACCCTCTGCCATGTAGCGGAGCAGTGTCTCGTTGGCGTAGTTGCGGGCACCCTTAGAAACCTGAAGGATAACCGGTGACTTCAGTTCAGATGAAGCCTTGATGATAGCCTGAAGCTGCTCGAGGTTGTTGAAGTTGAATGCGGGAATTGCATAGCCGCCCTTGATGGCTCTTGCGAACATATCACGAGTGTTCACCAAGCCCAATTCTTTGTAGTTTACCATAGTTTTTTGTATGTTTTAAAAGTTGTTTCAGTTATGTTCGTTTGTCGTGTGCAAAGATAATATTTAATTTTTTTTCGGCAAAGTGATAATCCTTTTTTTTATATTTCATTTACATTATATTATAATAGGTGGAAAAATGCGGTGTGAAGACGTTTTGGCATGCTTCGGCAGAAGACTGTAAAGATGTCTGGTTGTAAACAAATAATCACAATATTTAGCAAATGATTAACGCTGTGGATACGCAAATTCCGTGGCAGTTGGTGCTTGCAACGAAATCTTTGTATTCTCGGTAGCGTCTTTGCAAAGCATTGCTGCACAGTGTGTTTTGCGTTTTTTTTTGCGTTGCTGCGACACTATTTTCGATCATCTGTCGGCGTGTTGTTGCTCCGATTAAGGCTTGTTTGCCATGCAACAAAGGCTTTGTTGCATGGCAAAGTGCACTTCATGGAGTGGCAAACAAGGCTTCGCAGTGTCAGAAAGAAGGCTTCTTTGCATTGTTTTCTGCTTTAGACGGCTTCTTTGGCAACGTGTTTTTGCAGCATTTTCTGCTAAATGTTGTTGGCAAGACTTCTCTTTTGCCGGGAAAAGGCGGAGTTTTAATGTACAGGAAAATGGTGAACGTATGTTAAATACGCACGCTTTCCACAGTGCATTGCAGAGCTTTTCGCAGTGGGCTTGCTGCTGTTGCTTTGTGTGGGCTTCGATTTGACTGGTTTGCTTGGCACGCTAGCGTTTTCTTGCAAACGCAAGATGTAAGTCAAACAGAAATGCATGCCTTGGAAATCGGCGAATGTCGTTTCAAAGCCATGAAAAACATGTTACAACTGAAAATAACGGTTAAAAATTTTGTACGATAGTTTAATAATCCTTACTTTTGTAACCGACCATTTGACATTTGCATAACTTGTGTAAAGCGTTTTTAAGACGCACCTTGTTAACTTGTATCATATATAATACCAACAAATAAATTGAAAAAAATGGGAAAAGGTTTTTTGAAACAAAGTTGGAAATGTGGCTTCTTTGGCGTTGCCGCATGTTCCGTGCTATCATTTTCCTCTTCGGCAGCATTTGCGGGCAATGCCCATCTGAATGCGCCGGAAGCTCTTTTGCAACAATCGGGTAAGGTTTCGGTGAAGGGAGTGGTGAAAGACTCCAAGGGCGAACCCATTATCGGCGTCACCGTGAAGGCATCCGACGGCAAGGTGGGAGCAATTACCGACATTGAAGGAAACTTTACAATCGACGTGAAGCCGGGCGCAAAGCTCGTGTTCTCGTCGATAGGATACAACACAACTACGGTTGCCGTAGGCGCAAGCCGTAACCTTACTGTTACGCTGCAAGACGACAGCCGCATGCTCAACGAAGTGGTTGCCATAGGTTATGGAGCTGCAACCAAGAAGAAAGACCTCTCGGCTGCTGTGGGAGTGGTGAGCAATGTTGACGAACTGGCAGTGCGCCCCGTGACAAGCACCGAGGGAATGCTGCAGGGACAGCTTGCCGGTGTCACCGTGACAGCCAACGGCGGCGACCCCACCTCAAACCCCAATATCGTGATACGCGGCCAAGGTTCGCAGAACGGCGACAATGTGCTGTGGGTGGTTGACGGAGTTCCCGGCGCACCCATTGCCTCGCTCAACGACATCGAGAGCATCGTAGTGCTCAAAGACGCCGCTTCGGCAGCCATCTACGGAGCACAGTCGGGAGCCGGCGGCGTGGTGCTCGTTACCACAAAGAAAGCCAAGAAAGGCCGCACATCAATATCCTACGACGGAATGGTGGGCATACGCAATGCCATGAACCTTCCCACGGCACTCAACGCCGAGCAGGAAATAGAGATGCGCAAGCGTTCGTATGCCGCCGCAGGCATCGCACTTCCCGAAGGATGGGACACTACCAAGAACCCGTGGGTGGCTACAACGCGCACCAACTGGATGGACGAGATATTCCGCACGGCACTCTATCACCGCCACAACGTGTCGTTGAACACGGGCACCGACACCTTCACCAACCGTCTGTCGTTTGCCTACGACAACGATGAGGGTATTCTCGAGAACACGTTCAACAAAAACCTCGCGCTGCACTACAACGGCAAATACCAGATAAACAAGTGGGTGTCGATTAGCGAAGACTTCGTGTGGAAAAACACGCAGAGCCGCACAACACGCACCGACGAGGGCTACACAGGCCCCATTCTCTCGGCCATCTACATGCCGGCAAGTGCAACCGTCTACAGCAAGTTCACTGAGAGCGGCTACGGCGGCACAACTACCGAAGACCCGGAATACATTGCCAAATACGGATCAAACTATGCCGACATTCACGGCGATGCCGTAAACCCGATGAGCACGCTTGCCTCGAAGAACATATACGACCGCACAAGCGACACATGGAGCACCACAACGCTCGAGATAGGCAACGTGGTGCCGGGACTGAAATTCGTGAGCCGCTTCACCTACAACCTTCAGACGAACTACTACAAGCAGTTCTCGCCACGCCGCGACGAGGTGGGTAAACCCAACAGCAGCAACTCGCTCACCGAGAGCACCTACCGCACCGACCAGTGGAAGACTGAGAATACGCTCACTTACGACAACACCTTCGGCAAGCACACCGTGGGAGCTTTGCTCTCAACCACTGCCGACCACTACAACGTGCGCGGCTTCGAGGTTGACGGAAAGACATTCTCCGACGAGTCGGCCTATCTGCAGTATCTTGCCTACGCAGGATCGGTTTCGGCCACCGACTACCTCACCGGCCCCGATGCCAACGTTTCGCTCATCGGACGTCTGGCCTACTCCTACGACGACCGCTACTTCCTTACCGCTTCGTGGCGCCGCGACTACGCCGGACGCTTGCCTAAGGAAAAGAACCACGGCGACTTCCCGGCTGTTACCGCAGCATGGAAGATTTCAAACGAGAAATTCTTCCCGAAGAACGATGTAGTGTCGCTTCTCAAGCTGCGCGCCTCTTGGGGACGCGTGGGCAACCTCGGTTCGATAAGCTACAACTACAAGTCGGCACTGCTCGGAATGAAGACTTGGCAGGAGCAGGCACAGTATGGCGTTGAGAAGAACACGCTGTGGAACACGTTTGTGTTCAACCAGACGGCTCTCAACAACAACCTTACATGGGAAACTTCGGAGCAGTTTGACCTCGGTCTCGACCTCAATATGTTCAACGACCGACTTGGATTGCAGTTCGACTGGTTTGAGAAACGCACCTTCAACCTCATTCAAACACAGTCGATGAACTGGCCCAACAGTATCGGTATCGACCCGATGCTCGTAAACCAGGGCGAAGTGCGCAACCGTGGTTTGGAGGTTTCGGCCAACTGGAACGACCGCATAAACAAAGACTGGTCGTATTATGTAAGCGGCAACTTCGCATGGCTCAAGAACTGGGTGAGTGACATTGGCGTGAAAGACAGCGACGGCAACCCCGGAGTGTGGACCGGCGACGGCAGCTTCCGCATGATACCTTACTGCTATCAGGATGCCGAAGGACAGCCTCTCGGTTCGTTCTATCTCATAAAGACTGCCGGAATATTCCAAAGCGATGCCGAAGCTGAGGCTTATCAGAAGGACGGCAAGCGCATACAACCCAATGCCAAGGCCGGCGACTTGAAGTTTGTTGACTACAACAACGACGGAACCATTGACGACGGCGACCGCCAATATTGCGGCAGCGCAACTCCGAAGACCACATTCTCGTTCTCGGCCGGCTTCACATGGAAAGACCTTTCGTTCTCGGCAATGCTGCAGGGCGTGGGCGGAGCGCAGGCCATGAACGTGGCAAAGTGCATGACACTGAGCGACGTGGAAGGCAACTTCAACCGCGACGTGCGCATCCTCGACGCCTGGAGCGAGACAAACAAGGGCTCGAACATTCCGCGCCTGTCGAAGAACGACCCCAACAACAACTTCTCGACAGCATCCGACTGGTATCTTGAGAATGCCTCCTACCTGCGCTTGAAGAACGTGACAGTGTCTTACGACCTCACCAATCTGCTGCGCAAGTGCGGACATTTCGGCGACCGCGGCAGCCGCCTGAGCGTGTATGTGAGCGGAGAAAACCTCTTCACAATCACCGACTACACGGGCATCGACCCGGAGTGCGGCGGATGGGATGCAATGCGCTACCCGGTGGCACGCACATTCTCGTTCGGAGTTAAACTTACATATTAAAAAGGAGAAAGTTGATTCATAGTCAGCGGCGGCCTTTGCGGCCGCCGGGACACTACAAAGAAGCTTCAAACAAATAACATTACATTTATGAAAGCAAAACATGTATTGACAGCCGTATTCTCTCTGGCACTCCTGAGCTCGTGCAGCGATTTTCTGGATGTGCAGTCGGAGGGAACACCGACAACAACGCAATATTTCACCAACGACAACCAGGCCATCGACGCCATCGACGGTCTTTATGCACCGATACACCAGGAAGGACTCTTCGGACGCGAGATGTTTTGGGAGCAGGGAGCTGCCTGCGACGTGGTGTGGGGACGTACACGCGGTTATTCTTCGCTCGCAACGTTCCAGTATAACGGCGACGAAAGTCCGCTGCGCACCACCTACAACAACCTGAGCACGGTTGTGGCACGCGCCAACTGGATTGTGAAGAAACTCCTGCAGAAGCAGGCTTCGAAGACTCTCACCTCTGTTGAGTCGCGCTCTTTGGGCGAGGCTTACTTCATGCGCGGTTTCGCCCACTTTTACATTGCCTACCGCTACGGCACCGACAAGCAGGGCGTTCCGTTCGTGCGCTACGAGGATTTCGACGGCGAATACGACAACTCCATTCCCAAGCAGCAGGCTTCGGTGGTTGACAACTACAAGTATATCATCGAGGACATGGACAATGCCATAAAGTATCTGCCCAAGTTTGAGGAATACGGAAGCGACGACCGCGGACGCGCCCACAAGGCTTCTGCCGTGGCCTACAAGGCCAAGGTGTATGCATACTGGGCCACTTGGGATGCCACACAATGGGAAAACGTGATAAAGATGGTTGACGAGCTCGAGACAACTTATGGCCGCGACCTCGCACCTAAGTTCGACGACGTGTTCTCTTCCGATTTCAGCAACTTCTGGACAAAGGAATATATCTTCGGAATTGCAGGTAACGGCGGCGACACCCCCGGTGGTTCTGAATTCCCGGGAGTGGTGCTCGAGAACAAAGGATGGGGCATCTACAACGGATGGGGACAGAACAAGCCTTCATACGACATCTACGAGGAAATGGTGAAAGACGGTGTAGGCAACGAACGCATCACGCGGTCGCTTCTTGAATATGGCCAGGAATTTGAGTTCTTCGGCAACACCCGCCGCTTCTTCAGTGCTTCTGACAATGAGTCGGGCTTTATGATAAACAAGTATATGGACGCATTCAAGTATGAGAATGCCGACAAACTGGGCTATGTAAGCACCAACGGCGACTGGCCTACGGCTCGCGTCAACATGCCGCTCATACGTTTTGCCGAGATGTTGCTGTTCCGTGCCGAGGCATATCTTGCCACAGGACATGCCGACAAGGCCGCAACCGACATCAACCGCGTGCGCGTGCGCTCGGGACTCACACCGCTTGCAGGCAACGCCACATGGACCGACCTTTATCATGAACGCCGCTGCGAACTCGCATTCGAGTTCACCGACCACCTGTTCGACCTCAAACGATGGCACCGCAGCAGCGTAGCCGAAATAAAGAACATCGCTGCCAAGGAGCTGAACGCACATCCGCGCGCACGCCACTATGAGGAGCGCAGCAACCCGGACAGCAAGTTCACCGTGGGCGATTACGAAGACTACAAGAACAAGAACGCTTATCAGGACTACATGATGGTGTTCCCCTATCCGTCAACCGAAATCACCAAGTCGGGCGGAGCACTCAAACAGAACGAGAATTATTAGTCAACAATATGCCCATAGGGGCATAACAAAAAGAAAATGCCGGGGTAGCTTATGCAGACTCCGGCATTTTTGTTGCCTCCTTCCAGGCCGACAAAGCCTCACTTAAATTTTGCCATAATATCCATATTCATTAATTTTGTAGGTGATATGGCAAGATTCTGTCTTCTCACAATAATAGCATTGGTGTTCGCGTTGCCTTCGCATGCAGCCCAGGAAGGTGTTTCAGATGAATTCCGCAGGCTTGAAGGCGTAGGGAGCAAGGCCCTTTTGGACAAAGGTTATGCCTGTGTCGGAAAGTGCCGGTATGATAGTGCGCTCATTTATTATTCGGTTGTGGCCAACAGGTATTATGCCAACAAGGGAGGCAAAACCGATTTGAAATACATAATAGCTGCCTTGCAGGACATCGGCATAATTTATATGGTCAACGAGTATGACTATAAAAAGTCGTATGACTATCTTCTGCAAGCCAAGGAACTTGCCGAGAAAAGCGGCATAACCGAAAAGCTTCCCAACATATACAACTGCATTGCCAACATTTTGCAGACCACAAGGCAGGAAAATGACACCAGTGGAAAGAACGAAGTGATGGACATGCTCAAGAAATCATTTTATTCTTCCATACAGAACAAGGACTACGACGGGGCCGGCATGGCCATGACCAATATCGTGTCAATGGCAATAACTGCTGACATACCGCAAGACATAACAAGGGAAATCTCTGCATTCATGAAACTTCCGGCGCGAAACACGCGGCAACGCCGGTATGCTATCCTTTATTGCAATGGTTATATGGAAAACCGTGCAAGGCATTATGCAAAGGCGGTGGAATGTTTCATGGAAACGATAGAGAATGTCAGCGACAATCCATTGTATTATCGTTCCGCCCTCTTGTCATACAACTGCATCACGGGAGTGTACATCGGTGCAGGGCAATATGACAAGGCTCTTGATTGTATTTTTAAAACTTTGGACTTCGCCCGGAAAAACAATTGCCAGGATTATATGCGATCTTTGTATTATAATCTTATGTGTGTTTATAAGGAAATGGGCGATTCTGCGAATGTTCACAAATACGAATACCTCTATTTAAAGGAAAAAGACCGACTCTTCAACACCACCCAGGCGGCATCGGTGAGGAATGTTAAGTTTATAAGGGAGCTTAACCAGGCAAACGAACAAGTGCGCGATCTTTCGGAAAAACGTCGTGTCCAGACGTATTTGTTGTCGGCAGCGGCGGTTGTCGTTTGTGTTATAGGCATTCTTCTCGTTCGTCTTTTGCGGGCCTACGGCAAGTTGCGCCAGGCAAACAAGCACCTTTACAAGACCAATGTAGAGCTTCTTGCAAGTGAAGCGGCGGTGAGGCGGCAACGTGAAAGGCAAGACCTTGCGGCTGAAACTAAAATCCCGTTGCCCTCAGAGACAAACGTTGTGACGGACGATGCTGCTCTGCAACAAAAGACAAAATATCAAGGAAGCCGCATGTCGGAAACCGAGACAAAGGAATTGTATGAAAGGGTGCTCCGCATAATGGAAACATCCGACGAGATATTCCACCTCGGTTTCAATATCGACAAGTTGAGCGAATTGGTGCATAGCAGGTCGCGCTATGTGTCGCAGGCCATAAACATGGAGTATGGTGCCAACTTCAACCAACTGCTAAACGAATACCGTATAAAGGAGGCATGCCGCCGTCTGAACGGAAAAGAAGGCTATGGCAACATGACAATAGAAAGCATAGCCGAAAGCGTAGGCTTCAAGTCGAGGACAAGTTTCGGGGCGTTGTTCAAGAATTCCACCGGGCTTTCCCCGTCGGCATACCAGCGTATGGCGAGAGAATCGGGGAAAAACGTTTTGTGAAATTAATGCCTGCTTTTTCTTTCAATGCGTTATTCTTGATGTATTGAAGTGTGCAATAAGTCATTGGAATGTGTGATTTGATACATTCTCAATGACTTTTTTCGTGAATTAAGACATGTATGTCAGGCATAACTGCCGTTATGTCTTTCGGTAATTTTAATTTTGCACACGGAAAGAAACCGGAAGCGACGGCAGGGTTCAGCGTTTGCTTTCCCGGTATGACAAATTGAACCCAACAATAAAAAGACACATGCACATGAGAAAACTAACTCCCTTTATCTCTGCGGCAGCGATTGCACTTGCTTTGGCAGGAACGGCTTATGCCGACAATGTCAAAACAAAGGGCTTGGTTATAACGTCCGCAGAAAAACGGCAACCCGTTAAAAGATTTCTCGGCAACGGCACTTTCAAGGCAGAGGCACTCAAAACCACTCCGCAAAAGGCCTCAAGCAAGACAGAAGCAATACTTATTGACGAGGATTTCTCAAACATGACGGCGGGAACGGTAGACAAGCCCGACACAACACAAATGCTTGCTTGCGCCTACTCTGGATATTCTCCCAACGGCATCTACATCGACAACTCGCTGACGAAAGACGGTACATGGTTTGGAAATTTCGTGTATTCTGCCGGAGGCGCAGTGGCAATAAAGACCTACGACCCACAGCAATCGGCCTATTTGTGTACGCCTTTGGGCGACTACTCCGGCGACATCACCGTGACATGCAAGGTTAAGGCTCTGCCGGCGCTTATGAAAACTGACGATGGATACGAAAAACTTACCGGTTCAACGCTTAATATCATCGCATGTCTGGGCGGTTATGAGAGTTCCAAATATTCGGAAACCGACGATGCAAACAAGATGTACGACGAACGTATCTACGAGAGTCAGGGGTGGCAGAAGGTGACCTACACCTTCAAAAATTACTCCGCTGACAACGGCGGCTATATATGTTTCTCCACCGAAGGGGCGCTCGTGCTTGACGACATACAAGTTACCTCCGCTGCTTCATTCATAGCATCGCCCGTCATCAACGGCATCACTGATTTCCAGAAAGACCAGTTTACAATAAGTTGGCAGCCCGTGCGCAAGTCGTTCAGCTACTTTGTCGATTTGTACACCAAGGAATACACTTCCGACAAAGACACTACTTTCGCCGCCGACTTTGAAGATGCGTCTCTCCCCGAAGGGTTCATCGCCACAAGCGAGGACTATTCTGACAACGAAGGCTGCGATGCTTCAAGAGCATTTAAGCTGAAAAAAGGTGAGAGCCTGACATTCCCCACAAACGGAAATGTTTACCGGCAGCTTAATTTCTATTTGCGCACTGTGGACGAGAGCGTGGACAAGACTGACCCGTATGCCGAATATTACGTGGACGGCTGCCTGTATATCGACTATAAAACAGACAACGGATGGAAACAACTCGGCGAATTCTACGCCTCGGGCTTTTGGGCTTCAGGCGACACAATAAAACTGGCTGAGGAATATTCGCGCTTCGCAACTCTCGGAGCAACCCAGTGGAGAGTGCGCGCGACAAGCCTTAACGACGGCGCGTATTTCGTGATAGACAACGTAGACATAAAGGCTGCCCCTTCGTTTGAGATGAAACCGGTGGAAGGCGAGAACTCCACTGACTACGGAGGCAACTATACCGTTTATGACACGACCGTGAAAACAAACTACACTTTTACGGGACTTGATCCTTATAAGGAATACTATTATGGCGTGCGTTCACATTTCGTGAGCATGTTCTCCGACAGAAAATACATCCATGCCCTTGGCGTTGCCGCTCCAGACGTGCTTGATGCTACCGACATCGACAGCAATGGATCTTTCACTGCAAATTGGGAAAAGACTCCAAAGGCAACAAGTTACACTGCAACCTGCTACGGAGTGACTTTCGCCGACAAGGATTATGAAGATTATACGATACTCGACGAGGATTTCTCGAAGATAGACGAGGACGTGACCGATGCTACTGGCGCCAATGACGCAGTGTCGCTCGGCAACTATTCAGAGACTTCGCTTGACGCTTACACGACCGCTCCCGGATGGACAGGTTACCGCAATACGATTTCGGTAGACATGCTTGGCGTGGAAGGCAACTATTACACTGGCGGCATGATAACTACACCTAAACTCGACTTGAGGCATGAAGCGTCGTTCAGACTTGAACTGTTGGGATATGCAACTGCCGACGACAGAATCGTTGTCAGTGTGGGAGACAAGATCTATTACATCGTAGTTCCTTACAATGGAGTAGTCAGCGGTGTGTACGAACTGCCTGAAGGTGGCAAATGCACCGACCTGAGTTTCTGCTCTTACTCCGCTGCTCCTTTCATGCTCGATAGGATAACGGTGACACAGAAAGTATCGAAAGGCGACCAAATCCTTACATGTATTGACAAGGTTGATACCGACTCCACCACCACAAGCCACACGTTTACGGGACTGAATGAATATGGTTTTGATGAATACGCCTATGATGTTGTTTCTCATTATGTGTACAGTCCGACTGAGTCAACGTCTTCTCTGACACCGTCTGATATGGTTCTCGTGAAATTGAACGAGGGAACAATCACTGGTATAAACGGGGTTGCCGATGCCGACAACCTGAAAGAAATCGCCCGTTATACCGCTGATGGATGTCGCATCGCGGCTCCTGTGAAAGGTTTGAACATCGTGAAATACTCAAACGGCAAGACCGTAAAAGTTCTTGTGAGATAACTAACTAGGCTTTACAGCTGCCCGCCAAGCTTTTGACTTGATGCAAAAGCGAAGCGGGCAACAATAAAAAGAAACTCCGCCGCAGCACTTGCCGTGCCGTGGCGGAGTTTCTTTTTTGATGTGATGTCATGATGGTTGCGCTTTACTGTCGCATTCGTAGCATGGCAATGTCGTGCGAATTATTTCTTGTGGCGGTTGGCCCGCTGCTCGCGGTATTTGGCCTTTTGGCGTGCCGAACCGCTTCCATGGGCTCCGGTGATGTATTTCTTCTTCTTGGCTTTGGTCTTCACCTTGCCGTCGTCGTTGCTTTTTTCTCTGCCGCCTCTGCCGAAAACGATGCCGCCTCCGGCAATTATTGCGTCAATATCGTCGCCTTTGCTCATAATAATCGATTGTTGTTTGTTGTCGTGAAAAGCATCAATGGTGGAACAGGCGAACGCCGGTGAATGCCATTGTGATGCCGTATTTGTCGCAAGTCTCGATAACGTTGTCGTCGCGTACCGACCCGCCTGCCTGTGCAATATACTGCACTCCGCTCTTGTGGGCGCGCTCGATGTTGTCGCCGAAGGGGAAGAATGCGTCGCTTCCGAGTGCCACTCCGGTGTTCTTGGCTATCCATTCCTTCTTCTCTTCGAGTGTGAGAGGTTCGGGTTTAGTCTTGAAGAACATCTGCCATGTGCCTTCGCGCAGCACGTCGTCGTGGTCTTCGCTGATGTAAACATCGATAGTATTGTCGCGGTCGGCGCGGCGTATGCCATCGACAAACGGCAGGTTCATCACCTTCGGGTGCTGGCGCAACCACCAGATGTCGGCCTTGTTGCCTGCCAGACGGGTGCAGTGTATGCGGCTTTGCTGGCCTGCGCCGATGCCAATGGCCTGCCCGTCCTTCACGTAGCACACCGAGTTCGACTGTGTGTATTTCAGAGTTATGAGGCTGATAACAAGGTCGCGAATGGCTTCTTCGGTGAAATTCTTGCTCACAGTGGGTATGTTCTCGAACAGTTTCGGGTCGTTCAGGCATATCTCGTTGCGTCCCTGTTCGAACGTAATGCCGTAAACCTGCTTGTGTTCAACGGGTGATGGTGTGTAGTTGGGGTCTATCTTTATCACGTTGTATGTGCCCTTGCGCTTGGCTTTGAGTATTTCTATTGCCTCGGGTGTATAGTCAGGGGCAATCACTCCGTCGCTCACTTCGCGCTTGATGAGTGTTGCCGTGGCTGCATCGCAGGTGTCGCTCAGAGCCACGAAGTCGCCGTAGGAGCTCATTCTGTCGGCTCCGCGTGCACGGGCATAGGCACAGGCAAGCGGCGAGAGCTCCACTTTCACGTCGTCAACGAAGTAGATCTTCTTCAAAGTGTCGCTTAGCGGCAGACCGATGGCTGCTCCGGCGGGCGACACATGCTTGAACGATGCGGCGGCGGGAACGCCAGTTGCGGCTTTCAACTCCTTGACAAGCTGCCACGAGTTGAGCGCGTCGAGGAAATTGATGTAGCCCGGACGGCCGTTGATGACTTCGATTGGGAGTTCGCCTTCGGCCATGTATATGCGCGAGGGCTTCTGATTCGGATTGCATCCGTACTTTAATGCTAATTCTTTCATATCGTGATGAATGACAAAAAATGTGTTCGGTGTGATAAAACCAGTGCAAAAATACTTATTTTCCATGATATACGCAAATCACTGTAAACCAAATTATTTGAACGGGAACCCACTCGCCGCAGCACTGCGTGGGCGCGCACTGCAACCCGAAGGCATGCTGATGGTGAGTGCAACAGCACATATTTCGCGGTTAAAATTTTGTGTTTAAGAATGTTATTGCTATATTTGCGCATTCGAAGCGAGGCTTGTGCCCGCTTGAAAAAAGTATGTTATGGAACGCAAGAAATGGGAATTGAGGAAACTGTTTGAGGCAGTTGAGCAGGGCTTGGGCAAGATGCCGGCCCACGCCCGGGCTATCGAGAAACTTGGCGGATATCTTCGCGGATCGGAAAAGCCGCACCGCGAGACGCTCGACCGCATATCCTTGCTCGTCGGATTTCAAGACTGGGAGAGCTTCAAGGAGGCTCTTCATGGCGACAACGACGGTCTTGAAGGATTCGGCAAGGAACATGATGGCGATGGCAAGGGGCTGAATGACGGTGAAGGCAAGGTCTGACCGTGCCGCAAAGAGGCTGTTGTTCAGATCCGGACAAAAAGAAAAAGAGACCCGATGCCGTGTGGCTTGGGTCTCTTTTTGTTGGTTTCGTTAAAGTGGAGGTGAGTCGTATTACTCCTTTGTAATAACTCTCTTCTCTGCGATACGGGCTTTCTTGCCAGTGAGCTTGCGCAGGTAGTAGAGCTTTGCGCGACGCACTTTACCGTGCTTGTTCACCTCGATGCTGTCGATGTTGGGCGACTCGATGGGGAAGATACGCTCCACACCAACTGTTCCCGACATCTTGCGCACGGTGAAGCGCTTCTTCTCGCCGTGGCCGGAAATCTTGATTACGACACCACGGTAGAGCTGGATACGCTCCTTAGAACCCTCGATAATTTTGTAAGCGACTGTGATTGTGTCACCTGACTTGAACTCAGGAAACTTCTTGCCGGTTGCAAATGCTTCTTCAGCAACTTTAATTAAATCCATTTTTGCTTGATAATTAAATTTGTTTTATCGTCCCAACGCAACATAGCGAGCAACACTTCTTCCCACCATAGGTTACGCCGAAAAGCGGTGCAAAGTTACTGCTTTTTTGCGGTTTTGGCAAATTTCTGGGGCTAAAATGTTGTGCTTTACCGCTTTATATGTGCCTTACGGCGTGCGTTAGCGAATAAATGAGTAACTTTGCATGCACAAACAACAACAACTTATGAACAAGAAGAAACTTCTATTTGCGTTTGCCTCGGCACTGTTTATGGCTTCGTCGTGCTCTTCGCACTACCAGCTTGCCGGAGTAAAACGCGACCGAATCCTCATCGACTCGCGCTACGACGCAATGACAGATGCCGATGCCATGGCGTTTATCGCGCCCTATAAGGCTTATGTAGACAGCGTGATGTGCCCGGTTGTGGGCACGACGGCGCACGAAATGACCTCGCATCGCCCCGAAAGCCAACTTTCAAATCTGCTCTCAGATGTGCTCGTTTGGGCGAGCGCCGACTTTGGCGAGAAGCCCGACTTTGCCGTCTACAATGTGGGAGGCATACGCGCCTCGCTGCCGAAGGGCGATGTCACGCGCGGTGATGTGCTCGACATGGCTCCGTTTGAAAACAAGATTTGCTTCCTCACACTCACCGGCGAGGATGTTAACGAACTGTTCTCGCAGATAGCACGAGGTGGAGGCGAGGGTGTGAGCCACGCTGTCAAGCTCGTGATTACGGCCGACGGAAAACTCGTTTCGGCCACGCTCTCGGGCAAACCCGTTGACCCGAAGGCACACTACCGTATAGCAACGCTCGACTATGTGGCCCAGGGCAACGACCACATGGGGGCTTTCAAGAAGAAAACCGATGTTGTGTCGCCGCAGGACGAGCAGAACAACGTGCGCTACATAATTGAAAAATACTTCCGTGCAATGGCTGCCGCCGGTCAAGTGGTGGAGAGTCAGGTGGAGGGACGTGTAACCATTCAACATTGAAAACATGAGAAAGACATTCCTGGCAATATTTTTCTGCCTCGTGGCTGCAACGGCTTCGGCACAGAAAACGATAGAGATTTTGCATACAAACGATGCCCACAGTTGCATATTCCCGCTCAGCAAGAACCTTGCCGACACGCTCATAGCCGGACGTGGAGGCTTCATACGCCGTGTGGCGGCGGTGCGCGAGGAGCGGCGCAACAACCCCGACCTGCTGCTTTTCGACAGCGGCGACTTCTCGCAAGGGTCGGCTTTCTACACTGCCTACAAGGGCGATGTGGAGATAGGACTTATGAACATGATGCGCTACGACGCGGCTACGATAGGCAACCATGAGTTTGATTTCGGTCTGGAGAATATGGCCCGCATCTTCCGCAAGGCCGAGTTCCCCATTGTGTGCGCCAATTATGACTTCACGGGAACGCCCGTCGAGGGCACGGTGAAGCCTTATGTGGTGCTGCAACGCAATGGCTTGCGCATAGGAGTGTTCGGCATCTGCCCGCAAATGTTGGGATTGGTTGACGAGCGCAAATGCATGGGCGTGAAATATCTCGACCCCGTTGCCACTGCCGACAGCATCGCCTCGCTGTTGCGCAAGCGCGAAAAGTGCGACCTCGTGATATGCCTCTCGCATCTCGGTTGGGGCTTGCAGCAGAACATAGACGACGAGGACATGATTGCGGCAAACCATGACATCGACCTCGTGTTGGGCGGACACTCACACACCTACTTCACCACTCTGCGCCATGTAACCAATGCCGACGGTCGGTCCATAGGCGATGACCAGAACGGAAAGCACGCGGTTTTTGTCGGACGGATGTTTCTTGACATGAAAAAGCGTCGCTGACAGTACTTATACATATATAATATATATTGGTGTCTGGTAAAAACTTTGCAACTGGCAAGTCCCGTAGGGACGACAGATTATAGCGCAGG
>CAVKCP010000010.1:0-45300 GCA_963654815.1 Lachnospiraceae bacterium | reverse complement strand
AGACAATGAGGGCTGTATATAATACACCTCATGAGGCGTTCTTTGTTGCTTTGTTTTTGACTTACAGATGAACTTGCGAGATTCACGGATTGTCAAAACCAAAGCGTACAAAAACGCCTTTACCAATATGTATATCTGCCCAACCTCTGCCCATCGGGGCTTCCGGTGCGGGTACAGACGTTACAAAAATAACAAAATCATTCGAAACACAAGCCGAAATTCTTTAATTTCTATACAAAAAAGATTTTCTCTTAATGCGTTTTTATATACAGAATGCATGTATATGCGCATTTTGCCATTTCTGATTTAGCAATTTGTTTATGTAAATTTATCGCTACACTAAATCACCACACATAATATATATACGGGTGACTTAGCGTAGCGATAAACGTATGATGTGGCGTTACGCCTTGGCGTGTGCCATTTTTGCGTTGCGGTGCAGGGCTTTTTTGGCCTTGCGTCCCACCACGTTCCAGTAGGGCATGCGCCGCAGTGTGCTTCTCACGGGCTGCAGGTTCCACAGCAGAAACACGAGCAGTATGGCAGCACCTATTATGCACGATGTGCCGAACAGTTGCTTTATGCTCACGAGCATGAGCTGGTCGTGGGCATATCCCAGTCCGCGTGCGGCGTTGTCGGCAATGTGGTGTCTGAGGTAGTGGCTGTATATGCCGCTGCACATCGTTTCCACCACGCCGTTGCGTATGAGTCCGAGCATCGTAAGTCCCATGAAGAAATGCTGGAAAGGCATCACCTCTTCAAGATAAATGGTGAGTGCGGCGAAAAATATGGCCACTCCAAACGTGCGGCAGAACGTGGGCAGATAGAAATGTTGCAGCGTGAGCCCAGGACTGACGAGCAAATACATGGCCAGTTCGTAGGCTGTGAGTGCAACGATGCCTATCGTGAGCAGCCGCGTGTAGCGCAGATTGAACACCTTCATCCACACCAGCACAAACAGGCATCCGGCTATTGTGCCTGTCCATTCCACGATGTAGAGCGCCGAGGTGGTCATAGTGCCGAAGTGCAGTATGCCGCCCGTGAGTGCCGATTGCAGCACTTTGGGCGTGGAGCTTATCATCTCGACAATCACGAAGAGCACGAGCAGCGGCACGAGTTTCTTGTATGCCCACGCCTGCGGTGCTATGTAGGGATGCCTTATGTGGCGCATGCGCTGTATGGTGAAATAGAATGTGGGCACGAGAGCCTGTGCCACAGTGCGGAAGGGTGCGCCGTCGAACCAGTTGTAGAACTCGCCGTAGTTGAACAGGAAGACAATCTCTATCATTATTGCCGACCACAACGCGCATCCGAGCCAGTCGAGGCTGACGAGCGGCAGCGGCTTCATAAAGCGGAAGTCGTGTGTGGCCACAAGCACAAACAGTGCTATGGCAACCATCACCGCAGCCATTGTCCACTGCATGGCGTGCCAACTTTGCATGGCATAGGTGAGGTGTATCGTAACCCAAGGCGAGAGGCTCATGTTGCCGAGCACGATGCAGTAGAGCAGCGGGAAGAATATCTCGAAATCGCGTTTCGGGGTCATCCACAGCTGAATGTTTGACATGCACTCGAAAGTGCCGCACAGTTTGAAGAATCCGGCGGCATAGGACAGAGCGCAAAGAATGGGCACCGACTCGGTGTACATGCACATGATGTCGCATGCCGCAACCACCAGAGCCGCAGTGGTGAGCAGCTGCCGGTTGGTGAAACGGAACTTGAAGCGGAACAGGAACGGGAAGGGCATGTTCACGCCCACCACTCCGCATAGCACAATCATGAGCACATCCTCGCGCATGAGGCAGGTGTCGCCCATAATCTGCGGCATTGCCCCTGCGTAGATGCCGCCCGAGAGCTGGAATGCGAAGGCTATCAAGACATATATCCAAGGCTGCAGTGCCTTGGGCACGAAGCCGTTGTACATGGGCATTGTGAAAGGCCCGTTTAGTGATGGAGGTCCTGGCATGTTTTTCCTTCTCCTTTTTTTATTAGTATTTCACCTCGGCCTCCACGTTCAATCCGGCCTTCAGGCGTGCCACGTCGGCGGGTTTGTTGTCGGCGGTTATGGCTATTCTTACCGGCACGCGCTGCTCAACCTTCACAAAGTTGCCCGTAGCGTTGTCGGCAGGCACGGTGGAGTAGGCCGACCCAGTGGCCGGACTGAGCGACTCTACCACGCCCGTGAAGGTGATGTCGGGCAGAGCGTCGGCGGTGAATGTCACCTTGTTGCCCACCTCGATGTGCTTGAGCTGCGTTTCGCGGTAGTTGGCAATCACCCATGCCTTGTCTGAATTGGTGATGCGTGCGAGCAGTTGTCCCGGCTGCACGAGCTGTCCCTCGTGTATGTCCTTGCGTCCCATCACGCCGTCGGCGGTGGCCACAATCACTGTGTAGGAGAGGTTGAGGCGAGCTAGGTTTACCGTAGCTTCGGCCACGCTCACCCCTGCCGAGTTCTGCGTGAGGCGTTCGGCCTGCTCGTTTTTCACGAGCGATGTGGCGTGGCGGCTTGCCACTGCCTGCTCATAGCGTGCCTTGGCCGACTCGTAGCGGGTGCGCATATTGTCGTATTGCTGCTTGGTCACGGCGTCCTTCTTCAAGAGTTCGGCATAGCGTTCGTAGTCGGCGCGGGCATTGTCCATGTTCACCTTGGCCTCGTCGATGCCTGCTGCGGCCACGCGCACGTTGCCGCTTGTGGTGTTGATGCTGGCCGATATGGCTGCCGACCCCGACCGTGTGCCGCGCAGTCCGGCCTCGGCCTGTGCCAGTTGCAGGCGATATTCGGCATCTTCTATTATTACGAGCGTGTCGCCTTTCTTCACTTTCTGATACTCCTCAAACCTTATTTCCTTTATAAATCCCTGCACACGCGAGTTCACCGGGGTGATGTGGCGCCACACCTGTGCGTCGTCGGTATATTCCACATTGCCCGGATGCCACACGCGGCTTACAGCATAGACTATTATTGATGCTAGGAAAAGCAGTATCACTATGTTATATGTTCTCTTTACTATTTTCTTGTTGCTCATGATGTTGTGCTGATGTTTGTTGTTTTGTAGCTTGTTGTTGGAATGATGTTTACAGTTCGCCGGCGGTAAACTTCATGCGGTAGTAGCAGAATGCGGTGTTTATGCGCGCGTTCACCTCCTGCAGTTCGGCATCTAGCTTTATGTTCGACGCGTCAACCATGTCGGTAATCAAAGCCAACTGGCACAGGTATCGGTCGGCCACCACCTGATAGTTCTGCGTGGCGAGCTGCACGCTCTTCTGCCGGGTGCGCAAGTCGGCAAACGATTGGCGGTAGAGCGTGTAGGCATCCTTCACACTGTTGTCAACCGTGAGCCGCGTGTCGCGGTGCTGTTCTTCGCTCCGTGCAATGGCAGCCTTGGCCTGACGCACCTTGTGGTTGTCTTTGAACAGCGAGCTGAGCGAATATTTCACGCCCACACCCACATACCACAGGTTGAAGTTCTTGTCTATCGGTGGCAGGTCGTAGATGAACGGCCCCGTGAAATTGTCGGCTGCCACCACGGCGAGTTTGGGCAACATCGCGCTCTTGGCGAGCTTGAGCTGCTGCCGGCTGCTGAGCATGTCGAGCTCCGACAGGCGCATGTCGGCAGACTGGTTTTCGGCTTTCTCGTGCCACACGGCCTCGTTGTTGCCGTCGGCGGGCATGGCCGTCACCGCAGTGTCGGGCACTATGCGCGTGGCGGTGTCAATGCCCAGCAGGTTGCACAGTTCGTGGTTGGTTATCTCGTGCTGGTCGTTGAGCCGGCGCAGACCCAGGCGCAGGTCTTCCAACTGCAGTTCGTAGCGTGTCACGTCGTTTTTCAGTGCAACGCCCTGTGCGTGCTTTGCCTTTATCTCGTCGATGAGTTTCTCGGTGAGTTCGATGTTTCTCTGGTAGACGCGTTCGCCGTTCACCGTCTTGTAGAGGTCGAGATAATAGCCCATTGCGGTGAGCCTTGCTCCCTGGCGTGTCTTCTGCACGAGTGTCTCGGCGCGCTGCTTTTGCAGTTCGGCGAGCTTTATGCCCGAGCTTACGGCTCCTCCCGAGTAGATAATCTGTTGTGCCTCGATGCCGAAGCTGTTGCCCCATCGCGGCTGCTTGATGCCGTGTGCGTTGCCGAAGTCGCGGTCGGTCATCACCACATTGCCGTTGTAGCTTCCCGAGAGCGACACGTTTATGTCGGGCAACCGATGGCTCTTCGCCGCCGCGAGAGAGTGCGTGGCCTCGTCAACTCCGCGTGCCTGTGTGGCAAGGGCACTGTTGTTCTGCTCAATAAGCCCGAACATCTCGTCAACGGTGAGCCGCCGATCGGTTTGTGCCGCCGCTCCCATTGCCGCCGCGCTTAACAGAACGCATAAAATGTAATTTTTCTTCATATTTGTGTCTTGTGTGAAATAGCAGTCTTTCGGGCTGCAAAGTTAGGGCGTTTTCGCGGTGGCCGGGTTTTGAAAAACACTTGCGAAATGGGATTTTTGGGAACTTTTGTGCCGTAATGTCCCGAAAAAAGACTTACTTTGTAGCATAAAAACGAATTGCATGCGCCGTTTGTTTAAACGCGGGCAGGGCTTGGCCGCGCTTCGGCCATACCCTTGTGGCCATGTTGTGGCAGATGCTGCACGCGTGTGCACCAGTTGCGTTGCGTGTGTGCACCGTATGCTGCACGCACGCCGTGCATGCGCCGCTGGCGGCCACTGTCAGCATTCCGCAATTCGGCCAACGCTTTGAATAAGAGGAATATGGATTTGGAACTCAACCAACAACACCGTGTTTGGCTCGGCACCACGACGCTTGCCGATGCCCAGGCAGAGCCGGTTGTTATGGAAACGGGAATGGTTGTAGTCTGCCGTGGCGGTTCTGCCGTGGCCAAAGTAAACTTCGGCAGATGGCACATGACGGCCGGTGCGGTGATGACGGTGTTTCCGGGCGACGTGATAATGGTGTCGGAGGCAAGTGCCGACTTTGTGGTTGAGGCTCTCATCTATGACTCTGCGCTGCTGCGCGAGGCCAGTCTGCAGATAGAGCACACCGTCTATTCGCGGCTGCGTGCCGACTGCTGTCAGGCCAACCGCCCCGACGTGACGGCCATAGCCGATGCCATATTCGGTCTGCTCCGCATATATTTCTCCCGTGATCACTGCTCATGCCTCGCCCAAATGGTGCTGCTGCAGCTCAAAGGCTTTTTTCTTGGCTACGACGACTACCTGCGCCATTCGCCCGGCAAAAACCACAACGAGAAGGGCACGCGCCGCCAAAACGAACTGTTCAACCGTTTCATGGAGAATGTGGAGATGCACTTCCGTGAGTTTCGCGACGTTAACAGCCATGCGGCCATGCTCAATGTGTCGGCCAAGTATCTCAATTCTATTGTGAGGCTCATCACCGGCCATTCGGCAAAGACAATAATAAACCATTATGCGGTGTTGCAGATAAAGCTCGAACTGCAACGCTCCGACAGGTCGTTGAAGCAGATAGCGTGGGATTACCATTTCTGCGACCTCTCGTTTTTCTGCCGTTTCTTCAAGCAAAACGTAGGCGTAACGCCGCAGCAGTTTCGCAAGTCGCGCCGCCAACGATGACGTCGCAGCGGCGGGCCTGGCGCAAGGCATGGATGTGGGAGAAGTGACATTATAATAATGTGAGCCTCGGGTTGGGGAATTGGGCTTGAATAAATGTCCCCGAAGGGGGCAACTTTGCATAACCGCTGGTGACCGTAGGGAACCTGCGGACACTCTGATGAAGGAAATTCCGTCCCCAACGGGGGCGAACATAAGTGGACGAAATTTGCTTTCTCGTTTATGTTCGCCCTCTTCGAGGACGCTGGTAAGGACGCAACTTAAATCCGCAGGTTTCGCTCGCTATGCTCGCTTCACCAGCGGTTATGCAGAGTTTGCCCCCTTCGGGGACATAGACTAAATTGCAAATCCATAACTTGGATAATAATAGAAAGAATGTTCGTGGCTTTCGTTGTAATTTTATAACTTTGCATAAAACATTGATAAATTCAACACTGGCAACCTGTTGGTGAAATAAATTTTGTGTATATTTAAACCGCTGACAGTGGTGAAGAACACGAATAACCTAAACTGCAAATTATGAGGAAATTGATATTGTTGTTTGCGTTTGTTACACTTTGCGTAAGTTTGAATGCACAAGAGACGACATCCGAACCAGCCGGGGTGGATTATGTGGAAAAATATAAGACTGCACCGCAAGAAGAACGTGACCGAATAGATTCGCTTTTTCAACCCCTTGTTGATGAATGGAAAAAGGAACAAGTGCGGACAATAGGGGGAGTCCCTTTTGGTATATCTCGAGAGAAGGCAGAAGAAATGCTTGAGAAGAAATTTGGTAGAGCCGAAAACGTCCCGTATTCAACAATATTGTATTACAAAAAAGTAAAATACGCTGGTCACGATTTTGATTCTGTCATTTTTTCGTTTCAATCTGATGGGGTAAATAGTTATCTCAACGCTTGTGTCTTTGTGATAGATGTAAAAAGTTTGTCCGAGGCTATTGAGAAAGAGAAATATGTAGTGGAAACCATGTTGTCAAGATATAAATTGCTTGGTATCAAAGACAAAAATGGATACCCGTATCATGCTGGTGGCATTTCTCCTCGTTGGGATGGCCGATGGTATACTTTTTCAACAGAACCGTATGAGGAAGGACTTCATACTGATATTGTACAGAATGACAAAAAATCTTATTATGTAAGAATCTATTATGGGCCATACAATTATATTAATGAAGAGTTTTGATGCGCTCTTCTGTTGGATAGAATAATAAGAAAGGATGTTCAGGGTGGACATCCTTTTATTGTGCTATACAGTTGCTGATTGGGTTTTAAATCGTTGAGATTCTGACAATTGCTCCCATTTAAAGAAAGAAACTCTATTCGGTTTCAAGTCCCAAATCGTGCACCAGGCGTTTTACCACATCTGTTTTGACGGTGGAAGCATTCTTCTTGTCGTAGATGAGAAGGAGGACAATCTGTCCGTTGAGTTCTTGCGTGAGGATGTTGTATGTGATGACGCGTGCTCCACCTGATTTGCCCTTGCCTTTCGACTTGATAGACATCCTGACCTTACGGATGTTTTTTGTTATCTCGTCGCCTTGCAACGGGTTTTGCTTGATGCTTTCCAGAAAATCCAAGTAGTCTTGTTTGAAGCTCGGATATTTCTTTGCGAGGCGTTTCGCCTCCCTTGAAAAGTCGTCGGAAACCGAAATGCTGATACTACAACTCATCGGCCAAACTGTCGGCAGACAGAAGGATACGCTTGCCGTCAATGGCTTCCTTTACTTCTGTCAAAGCGTTTTTAAGTTCTGTTATCAAGTCACGCGGAACTTCTTTTATGCCCTTGTCGTCTTCCGGGGATATACGGAAACTGCCGGCACGCGATTTCAAAACGACGTGCTCTCCCGATTTTGCCATGTTCAGATATTTTGTCTGATTGACACGAAAGTCTCTTGTGCTGACTACTACCATAATAATATAATGTTGTTGTTATGTTGCAAATGTAGGCATTTTATTTCTATTTGGCAACCAAATCGCGTAAATTTTGGTTGCCAATGCCGATATTGACAATTTCTTCTCTCCGCTGAAAATCAGACGGGCAACAGTATGGGCAAACATAAAATTTCGGCGCGTTTTTTTTGCATTGTCTGCCATTTGCATTACCTTTGTATCATGTAAGAAACAATATAAAAATGGTTTTCAAATACGATTTTCTGATAATCGGCGCCGGCGTGGCCGGCATGAGCTACGCCCTGAAGATAGCCCGGGCACACAAGGGTAAGGTGTGCATGATATGTAAGACTTCGCTCGACGAGGCAAACACATCGTTTGCACAGGGCGGCGTGGCCTCGGTTACAAACCTTGCTGTTGATGATTTCGACAAACACATCAACGACACGATGATTGCAGGCGACTACATAAGCGACCCGAAGGCCGTTGAAATGGTGGTGCGCAACGCTCCGGCGCAGATAAAGGAGCTCGTGGAGTGGGGCGTGAATTTCGACCGCAACGCCGACGGCAAGTTCGACCTGCACCGCGAGGGCGGACACTCGGAGTTCCGCATCCTGCACCATGCCGACGACACGGGAGCCGAGATACAGCGCGGACTTATGGAAGCGGTGCGCAACTGTCCCGACATCGAGGTGAAGGAAAACCATTTCGCCGTGGAAATAATAACCCAGCACCACCTCGGGGCACGCGTCACACGGCGCACTCCATACATCAACTGCTACGGTGCCTATGTGCTCAATCCCGACACGCAGAAGGTGGACACCTATCTGAGCAAGGTTACGCTCATGTGCACGGGCGGTTGCGGAGCAGTCTACCAAACCACCACCAACCCGATAATAGCCACTGGCGACGGCGAGGCCATGGTGTACAGGGCAAAGGGAACGGTGAAGGACATGGAATTTGTGCAGTTTCATCCCACGGCACTTTTCCACCCCGGCGAAACCCATCCGGCATTCCTCATAACCGAGGCAATGCGCGGCTACGGCGGAATACTGCGTCTGCCCAACGGCGAGAGCTTCATGGAGAAATATGACAAGCGCCTCTCGCTCGCTCCGCGCGACATAGTTGCGCGTGCAATCGACAAGGAAATGAAGATACACGGGCTCGACCATGTGTGCCTCGATGTTACGCACAAAGACCCGGAAGAAACGAAACGGCATTTCCCCAACATCTACCACAAGTGCAAGACGATAGGCATCGACATCACAACCGACTATATCCCGGTGCGCCCGGCAGCACATTACATGTGCGGCGGCATAAAGGTGGACACCAACGGACAGTCGTCGATAGAGCGTCTGTATGCCATTGGCGAGTGCTCATGCACCGGTTTGCACGGAGGCAACCGCTTGGCGAGCAACTCTCTCATTGAGGCTGTGGTGTATGCAGATGCTGCCGCGCGTCATTCTTTGGAACATGTCGATGAGTATGACTTCAACGAAAACGTGCCGGAATGGAACGATGAGGGCACGATGACCAACGAAGAGAAGGTGCTTATAACACAAAGCGTGAAGGAAGTGGGCGAGATAATGAGCAACTATGTGGGCATTGTGCGCAGCGACCTGCGCCTTAAGCGCGCGTGGGATCGTCTCGACTTGCTCTATGAGGAAACCGAAGCCCTGTTTAAACGTGTGAAGGCAAGCCGCGACATCTGCGAGCTGCGCAACATGATAAACGTGGGCTACCTCATTACACGCAGTGCGATAGAACGCAAGGAGTGCCGCGGACTGCACTTCACCACCGACTATCCGCTCCACGCCTACGACAAAAAATAACAGCGGCTATTGCCGCACGGTATAGAAAAAGACACGCCAAGCCTGCACGGACATTGCCGCAGCAGGATGTTGGCGTGTCTTTTTTTCGTTTATGGGCAAATGGAAAATTTGGCGCGGTATAGCTCGAAATGTAACATTAGCGAATGTTAACTTTTGCCGCATAAAAATGCTATTATTAACCTGAACGTTCTGAAAATATTGATAAAATTAACCTTTTTGTTGAAAAAAGCGATATTTTATAACTTTTATTTTTGCTATTATTGAAATATTTTATACTTTTGTCACCACGATAACAAATCGTAACAATATAACAAGTTAACATTAGTATTTAATAGGTAAAGGGAGAATAAGCGTAGAAACAGAAACTAAAAAAGGTAAAAAGTAAAAACACACAACCCGCCGGGCAGTAATGCAAGTATGGTGTCGGGCGGCAGTTGGCCAGGCGTTTTAGAGCGTTTAGCAACGTCGGCAGAGATTGAGCCGCGCAACATGAAGCGGCTAATTAGAGAGAATTATTATTTTAAGTATTCACAGGAAGATTGTTTTCGGCCTTTTATCAAGGCTTCTTCTATTTTCGCAGGTAAGTTGCCGGTAGTTCCGATACGGGGTGGCGGCACAGACACAAGCCGTAAGGGGCAACCTTTACGGAAGAAGAACGATTACATTTATTCCTAAAAGAGAGATTGTTTTAAGATGAACAAAAAACTTGCAATGATTTTCGCCGGGCAGATTCTCGCAGCTGGAACAGCCATGGCGCAGTCGCAGTTTACGGGAAAAGTGGTCTCGGCCGACGACGGCGAGCCCGTGGTGGGAGCCACGGTGCGTGTCGCAGGAACCAATGCGGCCACCATTACCGACATTGACGGAAATTTCACGCTCGCCGTGCCGGCAAGCGGAAAGCAGTTGAACATTTCGTATGTGGGCATGGACGACAAGACAGTGCCCATTAAAGGCAACAACGTTACCATAACGCTCACGTCCAACGAGCAGAGCCTCAATGAGGTGGTTGTCACCGGATATGGTGTGCAGCGCAAGGCAGCATTCACCGGAGCCGCCACCACAGTGGGCAAGGGTATTGTTGACAAGCGTATTGATGCCAACCCGATAAAGTCGCTCGAAGGCACCGTGCCGGGCTTGCAGCTCAGCACAACATCAGGTCAGCCGGGTGCACCGCAGACCATTTTCATCCGTGGACGCAACTCTATCAACTCAGGCACACAGCCGCTCTATGTTATCGACGGTATTCCGTTCAATGCCGACCCCGTGGGAGTGCGTATGGACGAAGGCGTTGTGCTCAGTCCGTTGGCCAACCTCAACTCCAACGACATTGAGAGCATCACCGTGCTGAAAGACGCTACTGCAACCTCAATCTACGGTTCGCGTGCAGCCAACGGTGTCATCGTGATCACCACAAAGCGCGGTAGCCAGGGCAAGACGAAAATCAACTTCACCGCCAAACTCGGTTGGGAATCTACTCCGAGCTATACCGACAATTACAAACTCTGTAACGCCGACCAGAACCTTGAACTTGCCACCGAGGCTTTGCTCAACTCATATAGCGACTACGGCACGGGCTCAACGTTCGGCTACTACAACGAAGCCTACGGACTGGGACTTTCGTATGATAAGCAAGGTGCAGAGGATTTCTACGACTGGTATACCGGCGGTTGGGTGTCAAACTACCGTAAGACGGGCAAATCGACCAACTGGATGGACGAAATCACACGCAACGGTCTTGTGCAGGAGTATGGCATCGACATCAACAGCGGTGCTAAGGACAAGGCAGCTCCGGTGTTCTATTTGTCTTACAACTACCTCAACGACCAGAGCTTTATGAAAGGCCGCGACCTGAAACGCCACACCTTGCGCTTCAATTTCGACCAGCAGCCCACCAAGTATGTGAAATACGGCATTAACACCAACTTCACCTACACCGACATCGACAACGGAACAAGCGGCGGATACTACTCCGACCCGTTCACACAGGTTTACATGATGAACCCGATGACACCCGTTCGCGACGACAACGGCGACTGGAACCAGGACACAACCACCGGCTACAACCCCGTGGCTCTGCGCTCTGCAGACGGCGACCAGAACAACGCCAAGCAGTATCAGGCTATTATCTCGCCCTACTTGCAGATTAACATCCTGCCCGAACTGACGTGGATGACAAAGGGTGGACTTGACCTTTATTATGTAAAGGAGAAAGGTTTCTGGTCGTTCCTCAACCCGCAGGGACTCGGAATGAACGGATATGGCGACGAGTCGCACACCATGCGTTCGCTGCTCACCATTACCAATACGCTCAACTACATCAAGTCGTTCGGCGATCACCACCTCAACGTAATGGTGGGACAGGAAGGACAGCAGACAAACATAAGCTTGTCGAGTCTCGCAAACAGCAATTTCCCCGTGGAAAATCTGTCGGAGCTTTCGCTCGCTTCAATCCCGTCTACCGCTTCCACCAGCAAGTATAAGCTGATGCTTGCATCGTTCTTCAGCAACGTGCAGTACGACTACGACAACAAATACTATGTTTCGGCATCGTTCCGAACCGACGGTTCTTCTCGTTTCGGTAAGGACAACCGTTGGGCTTCGTTCTGGTCGGTGGGTGCAAAATACCGCATTACGGCCGAAAAGTTCATGCAGCCTGCAAGCAACTGGCTCAGCGATTTGACGCTGCGTGCAAGTTACGGTACGACAGGTAACCAGGATGTGGGCGACCACTCCGATGCCGACTACTACTCTTGGATTGTTGCCCGCGACGTGTTCGGCTACGGCTACAACTACAACGGCAAGCCCGGTTCTACCCATATACAGTTTGGCAATTCTGACTTGAAGTGGGAGAAGACCGCGAAGTTCAACGTGGGTATCGATGCAACACTGTTCAACCGCGTGTTCCTCACGTTCGACTACTACAACCACAAGACCACCGACATGGTGTTTGCAGTGCCCGTGTCTTATCTCACAGGTCTTACCGAATACTACAAGAACATCGGTTCGCTATCCAACAAGGGTATAGAATTCTCGGTAGGAGTAAACATCCTGCAAAACAAGGACTGGTATTGGAACCTCACCGTTACCGGATCTCACAACAAGAACAAGGTGATAAAGCTCTCTACCGACGACCCGATCGAGTCTTCTGTGAGCATTACCGAGGCCGGACGTCCGCTCTACCAGTGGAAGATGAAGGAGTATGCCGGAGTTGACTCGCAGACAGGTGAAGCTCTGTGGTACAAGAACGAGACCGGCGACGAGACCACTACAGACTACAACGAGGCCGCCAAGCGCTATCTGGGCGATGCCAACCCCTCGTTCTTCGGTTCAATCCAGAACACTCTCAAGTGGAAAGGCATCGACTTCTCGTTCCAGTTCAACTACTCATTGGGTGGAAAAATCTACGGAAACAACCTGCGCTACGACGAGCAGACTGGTACGTCGTTCTATGAGAACTACACACTCTATGTCTACAAGAACCGTTGGCAGAAGCCCGGCGACGTTACCGATGTGCCGCGTCTGAGCACCGACGAGTATTACTCGCGCATGGCTTCGTCGCGCTTCCTGATGAGCCGCAGCTATCTGAAACTGCGTTCTCTGTCGATTGGCTACACCTTGCCCAAGTCGTTGTTGCGCAGCACTTTCATCGACAATGTGCGCGTGTTTATGAATGCCGAGAACCTCTACACATGGACGGCAAGCGACTATCGCGGCTTCGACCCGTCGGGTGTGGGAGCAAACGGTGTGCAGTGGTGGAACTACCCGTTGGCCCGTTCGGTAGTGTTCGGACTTACTTTGGGATTCTGACACTGGCTTGAAACCAAGATTGTTTAAGGTGGGAGCGTGAAAAATCCCACCACAATCAAATAATAAATACAATGGGTTACGTTTTGTAGTCTCGCGGTTTCGTTTTCGGTGCAATAGGCCTGCCAGTCGGGATGCATGGTTTGCCATGTTCCTTCAAAGGCAGACTGGTTGCCAACGAAAACGGCTCCGCAAGCAGACAAGACCGATTTCAAGAACCCACCTTAATTTAACAAGGAGACAAGACAATGAGAAAAATATATAAGTTATCTTTCATCTTATCTATGGCGGCGGCTTTGGTGGCTTGTGACTTCGACACCGAGCTCACGCAGAACACCGACACTGCCGACGCCTACAAGACGGTGCAGGACGTGGAGAACGGCACCATTGGCACCTACTTTGCATTGGGCTACTATCCGTTCTTGGGCAACTATGCCGTGGCCTACGGCGATTTCGCCGGCGGACTGGCCAACGGAAGTGCAAGTTCCGGCCACTTCAACACTGTGAGCAACTGGGCTGTGTCAACCACCGACAGCGAGTTGGAAGGAATATGGCAGTATGGTTTCAAAGTGATTGACAGTGCGGTGCGCACCATTAACGGTGCCGACAACATTCTGACAACAAAGGCAAACCTCTCCGACGAGGACCTCGCCACACTCTACTACGACAAGTCGCAGTGCTTCGCCCTGCGTGCTTTGGCCTATTTCACGCTTACCAACTATTTCTGCTACCCCTACAACAAGGGTACAGAAGCTAAGGGATTGCCCATAATAAAGGACAAACCGGTTGAGGCTTTTGAGTCAACAACACGCGCAACACTTGGCGAAACCTACAAGTTTATTTGTGCCGACATCGACTCTGCACTCGTAAACAACGAGAAGGCTGGTTCGCCCTCGCTGCAGTATTTCTACATGAACAACGCAGCGATATATGCGCTGAAGGCCCGCGTCAACCTCTACATGGGCAATTACGACGTGGCTGAGGAAGCTGCCAAGACGGCCATCGAGCTGAAAGGCAAGGGCAACGCCACTTACACCGACCTTACTCCCACCAACGAGACCTACTTAAACATGTGGGCTTCGGTGAACATTACCGACGAGGATATATTCACTATCTCGAAAACCGAGAGCGACAACCTCTCGGCCAACGCGCTCAACACGCTCTACGGTTCTTACTACGGCAAGGTGTCAACCTATTGCAAGTCGTTCTTCAGCGACACCGACACACGTGCAGAGCTCATCGGTACGGTTGACGACAATTCGGGATCGTGCATGAAGTGGCAGGGACTTGAAAGTTCGCAGGCTACGAGCAACATTCCAATCTTCCGCAAGTCGGAAATGGCTCTCATCGTGGCCGAGTGCGAAGCACGCAAGGGCAACATTGCCGAGGCACAGAAATATGTGGGCTACACAGCCAAGCGCGACTCGCAGTATGCCGCCGAGGATGGTTCGTGCGACCTCTCGAAGCTGCCGCAGACAAAGGACGAGCTGCTTGAATTCATCTGGGAAGAGAACACAAGAGAGTTCTTCGGCGAGGGACATTTCCTCTTCGAGGCTCGCCGTCTCGACAAGACCATCACCGTAAAGGGCGGTCGTTGCACCACATTCAAGCCTGCTAACTTCGTGTTCCCCATACCCGATGCCGAGATTAACGCCGGCTTTATGAAGGATCAGAACGAAAACTGGGCCGACGGTCTGCCGTCTTAATCGAATAAAATTCTGTAAACCAATCCGCTATTACTTTGAGCGGCCTTCATAACAACGGGGCGTACTGCTTTTATGCAGCACGCCCCGTTTCGTGTGTTTGGACGTTTTGGAGTTATTGTCGGGTCTTCATACTCCGGCAAAGCATCATTCCGCATCGGTTTTTCTGTCGGCTATATACATGCCAATGAGTATGCACGCCGCACCGGCAACGAGATATGGCGTAATGCGCTCGCCTAGCACGATAGATGCCGCTGCCATTGTTGTTATAGGATTGAGGTAGACCCAGTTGGTGGCCTTCACCGTTCCGAGGTGGGCAATGCACCAGTTCCACGTGAGGAAGCACACCATCGACGCTATGCAACCCAGAAACAGCAGGTTGCCCACCACTTGCGGCTTGGCCAAAGTGGCGGCATCGGGCATGGAGGGAAAGAAAAAGTAATAGGGAATGATGGTGACAACGCCGTAGAAAAACACCTTGCGTGTGATGAATGCCGCACTGTATTTGCCCGACATCGATTTCATAAGCAGCGAGTAGACGGCCCAACACACGCATGCAGTGAAGGCGAGTGCGTCGCCTACGGGCGACAGGTGAAGCACAAACCTGCCGTTGAGCACCACCGTAGCCATGCCGGCAAACGCGAGCAGCGACCCTGCAATCTGCACGGCATTGATGCGCGCGGTGCGGTAGATGAGCCGCACAAGCAGCGTGGCGAGCAACGGGCACGAACAAACAATGAGCGAGGTGTTGGTTGCAGTGGTGTGGTTCATGGCTTCGTTTTCGCTCAGAAAATACAGCGAACCGCCGCTGATGCCGAGCAATATCATGGTGAGTTCGTCGCGCCAACTGTCTGAAAACAACCGCCGGTGGTTGACGGCGATCATCATAACATAGGCTATGATAAACCTCAGCGTGAATATCTGTGCCGGGGTGAGGCCGTTGATCATGAGCACTTTGGTAGAAACAAAGGTCGTGCCCCACACTGCAACGGTGAGAAACGCCACGATATGATATTTCAGTGTACTGTTGTCGTTCATCTGTTTCATGCCGGTGTGATGTGGTTTGCAGCACCGGTTGTGCAAAGTTATCAATAAAAAAGCCAACAAAACAAATGTCGGCAGCCTTTATTTGCCAAATGGAGCACGCGCGTGCATCGAATGCACTACGCACGTCGTTCGTATGGTGCACGCCGTGAAGTAGGCATCTTTACGCTGCCGTGGCAGCATTTTTCGGCTGCAACGGCACTGTTTTGCGACCGATTTTATATCTTTGTAAAAAATATAATCTGCACCAGATGAACTACAACCGAAAAAACACAATGCTATGAAAAATACACGCATGATGACAATCATTTTGTTGTTGGCGGTCTTGGCATCGAGTGTCAGGGCCGTGGCCGACGGCAATTTCCAGTGGGCAACCAGTGCTGATGTGCTTGCCGACGGCGATACCGTTGTTGTAGTGTGCCGCGACTCGTTGGTGGCAATGGGCGGTCTTGACAAGTATGGCCGTTTCGTTTCGGTGCCGGCAAGCTTTTCCGACGATGGCGAGATCGTGCAACTTGCCACAGGCGGGACTCTTTTGCTGAGGCTGAAGAAATATGCCAAGTATTGGATGTTGCAGACATTGGACGGCAAATGGGTAATGGCCAAAAAGGGCAACAACTATAATCTTGAACTGAAGGACAGCAAGTCGGACGACAAACTTGACAATGTTGCGCTCGGTTTTGACGACGATGGCAATGCACTTGTGGATTTCAAGGAAGGCTATTATTCGAGATTGAAATACAATGGCAACTCGGAGTGGTTTGCGCGGTATGCCGACGACTCGCCATACAGTTCCATTCAGATCTACCGCAAGTGCAGTCGTGCGGCGGTTGTAGACACGCTCGTGCTTGGCGACTTTACCGACAATGCCGCCATGGCCGCCCTCTGCATAGGGGCAAAGGTGAAGACGACAGTCATCGACCGCACGTTTGTGGCCGATGGCGGATGCTATTCGCTTTGTCTACCGTTCTCGCTCACTGCCGACGACATTGCCACGGCATTCAAAGGTGCGGCCTTCTACCAATTTGCCACGGTGAGTGTCAGCGACAACCGTGCCACCTTCGGGTTCAGAAAGGTTGAAAAGACAAATGCCGGAACGCCTTACATCATGGTGCCGCGCACCGACGGCGCGGGCGACATAGTGTGCCCCGAACTTGTAGGCAAGCGCATACAGGCTAGTGAGGCACAAAGCGTGACCTATGTACTTAAGGGCAACACCTATGCATTTCAGGGTGTGTTCAATGCCACGCCGTTGCCCGCCGATGGGTCGGTGCGCTTCGTTAGCCGCGACGGCAAGCGTCTTGTCACGCCCAATGCAGAGGGCAGTCTGCGCGGATTGCGCGCTTATTTCGCCTTGCCCGATGCCACGTTTGAAGGTCAGTTCTCCGACTCAGGCGCAACACCGCAACTGCTTGTCAGTCTTGGCGATGCAATAACTGCCGTGGGTGACAAACTTGTAATGGCACAATCGCAATCGGCCCAACACCCGGTTTACGGCATCGACGGGCGGTGCATAGGTTGGGCTGTAGGGCAGGGGCGCACGGGAGTGCATGTGAGCAAAGGTCGCCTGGTTGTGGTAGGTGGTGCGGTTGTACGCAAATGATTGCACATTATAATCGTTGTTGTGCGCATTTTGTAACAAATTGTAAACGTTTGGCCTGTTTTTAACCTATATTATTTTGTATTTCCGAAATTTCAGTTCAAATCAGTTGGCCGTTATATAAAAACTGACTAACTTTGCAATAGGTATATGGTGGGGTTTGAAAATTCCCACCGCAAACGAATATAAATATGTTATAATGCGTTGCGGTGGGAATTTTTGGCCCCCATACTACCATAAAAGAAATAGGAGAACAAAAACAATAAGATAATGAAACACCAGTTGAGAAGTGCCGTCTGCACCGAAGGGCGGCGCATGGCGGGCGCGCGAGCCCTTTGGGTGGCTGCCGGAATGAAACACGAACAGTTTGGCAAGCCAATCATAGCCATCGTAAACTCGTTCACACAGTTTGTGCCGGGACACACACATTTGCACGAGATAGGGCAAATCGTGAAGAAAGAGATAGAAAGCCTCGGATGCTATGCAGCCGAATTCAACACGATAGCCATTGACGACGGCATTGCCATGGGGCATGACGGAATGCTCTACTCGTTGCCGTCGCGCGACATCATTGCCGACTCGGTGGAATATATGGTGAATGGCCACAAGGCCGATGCCATGATATGCATTTCAAACTGCGACAAGATTACACCGGGAATGCTCATGGCCTCGATGCGCCTAAACATCCCCACTGTGTTCTGTTCGGGTGGCCCAATGGAGGCAGGCAAGTGGCACGGCGAGAACGCCGACCTCGTGACTGCAATGGTGAAAGGTGCCGACAAAAGCGTTGACGACGACGAATTGCAGAAGCTGGAAAGCTGCGCTTGCCCCGGATGCGGGTGCTGTTCGGGAATGTTCACGGCCAACTCAATGAACTCGCTCACCGAGGCCATTGGTATGGCACTGCCCGGTAACGGCACCATATTGGCCACGCACAAGAACCGTGTAGAACTGTTTAAGGATGCGGCACGGCAAATCGTGAAGAATGCCTTGGCCTATTATGAGGACGGCGACGAGAGCGTGCTGCCGAGAAGCATTGCCACGCGCGAGGCATTCCTCAATGCCATGACACTCGACATAGCCATGGGCGGAAGCACAAACACCGTGCTCCACTTGCTCGCAGTGGCTCAGGAGGCCGGCGTAGACTTTGCCATGGCCGACATCGATCGCCTCAGCCGTCATGTGCCCTGCCTTTGTATGCTGTCGCCCAACACGCAGAAATACAGTGTGCAGGAGTGCAACCGCGCTGGTGGAATACTCGGAATACTCGGCGAACTGAACCGGGGCGGACTTATCGACGGGTCGGTAAAGCGTGTTGACGGACTTACGCTCGGCGAGGCAATGAACCGCTACGACATAACAGGCAGCACCGTATCGGATGAGGCCAACCGCATATACCACAGCGCACCGGGACGTAAGTTCTCTACAACCATGGGCAGTCAGGACGCGCAGTGGGAGTCGCTCGACACCGACCGCGAGCAAGGTTGCATACGCGACTTGCAGCATGCCTACACCAAAGATGGCGGACTTGCAGTGCTGTTCGGCAACATTGCGCAGGACGGATGTGTGGTGAAGACGGCAGGCGTTGACCCCGAACAGTGGAAATTCAGCGGTCCGGCACGCGTGTTCGACTCACAGGAAGCAGCATGCGAAGGCATTCTCGGCGGAAAGATAAAGAGTGGCGACTGCGTGGTGATAACCCACGAAGGACCCAAAGGCGGCCCGGGCATGCAGGAAATGCTTTATCCCACATCTTATATAAAGAGCATGCATCTGGGCAAGGAGTGTGCCCTCATAACCGACGGACGCTTCTCTGGCGGCACAAGCGGCCTGAGCATAGGCCATATATCGCCCGAGGCAGCAGCCGGCGGCAACATCGGTAAGATAAAAGATGGCGACATCATAGAAATAGACATCCCCAATCGCTCGATAAACGTGCACCTCACCGACGAGGAACTTGCCGCACGTCCGCAGCAACCGCTCACTCGCGACCGCAAAGTGAGCAAGGCGTTGCGCGCCTATGCACAGAGCGTAAGCTCGGCCGACAAGGGCGGAGTGCGCCTTATCTGAAACGCGCACCACGCTTGCAATAGGTAAAAGCCGGGTGAAGCCTCACCTTAATTTTAAAAGGAAACAAAAGAAGAAAGAATGGCAAAAGAAATAATTACTGGTGCCGAGGCACTTATGCGCTCGCTCTGCAACGAGGGGGTGAAAACCATTTTCGGCTATCCGGGAGGCAGCATAATGCCCGTGTTCGACGCACTCTACGACTACACCCGCGGCGAACAGAAGGCATTCGACCACATTCTTGTGCGTCATGAACAGGCTGCAGCGCATGCCGCCGAAGGATATTCGCGCGTGAGCGGCGAAGTAGGCGTGTGCTTGGTGACAAGCGGTCCGGGTGCGACAAACACCCTGACAGGCGTGGCCGACGCGATGATCGACTCCACTCCAATCGTCGTAATAGCCGGACAGGTGGGCGTAAACGCGCTTGGTACCGACGCTTTCCAAGAGGTTGACCTCGTGGGTTTGGCACAGCCAATATCGAAATGGAGCTACCAGATACGCCGTCCCGAGGATGTGTCGTGGGCAATAAGCCGCGCATTCTACATCGCACGCACCGGACGTCCGGGACCAGTGGTAATCGACTTCACGAAAAACGCGCAGGTGGACAAGACCGAATGGAATCCCGTGCGCGTGACATCGGTGCGCAGCTACAACCCTTATCCTCAGGTAGATGAAGCCGCAGTGGCTGCTGCCGCCGAATTGATAAACAGTGCTGAGCGTCCTTTGGCACTCGTGGGTCATGGCGTGGAACTGGGAAATGCGCAGAACGAATTGGTGGAGTTTCTTGAGAAAGCCGACATTCCGGCGGCACGCACGCTGCTCGGTCTCTCGGCTCTGCCCACCGAACATCCGCTTAATGTGGGCATGCTCGGCATGCACGGCAACTACGCTCCCAACGTGATGACGCAGAAAAGCGACGTTATAATAGCCATAGGCATGCGGTTCAGCGACCGCGACACCGGGCGACTCGACACCTATGCCAAGCAAGCCAAGGTTGTTCACCTCGACATCGACCATGTGGAAATTGACAAAAACGTGAAGGCCGACGTGGCAGTGGTGGGTGATTGCAAGGTGACTCTGCCCGCAATAACCCGTCTTCTGGCCAAGAACAACCACAAAGCATGGCGCGACAGCTTCAAACCTTATTGCGAAATGGAAAGCGAAAAGGTGATAAAGCATGCCATACATCCCGAAAACGGCCCTCTGCTCATGGGCGAGATTGTGAACGCCGTGGCCGAGGCTACGCGCGGCGAGGCCGTGCTCGTGACCGATGTGGGGCAGCACCAGATGCTCGCGTGCCGCTATTTCAAATACAACAGGAAACTGAGCGTGGTGACAAGTGGTGGACTTGGAACCATGGGCTTCGGACTTCCGGCAGCCATCGGAGCCACCTTCGGCAATCCAGAACGCACTGTGTGTCTGTTCACCGGCGACGGAAGTTTCCAGATGAGCATACAGGAACTGGGCACAATAATGGAGCAACAGGCTCCAGTGAAAATAATTCTTCTCAACAACAACTACCTCGGCAATGTGCGGCAATGGCAGGACATGTTCTTCAACCACCGCCGTTCGTTCACAAGAATGCTTAACCCCGACTACCGCACTGTGTGTGAGGGCTATCACCTTAACTACGGTGTAGTGACCGAACGCGCCGACCTCGGCGAGGCAATAAACCGCATGCTCGCCACGCCCGGGCCTTATGTGCTTGAGTGCGCAGTGCTCGAAGAGGCCAACGTAATGCCCATGACACCTCCGGGAAACAGTGTCGACGAGATGCTTCTTGAGCTGGATGCTTGAGAAAGGGGACGTGAACGGGCTCGGACAGTGAACAGGAAGCAAGCCGGCACGGCATGACCTGTTATGAATATATGTTGTTTACGGCGGCAGTTATTGCGACCCGCCTTGAAAAATGATGCATAAGGAAATGGAAAAGAAACTATATACATTGCTCATCTACTCGGAGAACATTGCCGGAATACTCAGTCAGGTGGCCGCAGTGTTCACCCGTCAGCAGGTGAATATCGAAAGCATAAATGTCTCGGCATCGAGCATACGCGACATACACAAGTACACCATCACGGCTTATAGCGACGAGGATCAGATAAAGAAAATCACGAAACAGATTGAACGGAAAATAGATGTCGTGAAGGCCGACTACTATGTTGACGAGGATTTGTTCATACATGAGATAGCCATCTACAAGATTTCGGCCCCGATACTCATGCAGAACCCCGAAATATCGCGCGTGATACGCCACAGCGGGGCACGCATGATGGAGGTGAATCCGGTGTATGCCACGGTGCAGATAGCAGGACTTACCGACGAAGTGACCGAACTCTACAAGGCGCTCGACAGCTATGGCTGCGTGCTGCAATACTCGCGATCGGGCAGGGTAGCGGTAACGCGGAGCGTGGATGAGCCTGTGTCGGAATACTTGAACAACAACACTGATACGAATGAACTGCGAAATTCTTGACAAGATAGGCAGCTACGATTTTCTGACAGAACCGTTCCACTGCGATTTCTCACACCGCATATTTCTCGGAGTGCTGGGCAATCATCTGCTCAACGCTGCCGATTTCCACTCCAATGAGCGCGGCTACGGCATGGATTATCTCAATACCGTGCACCGCACCTGGGTGTTGTCGCGTTTCGTAATGGAACTCGACGATATGCCGCGTGCCTACGACCGCATAACAGTAGAGACGTGGGTTGACAGCGTGATGCGCTTTTTCACGAGCCGCAATTTCTCAATTCTCAATGCCGAGGGAAAGCCTTATGGCTACGGCAAGAGTGTGTGGGCTATGATAGATACCGAAACACGGCAGCCCGTTGACATCCTTTCGGTGCGCGACGGACTTATTACGCAATATGTGGAAAAGGAAAAGCCGTGTCCAATAGAGCCTTTCATGCGCGTGAAAGTGGCAAAGGATGCGCCGTGCGCACGGGTTGTTGACACGATGTACAGCGACGTAGACGTGAACGGCCACATCAACAGCGTGAAATACATCGAGCACATTCTCAATCTGTGGGGGCTTGACTGGTATCGCAGCCATAGGCTGCAACGCTTCGACATAGCTTATATTGCCGAGTCGCACTATGGCGACAAGTTGCACATCTATGTGGATGAGGCCAAAGAAAACGTATTCGGAGTGAGCGTGGTGAAGCAGCCGCAAGACGGCACAGACCCGGTGGAAGTGTGCAAGTGTAGAGTTAAATTTGTGAAAGAATAAAATTTTTGCTTGTAGTTTTGTGATAAATTATTACCTTTGCAGGCGAATTTATTGTATAAATGAAATCATAAACCGCAGTCAAGTAGGCTGCATAAAAAAATAAAATATGGCACAGATGAATTTCGGTGGCGTTGTAGAGACAGTAGTCACCAGTAAAGAGTTTTCATTGGAAAAAGCACGTGAAGTTCTTAAAGACGAAACGATTGCCATTTTGGGATACGGTATTCAGGGTCCGGGTCAGGCAGGCAATTTGCGCGACAATGGTTTCAACGTGATTGTGGGACAGCGCGAAGGCAAGACATACGACAAGGCAGTGGCCGACGGATGGGTTCCGGGCAAGACACTGTTCTCCGTAGAAGAGGCCGCACAGAAGGGCACCATTATATGCATGTTGCTCTCCGATGCCGGACAGATATCAGTTTGGCCGAAAATCAAGCAGTATATCACACCGGGCAAGACCCTGTATTATTCACACGGATTTGCCATTAACTGGAACGACCGCACAGGCGTGGTGCCGCCCGAAGACGTGGATGTGATAATGGTGGCTCCCAAAGGTTCGGGCACATCATTGCGCTCTATGTTCCTCGAAGGACGTGGCCTTAACTGCTCGTATGCCGTTTATCAGGATGCATCGGGCAAGGCCGAGGAGAAGACAATAGCTTTCGGTATAGGTATCGGAGCAGGTTATCTGTTCAAAACCACATTCCAGCGCGAGGCCACATCCGACCTTACCGGTGAGCGCGGATCGCTTATGGGAGCAATCGAGGGTCTGCTCGAGGCTCAGTATGAAGTGCTGCGCGAGCACGGACACTCGCCTTCTGAGGCTTTCAACGAAACCGTTGAGGAACTCACACAGAGCCTTATGCCGCTCTTTGCAGAGAAAGGAATGGACTGGATGTATGCCAACTGCTCGACAACAGCACAGCGCGGAGCACTCGACTGGGCACCGCGTTTCCGTGAGGCCATAAAGCCCGTAATGGAGTGGCTCTACCTCTCGGTGAAGACAGGCAACGAAGCTCAGATTTCAATCGACTCCAACTCGAAGCCCGACTACCGCGAGAAACTCAACGCCGAACTAAAAGCCATGCACGACATGGAGATGTGGCGCGCTGCCGAAACGGTGCGCAAACTGCGTCCCGAAAACGAGGAATAAACTGTTATGTGGCCGACATGGCAACGCGGCGGCACGGTTTTACATCATAAAAGTGAATAAGAACGGGGGAGACTGCAATGCAGTTTCCCCTTTTTCGTATCTGTACATTGCTGCAGAGTCGGGTATTTTCGTCAACAATTGAAGCATTGAATACTAATGGGAAAATAAATTTCTGTAAAACGAGGAAAAGGCATAACTTTGCAGAAACAGAACGAGATGTTGGCAAACCGCAAGATAATACATATCGACATGGATGCTTTCTTTGCAGCAGTGGAGCAAAGAGACAACCCTGAGTTGCGTGGCAAACCCATAGCTGTGGGTTTTGACGGGCCTCGCGGTGTGGTTTCCACGGCCAGCTATGAGGCTCGCAAATGGGGCGTGCATTCGGCTCAATCCATTGTGCAGGCAAAGCAACGCTGCCCACAACTCATTGTCGTGCCTTGCCGACACGAGCATTACAAGGATATTTCGCGGCAGATACATGAGATATTCCACGAATATACCGACATGATAGAACCCATATCCATCGACGAGGCATTCCTTGATGTCACCGACAACAAGAAGGATATGGAGATGGCGGTGGACATAGCCAGGGAGATAAAGACCCGTATAAGGGAGAAAACCGGGCTTACCGCCTCGGCAGGCATAAGTTATTGCAAGTTTCTTGCCAAGGTGGCTTCCGACTACCGCAAGCCCGACGGCATCTGCACCATACATCCCGACAGGGCACTCGACTTCATCGCCCGGTTGCCGGTGGAGAGTTTTTGGGGAGTGGGCAGGAAGACTCTTCAGCGAATGCACCTTATGGGAATATTTACGGGAGCCGATTTGAGGGCCGTTTCAGAAAACCGTCTTGTAGAAACTTTCGGCAAGGCGGGGCATGTGTTCCATGACTTTGCGCGTGGCATCGACAACCGTCCCGTTGTAACAAGCCGTGAGCGCAAGTCGGTGGGCTGTGAGCAGACGTTTGTTGAAGATATTTATGCCACGTCGGCGGTAATCATCGAACTGTATCATGTAGTGCTCGAATTGCTTGAACGCATAGCCAAAAGCGGTTTCGAGGGGCGCACGCTCACCTTGAAAGTGAAGTTCGCCGACTTTGCACAAATAACCCGTAGCATCTCGCAACAGAAAATCCTCAAGAAGAAAAACGACATTCTGCCGCTTGCCAAGCAGTTGCTCAAGTTGGTAGATTATTCTTCCGCCCACCCAATACGTTTGTTGGGATTATCGGTGAGCAAGTCATCATCTGAAGAAACTGGTAAAAACTCCAACGGCGGCCGTGCCCAAAAGAAAGACATTCACGAATTGGAACTTGAGTTTGAGGATTGGTAGCATTGGCGCATTCCATTGCCGTGCATGAATAATTGCTTGGACAAATAATGCACAAGTATGTGTAAAATGCTGCGAAATATAATAAAACCAATAAGGACTATGGGCGTTTTTTAAAACTCAACGACTACCGATAATCGGTTGATTATCAAACTAGTGAAAGCAATACACCAAAATAGTTGATGTGTATTTCTTTCTTCTTGCGGAAAGAGGGGGATTCGAACCCCCGAAACGCTTTTGACGTTTACACGCTTTCCAGGCGTGCCTCTTCAGCCACTCGAGCACCTTTCCTTTTGAAAAACTTGTGCAAAGGTATGTGTTTTTTTTGACATATCTTAATGGGGGCAGGTGCTTTTAGCTTTCTTTAACCAATACTTTGCGGCTTTGATGAAGCCGAAATCAAGCGGAAAAACCAGTGGAATGTGCTTGGAGAAAGGCTTGTTTTCTGTCGTGATGCAGGCATTTCGCGTTACCATAATTTTGCGGTTAGTGGGATATGGTGTAATTTTGCAGTCGCGTTTGCCGCTTCCGTCCACAAATTGAGAGAGTTGCGTTTAACGGGATTTTTAGGTGTGAGGGGCACGCGAAATATGAATTTTTAAAGGAAACGGAAAAAGAATATGCAAGGAATTTATACTGTTTTGCTGCTTGTCTGCTCAAATGTGTTTATGACTTTTGCCTGGTATGGCCATTTGCGGTTGCAGGAAACGGGTGTGAGCAAGAACTGGCCGCTTTTGGCCGTCGTGTTGTTTTCGTGGGGAATAGCGTTGTTTGAATACATGTGTCAGGTGCCGGCCAACCGCATTGGCTTTGCCGGCAACGGCGGCCCGTTCAGTCTTATACAGCTGAAAGTGATACAGGAGGTGGTGTCGCTCATCGTGTTCACCCTCGTGGCAACGCTGCTGTTCAAGGGCGAAGCCCTTCACTGGAACCATGTTGCAGCCTTTGTCTGCCTTGTTGCCGCTGTTTGGCTGGTGTTCTTGAAGTGACGGCAGGAGTCAGATCGCGCCGTTGCCGTGTGCGTGGCTGGCGGTTTCGGCGGCATCGTGCGACTTGCGCTTGCTAATTATCAAGTCGAGCATGAGGTGGAATGCGATGTAAACCATTATGTCGGCAATCACCACCGAAGTGACATTCAGGGCCGGGTAGAGCAGAAAATTGAGCAATGCGAATACCAGTGCAAGCGAAAGAATAGAAACAAGGGCAGTGTGCTGCGTCATGCCGCATTGCAGCAACTTGTGGTGAATGTGCCGTTTGTCGGCCTTGAACAGGGGCTGCCCGTCGCGCAGACGTGTTATGATAACGCGCACGACATCGAAGCAAGGCACGATGAGCAACGTGTAGGAGATGAGCAGACTGTCGTTGCGGAAAGGCTTTACGTAGGTGTTGTTCATGGCAAATTTGATGACAAGGAAGCCAAGGATGAACCCAAGAGTGAGGCTACCGGAGTCGCCCATGAATATTTTTGTGCCGCGTTCGGCCTTGCCGAAGAGGTTGAAATAGAGGTAGGCCACGAGCACGCCCATCAGTCCGGCTATGAGTACGCAGTAGGTCCACACGCCTTCGCGGGCGAAACACACCAAGAAACCGAGCAAGGAGAGCAGCGACAGTCCTCCGGCCAGTCCGTCGATGCCGTCGATGAGGTTCATCGCGTTGTCGATGAACACTATAACAAACACAGTTAGCGGCATTCCCACGATTACCGGCACTTCGTGAATGCCGCAGAAACCGTAGAGATTGTTTATGTAAAGTCCTGATGCCGGCAGAAGACTTGCCGAGATTATCTGTGCGATAAACTTTACTTTTGGGCTGAGCCCCACCACATCGTCGATAATGCCGACGGTGTAAATCGTGAACAGGCTCACAAGAAAAGTGCCTGACCAAAGTCCTATCGTTATCTGCGAGTAGTGGCCTGTGACGCTGCCAAGCACCACCATTGCAATGATGAAGGCAAGGAGCATGCACGGGATGAACGCAAGACCGCCGAGCCTAGGCACCGCGTTGTGGTGCACCTTGCGACCGTTGGGAAGGTCGTAGAGGTTGCGTTTCATGCAGAATTTCATTATCACCGGCATCAGGACAAGACCGAAAACCACGCTGGCCACAAATGCCAATATTATAAACAACAGGTATTTATCCATTACTTTTCTTTGTTCCGTTAATGCGTCCAGTGCTGCATGTTGGTGCTGTCAGTTGGACTTTTCATTATATATAACAACATTTTGCCTTTATTATTGTGTTGCGTGCGGCAAATATCGTTCTTGCGTGAAATGCCTGAACATTGGAATCGCGATTTTAAATGCCTGCTTTCCCGTAAAAAACAACCTATGTAGACATGGTTTTAAGGCTTTGTTTTGTCGTGCACCGTATGGTGTGTGTATGCACACCATGCGATGCACGCTCTTGCACCGATTGCGGTAAGGCTGCATACAAGTCTTTGTCATGTGGTAATGTCAAACAAGCTTTACCGCACATCAGTATGTCTTTGCGCAAAAAGGCTTACTGTCTGCCGCGCAATCATCACAGGGATGAAGCCATGCTGGCCGATGTGCCTTTTGATTTCTTGCTTTCTTTGGCGTCGAAACGGTAGGTGAATTTCAGCGTGGCATAGTGGTGTATGTAGTCGTGTGAGGTTTCGGTGCGCTTATACGATGTGTAGTCGCTGTAGTAGGCGATGTCCTTGTTGAAGATGTCGTCGATATAGAGCGACAGCCAGCACTTGTTTTTGTTGAAACGGTAGGAGATGTCCATATTGGCCAAAAGGCGGTGTCCGTTCATGGCTGAGGTGAGATAGCCCGAGCGGAAATAGTCGTTCATGTTGAAATAAATCTCAAATGCCCCAAGTTTCAAGTTTGTGCGAACGCCGAGGGTGTTGTCAAGAGGGTGGGAGTTGTATGATGTGGCGTCATAACGGTATCTGTTCCATCCCAGTCGTTCGTAGAGCGTGATTTGGAGTTTCTCCACCTCGTAAGACAATTCCATGTTTTCGTTTATGCTGAGCAGCTTCTGATGGTTGAGTGTGGCATCGGTATTCTCGTCGTCGAGGATTGTGAGGAAACCGTAAGACTGCGATTTGCTGAGGCTGAACTTGTTCATCAGCCGGAAGTCGGCACCGAAGCCTTGGTCATAATTTACGTTGAAATACCATAGGTCGCCACCCTTTACGTTCATCGGCGTAGTGGTGTAAACACCGGTCTGCGAGTTGTAGCGGTAGAGTGTTGACAGCGGGTTTATTTCTTTTTTGTATGACGCGCCGAGGCCGAGAACAATTTGTTTGCGTAGCCACATGCGATGGTAGCCAAACGATGTGGTGTGGCTATGCTTGTTGCCAAGCCGCCCGTTGCCCGTGCTTACAACCATCGGGTCGGTGGTGTCGCGGAAACCGAAGGTCTGTGTGAGCTTCGGCACGGTGGTATTGTAGACAAACGAGAGGTCCATGTTGCGCACACGGCCCATCTTCCATTTCAAGAACAGTGAGGGGGTGTACATGTGTGAGTTGCGCACGGCGGCGGTATCGAGTTGTCCGTATTGGTAGTTGGCATCTTCGCGGGTGGTTATCCACTCAAATTTTGGCATAATCATCAGTTGCTTTGTGGGCGTGATGGTGCTCTTTATTGTGACACTGTTGCTCCAACTGGACACCTTGGCATCGTTGTGGTTGTCGGTGTCGGGGGTGGTGGGTGAGTTGTCGTTGACCAGATTCTCGTTGGTGTCGGCAAACACGTTGCGCCTAGTGTGGTAGCGGTCGTAGGTAACGATTTCGCTCACGTTGAGATAGAATTTCTTCGAGAACCAGTAGTCGAACGTTGCGTCAATGTTAGACATCACATAATGGTTCTTGTAGTCGAAATGCTGCCACAGGTTTTCGCTCAGCCCTTCGCGCAGATATTCCAGCGAGCGGTGGTTGTAGGTGTCGGAGTTTTCGCCGTTGGCCTGCGTGTTGCCGCTAAGCTCAAACGATCCTTTCTTGCCCAGATAGCGCGTCCATGTGTAGGTGAGCGAGAGCTTGCGCTCCTGCTTGTCACTGGTTTGGTAGTTTCGGTTGCGCGTGATGAGGTGTTCATAGAGTGCGTCGCCGGGCTTTGCCCCCATGGCTGCAGCGAGCGAATAATATTCAAACTGGTCGGGGGCGTAGCTGTATGAAGCCCCTTCGGTTTCTTTTCTGCCGAGCGTTTTGGCGTAGGAGGCATTGGCCTCTATCTGGATGCTGTTCACCGAGTCGGTGTAGGCAAAGATGTTTGCCCACATCTGCGGTTTTAGTCTGTGGTCGTAGTTGTAGTCTTTTGACAGCGTTAGGGTGCGGTCTTGGTTGGGGAAGAACGTTTCGGTGGACTCGCCGTTATTGCCCCATCCGTCGCTATGGCCGAAGTTGGCGCTTATGTCGAATTCGTTGTTGGTGAGGTCTTCGGCTCCCTTGGTCTGCCAGTTGTGCTGGTAGTTGTACGATCCGTTTTGGCTTCGTCCGTCGTTGTCAACGTTCATGTTCATTCCTCTCCGCATGGTGCGCTCCACATATCGGTTGGCATTGTTGGCCTGCACATACACAAACTGTGGGTCGTGGTCGCTCAATCGGCTCGCGTCCAGTTCAAACAGATATCGTTTCTCGGTCTGGTAGGCGGCACTGGCCTCGCCATACCATTTGTCGAGAAATCCCGGTTTCACCTCAATGTCGAGCACGTTGTCTTCGTCGCCGTCTTCGTTGCCCGTGTGCCGGGCCAGTTCCGACTTGCGGTCATACAGTTTTATCTTCTTGGCCACATCGGCGGGCAACTGCCCCACGATGTTGTCTCCGCCGAAGAGGTTCTTGCCGTTCATCATTAGGCGTATGGGCTTGTTGTGCCAGTAGAGCTGACCGTCGCGGTTTTCCATGCCCGGCAGCTTCTTGATGAGTTCGTCGAGCCGCGCCCCCTCTTTCAGTTTGAAGGCCTCGGGATTGAACACAATGGTGTCGCCCGACATGGTTATGCGCGGCACTTTGGCCGTAACCTCCACGTCGCGCAGCATCAGTGCGGTGGGCTGCAGCTTTATTGTGCCTATGTCGATGGTGTCGTTCACGTCTTCGCCATACGAATAGTCAACCTTGCGGCTGTTCTTGTAGCCTATCATGCTGAAGGTGAAAAGAATGCGGCCTTCCCATCCGTTTTGCAGAATGAAGCATCCCGTGCTGTCGGCCGTGGCCGACGATTGCATGCTCCAACCCGGTTGTGGGTTTACTTCGCTTCTTATGCTTGCCTCGGGCAAAGGCTCTCCTGTTTCGGCATTTACCAGTTTGCCCTTGAACCAATCGGCGTGGCAAACTGCAACATTCGCTAAACAAAGGAATGTGATAAGGATGAATTTTCTAAAAACGTGTTTCATGTCATCTTTGCATAATAGGCAGGCTGCGCCTCGGAGAAATGCACATGAAAGGCATGGCATTTGGCCTTCGGTTTGCACTGTCGTGGTTGTTGAAAGCAAAATTATACATTTATTGCATATTAAGCAAACTTTTGTTTTTTTTTTCGACAACGGTGAAACAATCGGTGCATATATAATAGGAATAGGAGGCAACTTTTGACAGAGCATGATGCAGCATTGGTTTAAAAACCGGGTTCTGCGCGTAATAATCGCACAAAAATGTTTAACTTTGCCCTCATGCGGCCGTTGCGTGGCCGTATGTATCATGCCGTAAGGCGCAAAAAACAATTGATTATGACAAAGCCAATACTTATAGCGGCACTTGCCGTAGCCACTTTGTGGATTCCGTCTGCCGAACCTCCCGTGTCGGCAGCTGCACGAACGTCAACAACGAGCAGCAGTGCGCAGATCACTTCGGTGAACGACACGCGCAACGGCAATCTAAGCGAACTGTTCAAGCAGGGCGGTGCCAACACCACCTATATTATATCCTACGCCCACGACCTCTCGAAAACCTGCGGATCTGTCACCGTTCCCGAAGGATGCAACCTCGTGTTTGTGGGCAACGGCAGCATCAGACGCGGCACAGTGACGCTGCGCGGCACGCGCCTCTCGGGCAATGTCGATATGAAAGGGTGCGTGGTGAAGGGCACGGCAGCCAACAGTGTGCTCTATGCCAACTGGGTGTGCTACGGCGACGGCAAGACCGACGATGCCCCATCGCTAAACAGTTTGGTGGCTTTGGGCAAGCATGTGGTGGTGCCCGAAGGTGTCTATCGCATGGCAACTCCGCTCTATCTGGCACAATCCGACTTCACTCTCGAAGGATCGGGCAAGGCCATTCTGCAGAACACTACCGACCCCAACACGGCAAAGGCCATACTCTCGGTGGGGCCCAAGTCGAGTTCAAGCAAGCAGATAAGCAACGTGAAGATAACAGGTATGACGTTTGAAATGCCCGGAACGGCCGACTTCAACCTGCCGGCACAGAAAGACAAGCACGCTTTTGAGCACACGCATGCCATTGAAATGTTCGGAACCAACAACGCCGAGATAAGCAACTGCACCATAGGACCGCTCTATGGCGACGGCATCTACCTGGGGCTGTTCGACAACAGCACCGTGCTGCACAACACCAACGTCACCATAAAGGACAATACAATAGACGGAAAAAACAAAGACTGCCGCAACGGAATAAGCATAATCGACGGCAACGGCGTAAGCATAACCTCCAACAACATAGTGAACACGTCGTGCCCCACAATGCCCGGAGCTATCGACATAGAGCCAAACTACACGCGCAGCGTGATAAACAACATCACGATAAGCGACAACTACATTAACCGCTGCCGTGGAGGAGTGGCCGCAATATCGGTGGTAATATCAGAAGAGGCGTGCCCGGCAAGCAACATCACGATAACGCGCAACACCATTGAGTTTGAAAACAACGCCGCAACGGCCAAGATGAAGAAGGTGCGTGAGTATGTGGGCTTCTATTTCAGACTCAAGGGAACACTGAAGTCAAGCGGCATAAACGTGAGCAACAACTATGTGGCCAACGGCATACGCCCCTACCGCATCGACGATACAGGCAATTCGCCTGCCGCAATAAAACTGAAGAGCAACATCTTCGCCAACTGACGAAATGCACCGCGCACTGTGGCCGATTGTGAAAAAATGACTAACTTTGCATGGCCGCAGCCGCAATGTGCCGCGTGGCGGCAACGAAGAAAACAGAAAAAGGAATGAAAATACTTGTGACAGGAGCCGCAGGCTTCATCGGGTCGAAACTAATGTTTGAGCTTGCAAAACGCGGTGACACCGTGGTTGGCATAGACAATATAAACGATTACTATGACACCAGACTGAAATACGGACGGCTTGCACAGTGCGGATTTGATGAAAGCGAGGTTTCGCGCGAGGGCAATGAAGTGGTGAGCACAATGTTTGCAAACTGCTCCTTCGTGAGAATGTCAATATCCGACAAGGCCGCCATCGATGCCCTTTTCGCCCGTTGCCGCTTCGACAAGGTCATGAACCTTGCCGCACAGGCTGGGGTGCGCTACTCAATAACCAATCCTTATGCCTATCTTGAGAGCAATCTCGTGGGCTTCCTCAATATTCTTGAGGCGTGCCGCAACTATGGAGTGGGGCATCTTGTGTTTGCTTCGTCGAGCTCGGTGTATGGCCTTTGCAGCGATGTTCCCTACCGTGAAACGGCTAATGTAGACACGCCGGTTAGCCTTTACGCGGCCACAAAGAAAAGCGATGAACTCATGGCTCATGCTTACAGCAAACTGTATGGGTTTGCAACCACGGGCTTGCGCTACTTCACTGTCTACGGCCCTTGGGGGCGTCCCGACATGTCGCCCTCGCTTTTTGCCGGCGCAATAGCACAGGGCAAGCCCATTAAGGTGTTCAACAACGGCGACATGGTGCGCGACTTCACCTATATCGACGACATTGTCGATGGAACAATACGCGTGATCGACGCTGCCCCCGAAACCTTGAAGCATGACAACGGAGTGCCTTTCCGCGTATATAATATAGGTTGTTCGCACCCGGTGAAGCTCATGGATTTCATAAACGAAATAGAGTCGGCCATGGGACGAGAGGCTGTAAAGGAATTTTTGCCTATGCAGCCGGGCGATGTCTACCAAACCAATGCCGACACCACACGGCTTGAAACCGAACTGGGCTACCACCCATCAACGTCGTTGCACGACGGCATCGGGCGGTTTGTTGAGTGGTATAAGTCGGAACTCAACCCCTTGCGATAGACCATAGAAGCCCCGGCAAGGCAACGCCGGGGCAAGTGTCGGCGGCCTATCTCTTCTTTGTTTCAACTACTTTCTTGCGAAGATTGCTTCCGTAGACAATCTTCACCAGCTTCACGGGCATGAGCCGGAACATCAACCGGCTTATGGGATAGATGTATTTCGGCGAGAACAAACCGTAGAGACGGTGCACACCGCTCATGTAAATGCGGAATTCGTTCCACGCCTTTGCACGGCTTCGGCGTTTGAACATGTCGTCGGCAAGGCGGAAACGGAACGTGACGTCGGGCAGATTGGCTATCTTGTAGCCCGCGCAAATGGCATCGAACCACAACGCAATGTCCTGACTTGTGCGGAAACGCTCGTCGTAGCGCAGCTTGCCCTCGCGGAACATCGACATGCGCATCATCACCGTGGGGTGGGCAAGAGGGCTCGCCTTGTATATGCTTCGCATCACTTCGCTGTGGGTGAGCGGGTAGTGGCGAATGTTGACAGCGGGATTTTTTGAACTGAACTCCTGCATTGATCCGCCCACTACCGACACTTCGGGATGAGATGCAAGATAGGCTTCCTGCAATTCAAACCTTTGCGGCATTGCAATGTCGTCGCTGTCCATGCGCGCAACAAGGTCTGACGTGACTTTTGTCAGACCGAGGTTGAGCGATTTTGTAAGGCCGAGATTGTGTTCGTTCTTGCATATCGTGAGCCGGTCGCCCAGTTGTTGCGACCATTTGTCAATCACATCCTTGAGCCCGTCGGTGAGTGTTCCGTCTTCGATGAGCACTATTTGCTGAGGTTTCAGAGTCTGCTGCGTCCATACACTGGCAAGGGCTTCGTCGAGAAATTCGGGTTTCTCGCTTTTATACACCGACATTAATACAGATATAGTCATTTCGTGCTAACTTTCCAATTGTTGTTAAAATTTGCCTTCCGAAGGTGCGTTTGTCTTGAAAACGCCGTCGCAAATGCCCCGTGCTATGCCTTTGGCATAGCCTAACCGTGGCTTTACCATCAGCGGATAGTATATTGCTTTGGCGGCATATTTGGCAAGGTGCAGCCGTTTCCACCACTTTGGCACATAGCTTCTGCGGCACAACCATAGGTAGTTGCGGTATTGGTAGTATATGCGGAACACCGAGGATATGGCCACATTGCGGTTGGCTATGTGGCGGTCGCCTTCGCCAAGGTGGTGGGTTATGGCCGCTTCTTCGATGATGAAGAACTCATATCCCTTGGCATTGGCACGCCAACACAACTCGTTGTCAACTCCGTCGATGAACAGGGCCTCGTCGAATCCGCCCACATCGCTGAATGTTGACATGCGCATGAACGATACCGAAGATCGTATGTAGCTGCAACGCGTGGCGTTCAAGGTGGTGTTTTCACCGTGCAAGGCTATGGTTTCAAATTCTTTCGACTTTGAAGCGTAGGGCATTCCCGTCTCCTTGTTTATGGCGCGTGTACCCACGCCGCCCACTTTGATGCCTCTTTTTGCCAACGATTCATAACCGATGCGCAGCGTTTCGGCAGTTTCTGGCCCGACGATGCTGTCTTGGTCGCTGAACAAAACATAGTAGATGTCGAGTTCGGCAAGCCGTCGCAGTCCGGCGTTCTGTGCTGCCGCGATGCCGGTGTTGCGCATCATTGCCATGTAGGTGGTGTTTTCCAACCCTGCGAAATGTGCTCCGTTGTCCACCGGTGAGTTGTCAACAAGACACAGGCAGTCAACCGTTGCACACAAAGTGGACAGTGCATTGCGCACCGCCGGTATGTCGGGATTGTAGAGCACCACTATGGCTCCGGTCTTTTTATTTGTCGCATTTGAAAATTCCATCGTAAATTCCTCTCAACATGAATTTCAGTATGCTGCGCCATCCCTTCACGCAAAACGGGAAATAGAGCATGCGCAGCATGTTTTTCAAGCCTCTGTTCACCTTCCATTGCATCGGCACATAAGCCTTGCGGCATAGCCAAAGGTGGTTGCGGTACTGATAGTAATAACGGAAAGGAGCCGATATTATTACGCGGTAGCCGTGAGGAAAGCGCAGTTCGCGCTCGCCCACCTTGTGGGGCAAGGCCACGTTGGTGGTTATTCCGCACACATAACCTTTTGCTTCGGCGCGCCAACAGAGTTCGAAATCGACGAAATCGATGAACAGGCGAGCGTCGAGCATACCCACATCGAGCAGTTTCTCTGTCGAAGCGCAACTGCCAGAGCTTATTATTTCGCGCTTGGCTATGAAGCCGTTGGTTTCTTCTTGTTCGGTGTGCACTACCGAACGGTAAGCCTCGCCGTTGGTCTTGTTCACCACACGCGGACCGAGCAGAAACAGTTTCTCGTTGTGTTTGCCTATGCGGTCATACTCGTCGGCAATGGCCGAAACATACTGGCAGGTGTATTCGCTGTCCTGGTCGAAGAACACTATGTGCGTGCATCCCTGCGAGGCAAGATATTCTATGCCACGGTTTTGCGCGTTGGCAATGCCCGTGTTGGCGTGCAATGCAATGTGTTTCACGTTTTCTCCGCCCAAATCAACGCCGTTGCCGGGGGTATTGTCAACCAATACCGTGCAAAATTCATTGCCAAGACGCATGGCCTTGGCCTTGATAATGGCTTCGTCGGGGTGGTAGACCACAATCAACACACCCACTGTCCGATGTTCGTGCTTCACTTCAACGATCCTTTCATGTTGGCATTTCTGCATTTCTTTTTGTATGCACGTTTGTATTTCAAGAACTTGAACACCGATCCGTAGCCTAATGCATGCAGCATTTTCAGTATGGCAATGTTCTTTTTGGCGAGCGACTTGAAGTGCGAAAGTTTGTAGGCAATGCCTCTTGTCTTGTCGTAGGAGAATGCCCCGAGGGCGTTGTCGCCGTGCTGACGGTAGTAGATGAGCGGCTTGAATATGGGCGACACGATGCCGCCGGCCCTCAAAACACACAATGTTATGAATGCGTCGTGCATTGTTGCCGCACTAGTCTTGTCCCAAACAACGGCTTGCTTGGCCTGCTTGTTTACAAGCATTGTGCAGCCAGTGACAAACGGTGTGGCGGCACTCTCGTTGAAAGTGAGCAGAAACTCGGGATGAGTTCCGGCCTGTTTCCATAGCGATTGCGCGCGCACCGACATGTCGGCATCGGTCACGAAGGCATCGCTGCACACCAATACGGGCTTGCCGCTGCTGCTTTGTTGGGTTGCGGCCATGCGTTGCATGCAGGTTTCCATCTTTTCGGGCAGCCAGATGTCGTCCTGGTCGGCAAAGAAATAGTAGTCGGCATCGACTTCACGCAGCAGACTAAGGAAGTTGCCCGATGCTCCGTGCTGGCTTGGATAGCGCAAGACAACAAAGTTGTCGTTGGCCGACTCATACTCTTCGAGTATCGACACGGTGCCGTCTGTCGATCCGTCGTCGTGCGCATATATAGTCCAATCCTTGCAGGTTTGGGCGTAGATCGACTCTATCTGTTCTCTGATGTAACGCTCCCCGTTGTAGGTAGCGAGGAGCACTGCTATGGAATGGTGTTTCATAAATTGTGTCATTTAAGCCATATTCCGCGTGCCTTGCCGCTTATTATCTTGTTGTATTGCACGGCATTAACAATGAGACCGGGCATGTTCACCGCGCACATCACAACCAGCAGCATGTTGATGTCGGTGGTGGCGTGCACCACGAAAACCGCCAACGGGATGTAGGCCAGTGCCGCAGCGGCAGTCATGTAGAGCTGCAGCTTGAGTTTTCCGATGCCGTTGAGCACGAATGAGTAGCGTGTACTTAAAATAAGAATGAACTCATAGATGCCCACGAGCACCGTCATCGAAAACGGGACGGTGGCCTTGTTGCCTATCCAAACATGGTAGACAATGGGCGAAGCGGCTATCATTGCTGCTATGAGCAGCAGTGTTAGTGCCATGAAGCGGTTGAGTGTGCGGTTGGCGCGCCTTATCCATGCGAAATCTTTCTTTGCGTATGCATCGGTGGTGGCACTCCAAAACGGAACGCAGATGACCGTGAAGAGCAGCATTGCCACCATGAAATAGCGGTTGGCTATTTGATATGGCGTTACCATGCTGGGCGTGAAGCACCGCGAAATGATGATGTTTGTAGAGAAGAAAAGTATTATTCCGGCAATCTGAAGCACGAAGAATTTCGCTCCTATGAGGAAAAGCTCCTTTATGGCAGCCTTGCTTGCAAGTCTGAACGACGGTCGCAGGTGGCGGTATTTGCCGTAGAAAGTGATGGGATAGCACAGAAGATAAGACAATGCAGGGCCTGCGGTGTTGGCAAGGGCAACGAGAAAGAACGAGTGAGTGCCGCTGAGATAAACCAAACCGGTGCCGAGCAGCGCAAGAGTATTGCCCGACGTGACAATGGCATTGTTTATTGCGGGCAACTGCAGACCCATGTAGAAATTGCCGAGAAACTTCAGTATGAACGTGGAGCACACCATCATGGTGCACACGGCAAGCGTCGTGCCGAGGTTTCCTATTTTATCTGGCGACACGTTGAACAGCGAATACATGTCGCCCGAAAGCTCCGCCACGACAAGCAGCACGCACACAGGCACAATGATGCAGGTGAGCATGGCCACCGTTGACGACACCATTTCGCGCGCTTTCACGGTGTCGTCTTGGGCAATGTAGGTGGCGAGCTTGTTGCGCAAACCGTTGCCCAAACCGATGTCGAGGTTGTCTATCCACAGAAGCACGGAGCTTATCGTGAGCCAAACACCGTTCTCGTAAACGCCGAGGCAGGCCAGCGTGAGCGGGACAAGCATGAGCTGCACCAACACCGACCAACCTTTCACGGCAAACGATGCTATGATGTTCTTCTTGATAAGCGACGAACGCTTGTCGCCGGCATGATGTTGGGTGGATATATGTTGTGGGTTCATACTGTAAAGTCAAAGAAATTCCAGAATATGGTGTTGAACACCATCTCTATAATGGCTATTGTGCACACGAGCAACTTGCCCACAAACTTCGGGCGTATGGTGTAGACGATGCACGGATAGGTAACGAGCTCGACGATGCCGTAGAGCTCGGAAACGCGCATGCTGAATATCGCCACCGACGAGAATGCGAAATATACAAGCAGCGAGCAGCCAAGAATCTTTATCAGAATGTGTATCGACGGGACGTGTTTGGCTATCGTGTCGGCAAAATACAGGAAATAGAGAAACACGGCCATCTTTATCAACGGGAACGGGTTGAGGATTGAATTTCGGTCAACCTTTCCGAATTCGCTCGCGAGTTTGTATGATTCCACCTTGTCGGTGACATAGGGTATGGGTATTGTCGTGAGCAGGTCGAGGTTGAGGAAATACAGCACGAAGCACGCAGGAACTATTGCCGCGAGCACAATCTTGGTGCGCTTGCCCATTGGTTTGTTGTTGAGCAGCAGCAACGGCAGCAACGACAGGGCCGAATAGTGGAACATGCAGGCCAACACTATGAGCAAGAACGCAGGCAGACGCTTGCCCTTTGCCAGGAAAGACACCGACAGCAGAAACACTGCCGCTGCCACGCCGGCCCTTATCTGGGTTATCTCGTGCAGATAGTAGAAGTTTCCGAAATAGATAACCAGCGGCAGGAAGAAGAGTGGAGTGAGCTGCTTTATGGCATACATCTTTACCGTTACGCCTATAATGGCGAATATTACGAGCACGATGCGCACGTCGTACATTATCGAGCTGCCTATCTTGCAAATCCAAAGAAACAATGGTTCGACACTTATCAGCGACTCCCTCGAATCGGGATGCATGAACATTTCCTCGTAGTTGGGGGAGTCGCGGTCGAACCCAACGGGTCTGAAACCGGCATACATAATGAGCACTACGCCCAACAACAGATAGGCGAACCATTTGTATCGGCCGAGGTATTCCTCGAAAAACGCGAGAAACACCAGTATCGCGAAGATAGCGAAAAGACCTTCGAGCATTCTTTTATGTTAGAAACAGGACATCAATCCTTGAAAAAATATGAGTACAACGACACGAAAATGAAGGCGAGGAAAGTCATGGCCAACACGAAAATCATGCGTTTCGGCCCTGCCGGCTTCAACGGAACTTCCGCTCCCTTCACCATGGTGAACACCGGGGTGCGTTCCAGCACCTTTGCCATTGATGCCTGGTATTGCGTGTTGTAGGCCGTGTATTGGTTGTATTTCAGCTGCATGTCGTTCTCCATGTCTTCGAGTTTCGATTTCACGCTCTCGAGTATCACGTCGGTGTTGGCATCAGAATAGGCACCGTATTTGGCACGCACGCTCTCGTAAGCCTTCAGGGCATCGTTCATAAGAGCCTTGTAGTGGTTGGCTTCGTTCTGTGCTTTGCTCGTGCGGTATTTTATAATGAACTTCTGCAGGCGCGTAGTAACCGAGTCGGCGAGCGTCTTGCACACCAGCGGGTCTTGCGATGTGGCCGATATTGAAATCATTCCGGTTTTCTTGTCAACGTCGATACTGATGTCGCTGCGCACACCGTTGACTATCGCATCGTCTTCACGTGAGAGTATGTAGGGGTTGTTCTTTGCTCCCTTGAGTGCAGGATTTTCCTCCTTCTTGCCGAATTTGGGCATTATGTCGCGCAGATTCTGCATGAAACTCTTTTCCTGATACTTCTTTAAATAGGTGTAATAGTCGGTGCTTATGCTGTTGTCGGCAGTAGTTACCTTTATCTTGAACAAGTCAACGACAAACTTGTTGTCTGACATAAGGTCGGGATAGAGCAACGGCGAGATGGCGTCAGACGACTGCATGTTGGACAGGTCGAAGCCGAAAGAAGACGCGAGCGAGCTCAATCCGCCGCTCACCGACGATGATTCAAGTTCGGGAGCGAGCGATGTCGATGTGGTGTAGTATCTCGGAACGGTAAGAATATACAGGCACGACAGGACGAAAACCACAGGCAGGACAATGGCATAAAGCCGCCTGTTGCGCCATAGTTTTGCTATAACTTTACCCAAGTCGAGCACTTCATCGTTGGTGGACTGCTGTTCCACTGCCTTGTTTGCCGTTGGCGTGCTGTTGGCCGTATCTTTTTCCATATCTTTCATTCGTTGAATTTCTTTATGCCTTTGCCTGACGTGCGTCTTGGAGGCATTGGCGTGTCATGCCATATTGGCTTACTTCACCAAGTTGGCTATCGTTGCAATCATGGCGGCAATCGACGACATGCTTGAACCCAAGCTCATTGTCTCGGCCACACTCATCTTGCGGCGCAGTTTGGCGGGCACCACAATCTCGCAGCCCGGCTGCACCTTGGCTCCGTGGCTCACCTTTGCCACCTTGCCGTTCATATATATAATGTAGGCGCGGCGCTTGATTGCGTCGGCGGCGAAACCGCCGGCTTGGTCGATGTAGTAGGATGCGCGTTTGCCTTTCTCGTAGGCAACGGTGTTTGAATACATCACCGCACCGTTTATCTTCACCGTTCCGTTGTATTGCGGCACCTCGAGTCGGTCGCCCTCGCGCAGTATCACGTCGGCGTCAGAACCGGGATTGCTTATGGCGGCGGCAAGGTCGATGCCCACGGGATATTCGTCGGGCACGGTGAACTTTGCAATGTCGGTGGCGTTGGCACGTTCGGCGGCCGATTGTATGTTGCCATTGTTGCTGCTTGCGGCGAGCTCGAGCAGGTTCTTCTGCTGCTGTTCGCGCTGCATCTGCAGTACGGCGCGCATACGCGTCTTCTCCGACTCGTTGGCCTTGCGCATTAGTCTTGCACCGTGAATGTAGGCCATGGAGTTGGCTCCACCGGCCTGCTTGTAGAGGTCGCTGAGGCGCATGTTGCGACGGGTCATGGCGAAGGTGCCCTCGAACATCACCTCGCCCTCGACGCTCACATTCTGTTGCTCCACATAGGCGGGGCTTTTAGCCACATACACTTCGTCGAAAGGCATGAGCGTGAAGCCAGGTGTGCCGTCGATCACGAAGCCGTCTTTGAGCGACACGGTGAATGTCTGTGCAATAACACTGTCGGGAGACAGAGCTTTGGGGTTGCTCACACGGCGGCTTATGCTCACCTTGACGGTTGATGCCTTGTCGGTGAGTCCGCCTGCCTGAAGCACGAAATCCTCCACAGTCTCGTTGTCGGCATACTTGTATATGCCGGGGAACTGCACCTCACCGCGTATGGTTATGGTGCGGTCGGCCATGCGTTCCTGCTTGGTGGGCACATAAAGCACGTCGTTTTCCTTCAAAGGCACGTCGGCCACCTTACCGCTTATAATGCCGCCGAGGTCAACTCTGATCACCTCGAGCGTGCGGTCGGCTTTCATACGGTGTATTACGGCACGGTTGGTGAATGCCGTCTCGGTGACACCTTCGGCATGTTCGATGAGCGTGCGCACGCTGTTCACCTGCTTGCCAAGGTCGTACATGCCCGGACGGAACACCGCGCCCTTCACCTCTACGGTGTTGGCGTAGCGCGGAAGAATGGAGTCTACCGTCACCGAGTCGCCGTCGGCGATGTGGAAACTCGAGAAGTCGAATTCCTCCACATTATATACTGAGTATTCCTTGCCCGTCTTGCGGTTCACGCGTACGGCCTTCATGTAGGCGTCGCCGGTGAAGCCTCCGGCATATTTAAGCAGTGAGGCTATGCTCTCGTTCTTCTTCATTTCATAGAACATGGGGCGTTTCACCTTTCCTTCGATGTTCACGAGGCAGTCGTAGGCACCCACCACAATCACGTCGTTGTCGGCAAGCCGCACGTTGCCAGTGAGCTTTCCGTTGAGTATATAGTCGTAGATGTCGACCACGCTCACGAGTTGGTTGTTGCGGTAGACCTTGATGTTGCGCAGCGTTCCGAGGTCGTTTGTGCCCCCGGCCATGTAGAGTGCATGGAACACTGTGGCGAATGCCGACAGAGTGTAGGTGCCGGGCACTTTCACTTCGCCCATGACATTGACCATGATGGTGCGTGTCTGTCCCACGGTGAGTTTCACCCGGCTGCTGCTGTAGCGGCTGCCGAGCGTTGAGCGCAGTTTGGCGTTGGCCTGTGCCACGGTGAGTCCGCTCACCTGCACGGGGCCGAAGCCGTCGATTGTCACCTCGCCGTCGGGCGACACCGATGCTTCCACCGTCTTCTGCGATGCGCCGTAGATGTCGATAATCACGGCATCGCCGGGGCCGAGGCGGTAGTTCTGCGGTGTGGCAATGTTCATTGCCGGCTCAAAAGTGAGCTCGTTGTTGTTGAATATGTCGCGGCCGAACACCTTGCGTTTCATCTGCTCGCGCTCGGCGAGCAGCTTCTTGAGCATCGTGGCCGTGTCGGGCATCATCTCGAGCAACTCGTTCTGGTAGTCGAGAAATTCCTCGTCGTTCTCGTCGTAGGTGTTCTTGTAGGTCTTGTCGCGTTCGGCTTTCACGCGCTGGGTGGAGTAGCCTGCAGCGGCCTGGTTGGATGCCTTGCCGTAGTCGTCGCGCGTCTTGCCGTTGTTCGACCGCATGCGCGTGTCCTTGCTTCCCGACGACGTGTCGTCGCTCACGTTGCCCAGACCGCTCTGTTTCATCTGTCTTTCATACTTGCTGCGCACCCGCCTTATCTGCGAGATGTCAACGCCGCGCTGCATGAGTTTGGTAACTATCTGTGCTTGTGATGTTCCTGCCTCGTGCTCCTTCATTACATATTGAAGCACCTGGTTGTCGGTCATGCTTTGGGCGAAACCCACTGCGGGCAGCAGTGTGAAGAAAAGGATGTACAGGATGTATTTTTTCATAAGAAATGGTGTTCTTTTCGGGGTTATATTTTGCGGCCGGTGACGATGCCGGCAACGGTCTTTGCCACAATCGAGAAGTCGAGCCACAGCGTGCGGCGGCGGTAGTAGGCAATGTCCATGTGCAGTCGGCGCAGCATCTTCTCCATGGTGTCGGTGTAGCCGTTGTAGAGCGTGGCTTCGGAAGTGAGGCCGGGCCGCATGTTGAAGATGTATTTGTAGTCGGCGTCGTGCGCCATGATTTTGTCGATGAAATATTTGCGTTCGGGGCGCGGACCCACGAGCGACATGTCGCCGCGCAGCACGTTCCACAGCTGCGGGAGCTCGTCGAGATGGTGGCCGCGCAGATACTGTTCGAGCTTCGTTGAGTTGGTGTCGTCGCACTTGGCCACAAGTTGCGGGCCGTTTTCCTCTATCACGCTGCTCATTGTGCGGAACTTGTATATGGTGAACGGGCGTGCCCGGTAGCCTATGCGCTCCTGCCGGAAAAAGACGGTACCATTGTTCTGCCGTTTCATGAGCAGAATGATGACAAGGTAGACGGGCGAAAGCAGAATCAAACCGACCAGCGAGCACACAATGTCGGTGACTCGCTTGACGGCAAGGCTTGCCGCGCCCATCCCGTCGTGAATGTTTTCAGTGCTTTCCGCTTGTTCCATTTGTCGTGACTGTTTTCTATATATAACTCGTTTTCCGGTTTTTTGTTGTGAACGAAGTGCAAAAAATGTAAATATTCGCATTTCTTCCATGCCGTCATTCGGCATCGCTGCCTTGTGTAGGGGGCTGTGCGAGGGCTTTGGTGTAGATGTCGTTGAGTGCCATTCCGGCTATCATAAAGCCGAAAGTGGCGGTGATGTGGGCCATTGTTCCGTTGATTTGTGCCTTCGACGAGCACCATTCGTGGTTGACGAGCGACGGGTCGCCCGGCCCCATCTTGGCCTTGGGGCACATGCATGCGCTGGTGCCGCAGGTCTTGTTCTGCCCACGGTTGGCGAGCACTTCCTCGCTGTAAACGCACTTGAACTTGTGGGCCGGGCGCGTTTTCATGTGCTTGAATTTCTTGCGCAGGGCGGCTCCGAGCGGGCAACCGCGCACCTTCCAGAACTCGGCCACGCGTATCTGCGTGGGGTCCATCTTCAGGGCGGCACCCATCGACGAGTAGAACACGGCCTTGGTGTTGCATGCGTTGAGCATGAGCAGGGCCTTGTCTTTCAGACTGTCTATCGCGTCGATGATGTAGTCGTAGCCGTCGAGACCGAATTCGTCGGCGGTTTCGGCACTGTATATTTTCTGCAATGCGGTGATTTCGGCATTGGGGTTGATTTCGAGCAGGCGTTCTTTGAGGGCTTCAACCTTCACGTGTCCCACGGTTTTCATGGTTGCCATGAGCTGTCGGTTGATGTTGGTTATGCACACTCGGTCGCTGTCAACTATCGTTATCCTGCGTATGCCCGACCTTACGAGGCACTCGGCACACCAGCTGCCTACGCCGCCCACGCCGAAAACTATGACGCGTTTCGATGCAATGACGTCCATTATGTCGTTGCCCACAAGAAGTTCTGTCCGCTTGAAGATGCCTTTTTCTATACCCATTGTCTTGTTTTCGCAATTTTACCGAAGTGCAAAGTTAGTCATTTTAGGCCATATAATCACCTTTGGCGGCCTTAAAATGCCGTGTGGCATGCGTTTGTGACTTTCTGGCGCAGGTTTTCGTGACGGAATGTCGGGTTGGGAATTTCTTGTGGCGGTATCTCATCAAGATTAGTAGTGCTAGGCAAAGCCGCAAGCGACGGGTCATTGAAGAGGGCCAATATGCATAACCGCTGGTGGAGCGAGCATAGCGAGCGGAACCTGCGGATATACGTCTTTCTACGAAGGACGTCCTTGAAGATGGCGAACAATCGAAAAATAAAGGCCTTATGAGAATGTTCGCCCTCTTCTAGTACGCGTTGTCGCGTTATCAGAGAGTCCGCTGGTTCCCTTCGGTCACCAGCGGTTATGCAGAGTTTGCCCCCTTTGGGGACAATTTCTCGACCATAACTTCCAAATCAGAAGCTTGAGAAAGTAAATAGCTGTGTTATAGTGAGTAAGCTCAAATTAGCGCATCGGAGTGCAATGGTGTATAGTTGCCCGAAATAAAAAGAAGCCTTATTTGCATTGCAAAC